>PXSV01000169.1 GCA_003022685.1 Halobacteriales archaeon SW_9_67_24 | reverse complement strand
GGGCCACCCGGAAGAGCGGGTGCTTGAGCGATCAGCATGTATCCTGGTTCTACTGTCCGAAACAAATGTATTTCGTCGACGGCGGTCGTTCCTACGGTGTCACAGCAGCCCTGGCGGCGTGCCGCCGGACTGGAGGACGACGTAGAGCCCGGTGAACAGCGTCGCGTTGTACGCACCGTGGATGAACGCCGGGACGGCGATGTTGTCGGTGAGTTCGTAGGCCGAGCCGAAGACGAGACTCGGGAAGAACAGAATCCCGATCGTCGCCAGGCGTCCACCGACCCCACCCGTGAGCGCCGTGAAGTGGATCGCGGCGAAGATCACGCTCGCGAGGAGCACGCCGAGGACGGGGCCGAACCCCTCGCGCAGCCGGCCCTGGACCACGCCACGAAAGAGCAGCTCCTCGCCGGGGCCGATGAGGAGAAACGAGGCCGGGATCAACAGGAGCAACACTTCGGGGTTCTCGACGGCGATCGTTCCGACCTGGTTTTCGGCGGGTTCGACCTGCGTGAGGGTGATAAGTATCGCCCCGAGAAACACCGCGACGAGCGCGAGACCGTATCCGATAACCGCGGTGACGCCGTCGAGAATCGAGGGAACATGTGCGCCGATGTAGCCACGACCGAGACCCCGATAGCGGAGGTAGCCGAGCGCGACGCCCCCGAACGCGATTCCCTGTCCGGTGACGAGCGAGATGACGATGAGCGTCGTCGCGCCGACCTCGATGCCGGCCAACGACAGCGGAAGGACCACCGCGGCTCCGAGAACGAACGCGACGACGAGACCGAGAATCCCGACCGCGAGCGCGACGGCCAGCGCGCGAAGACGGCCCGTCGACCCGGCTGCGTCTGCCATGCTCGCTACTCGGGAGCGGGGGGCGAAAAGATTGTGGCTTCATAGGGTCGGTTGGAAGCGTTTATCGGTGCGACCGCACGATGGCATGCGGCCGATTCCGGAAGGACTTCAAACCGGCCCTATCAGTCGGTTCCGGCAGCGAACTCCGCGAGGCTCGACTGGACGCCCGCCGCCATCGACGACTTCCGGCGGAGGCGCGCGAGTGAGACGGGAAGCTGTGGGCCGAGCTCGCGCAGCGCCGCGCCGAAGGACTCTGCCGTACCCGATTCGCCCGCGAAGGCGTCCCGCACCGTTTCGCGCACCTGCCAAACTCCCGTGGGTCCCCAGTAATCGGGCGTGACGTGACGGCAGACGAGGACCGAGGCCTGGCGGTCGCGCTCCTCTAAGTGTTCGAGCACGCCGAGCCGCGCGGCGTAGTACGCACCTGCGGTTTCGTCGACGTAGGAACTGCGACCCTCGTAGCCCTCGCGATCGGCGGCGATCCACATTCCCCGGTCGGGATCGGGGTTCCAGACGCTGCCCGGCGCTTTGAACTCCACCAGCTCGAACTCCCAGTTGCCGGGCACGAGCACGATCCAGAACTTGTTGCCCAGGTACTCGTTGTAGTACACTTCGGTCTCGTCGACCGAGGTCGCGTTCCGGAGTCCGCCCCGGAGAAACTTCCCGACGGTGTCGTCGACGGCAGTGATCGACCATCTGGTAGGCACGAGCCGCCGGTTCGCGCCCTCGCCGAGCGCGCCAGCCGAGAGGATGGTGTTGATGTCGTAGACGTCGAATCCTCGGTTGTAGAGGTAGTTCATTGCGCCCTCCGCGCGCCAGTCGTCGTCCTCCAGGGTCTTCTTCACCGGCCGCGGAACATGGGGGTTCTCGGTTAGCGTCGCGCTTTTCGCCTGGGCACGTGGCCCGGTCGGGGTAGTGACGTCCCGTTCCGAGACCTCGAAATCCACGTCGAGCGGGCCATTGAGACCGATCTCGACGTCCACAGGCCGATCGGCGATCGCGACCTCGCGCTGGGTGCCCAGAAACCCGTTCCACGCGTCCGCGACGTTGCCTACCTCGGCGCGCTGGGTCGAGTTCACGAGGCCAGTGCGGTGCTCGAAGACGTCCTCGATCGAAAAGTCCCGCTCGTACCAGTGACCACCGGTTTCGAAGTCGGCAGCACGTTTCTCGTTGCCCACCGGGGAGAGCACGCCCGTCGAGACGTTCGGATAGGAGGATCGCCCGACAAAAATCGTGGGTGACGTGGAGCCGAGCAGCGCGTCGTCCGTCACTCGCCGATCGAACTCGTGCTCGACGTCTTCGAGGTAGTCGGTGATCGCGTAGGATTTCTCCTTTACCAGCTCGCGGCGCTCCGCGGCCTCGTCGCGTTCGATCTCCTCGAAGTACTCGTCGAGCCGCATCAGTAGAATGGAGGGTCCGCACCGGCTTAAACCCCCGCCGTCTGGCGAAACTGTTCGCGGTCGGCCTACCCGTGAATCCCCATCGCCTCGATCTGCTCTTGATACCGGTTCCGGATGGTGACCTCAGTCACCTGCGCGACGTCTGCGACCTCGCGCTGGGTCTTCTTCTCGTTACAGAGCAGGGAGGCGGCGTAGATCGCGGCGGCGGCGTACCCGGTCGGGGACTTCCCCGAGAGCAGCCCCTTCTCGGCGGTGGTCTCGATGATGTCGTTGGCCTTCGACTGGACCTCCTCGGAGAGGGTGAGTTCCGAACAGAAGCGGGGGACGTACTTCTTGGGATCGACGGGACGCATTTCGAGACCGAGTTCCTGGGAGATATAGCGATACGTCCGGCCGATCTCCTTCCGGTTCACCCGCGATACCTCGGAGATCTCTTCGAGGCTTCGGGGGATGCCCTCCTTCCGGCAGGCCGCGTACAGTGCCGAAGTGGCGACGCCCTCGATCGAGCGCCCGCGGATGAGGTCGTCCGAGAGTGCGCGCCGATAGATGACCGACGCGACCTCGCGTACCGAGCGGGGGACGCCGAGCGCGCTCGCCATCCGATCGATCTCCGAAAGCGCGAACTGGAGGTTGCGTTCGCCGGCGTCCTTCGTCCGGATGCGTTCCTGCCACTTTCGTAGCCGGTGCATCTGGGAGCGTTTCTTCGAGGAGATCGATCGCCCGTAGGCGTCCTTGTCCTTCCAGTCGATGGTCGTCGTCAGCCCCTTGTCGTGCATCGTCTGGGTCGTCGGCGCACCCACACGACTTTTCTGCTGGCGTTCGGCGTGGTTGAACGCGCGCCACTCCGGGCCCGGATCGATGTTCTCCTCCTCGACGACGAGGCCGCAGTCGTCACAGACCAGTTCCCCGCGGTCGGCGCTTTTGACTAAGTTCTCGGCATCACACTCGGGACAGCTCCGTACCCCCTCCGTCTCCCCTTCCCGTTCGTCCGCCTCGTGTTCGGTCTCGGCCTGCCGCTCCCGCTGACGAGTGGACCGTGTCATTGCACTTTTATAGTAGTATCGTACGAGGACATAAACCCTTGGTGCGAACCGTTCCCCCATCGACGACGCCGGGTGACGAGGGGGACCACCTCGCTCCAACCGGAAGCGCTATCCGCCGCCCTCGGCGAGTTCCGACGAATGCCGGTCATCGAGTGCGACGCCGAGGACGCCCGCGAACGGCTCGAAACCGCGGGCGTGGCGATCGAACCTGCCAACACCGATCACGAACGCTGGCGCGCCGAGCGCGACGGCGCGACCGCGGTCGCCTACGAGGGCAAAGTCGTCGTCCAGGGAGCCGATCCCGTTCGCCTCGCGGCGCTGCTCCGGGAGACCGGCGGGCGCGCCCACTGCTATTTCGACGGCGCGTCGCGCGGCAATCCTGGCCCGGCAGCGATCGGGTGGATCATCGTCACGAGCGAGGGGATCGTCGAGGAAGGCGGCGAGCGCATCGACGACACCACGAACAATCGGGCGGAGTACGAGGCCCTGCTCCGGGTGCTCGACGCCGCGCGCGAGTACGACTTCGACACCGTCGACGCCCGTGGCGACTCCCAACTCGTCGTCGAACAGGTCCGAGGCGCGTGGGACACCAACGACCCCGCGCTTCGCGAGCGCCGGGTCCGGGCCCGCGAACTCCTCGACGGGTTCGACGAGTGGTCGATCGAACACGTCCCGCGCGAGGCGAACGATCGTGCCGACGAACTCGCCAACGAGGCGTTCGAGGATGGGTGAGCTTCCCGCCGCGGTCGCGGACGAGGCCGAACGCCTCACCCGACTCGCGCGCGCGGCGACCGACGAGGCCGAGCGCGAGGCCTGCCGCGAGGAACGCGCAGCCGTGCTCGCCGACCACGGCTTCACCGCGCGCGTCCGCGAGGGGGACACCAGCGCGGTGCTCGTCTGCTACCCTAAGGAATGGCTCGACGATGGAACGGTCCGAACCGAACGGATCGAGGACACCGATCGCGCGGTCGAGCGCCGACTCTCGGGACCCGGCGACCCTGACGACTGGCGACGGGTCGCGGCCCACAACGACCGCGTTGTCGCCCGCGTCGCCGAGCGCCACGGTGACGTTCACGCCGCGAACGCGCGGGCATTCGCCGACTTCATGAGCAACCACTACGCCCGCCGGATCGGGACCGCGACCGCGGACGAGCGCCGCGAGTTCCGCGAGGAGTACTTCGTCCGTAATGCGTGGCCATCGGCCGAGCAGCGATCGACGATCGAGCAATCACTTTCACTTACTCTTGACGCCGCACACAGCTTCGGTCCCGAATCCGAACAGTAGTTTTTGAACCGCCACTGTCGACTCGATCGGCGAGTCCGTCCAGCGGAATCCCCATCGACCGAAATCGGCATCGAGTGTTCCAGCCCGTTACGAGGAGTTCTGTGTGTTGATGATCACTGTTACCCGGTCGTTCGTGCCGTTCGCCGTGGCGGCATCGACGAACCTGGGGTCGCCGACGAGGACGACGACCGTTTCGTCGCTCACGCGCGTGAGGCGGATCGCGGTGTCGGCTCCCGTGGCGTCCCCGTCCCGGTACGCCCGGAACGTGGCGACGAACTCGCTGGCGTTCGCGGCGTCGTCCCAGCGCAGCGCCCACGCATGGCCGGCGTCGCCGTCGTCGGTTCGGGCGATCACCCGTCGGTCCGCACCCCACCCCGCGGCTGCCGCCGCCGCTCGTGACTCGTTCACGCCGTTGGCGAGCACGGTGCGGACGAACGCCTCACCCATCGTGTCCCGGCCGACCGGTGCGAACTCGGATCCGTTCGCGCGCAGCGTGACAGCGAGCGGTTTGGCCGGTTCGACGCCCGGCGACAGCCCGTGGATGACCTGTTCGCTCGTCCGCGGCGGGGTCGCGTACAGTTGGTCCGTGGCCGCGGGGTCGTCGACCCGCTCGCGGACGTACTCGACGCCCTCGACGTACTGGGCGTTGGCGTAGCGCTGGTAGCTCCCGGCCGGGTACGCCGCCGCGATCGCCCGATAGAGCGCCGAATTCGACCGCGAATCGGGCAGATGGCGGTCGATGTAGGCGTCGGTCGCGGTGGCCGCGCTCCCTTCGAGCACCGCGCGCTGGACGAATTGATCGTCCGTCGACGTGGCCCCGAGCGCGCGCCGGAGGTCGCCGACGCGGCCCTCCCTGGCCTGGACGTAGTGGACGAATTCGTGGGCGAGGAGCCACGAGACGCTCGTCGCGTTCGGCTCCGCGCCGGGGTAGAGCACGATCTCGCCGAGCGCCGTCGTGTACCCGTTCTCGACCACTGATACGGACCCCCTCGGCTCGCTCCGGGTGACGCCCACGAGCGACCAGAAGTCCGGTACCGACGCCGATCCGAACCCCGCGGAGAAGTTCTCGGGGTCCTCGCGAACGATCACGCTCGACGGCGGCGCGACGTCGGTCCCGAGGACCGACGCCACCCGGTCGAACACGCGGTCGGGATCGACCGGTAGCGACCCGTTCTCGACGACGATCCCCGACCCGTTCGCCGCGGTCGAGGCGTCCTCTGCGGTCGGTGATCGTGGCGGTGCTGACGGATCAGCCGCCGTCGAGGGTGATGTCGCCGTCGGGGATGGTGTCGCCGTCGACGGCGGTCCCGGCGTCGAGGTTCGTGTTGCGGTCCGCGCGGCGGTAGTCGATGCCGAGGTGGGCGTCCGCGCTGGTGCGGCCGCGGTGGTCGGCGTGGCCACGTCGGCGGTGGTCGCGGTGGCCGCCGTCGGTTCAGGCGAGAGCGTTCCACGCTCGGTCCCGACGGTCGAGGGATCGCCAGGCGACGAGCCACAGCCGGCGAGGACGACCAGGACGGCGATCACGACGAGGAAACGGCCGCGCATCGCTCACTCGGACGGAGCTGTTGTTCGGGTCTCGCTGCCGTTGGCGCTCGCGTTCCCTGTGACCGATACGGCCCCCTCGGCCGCCGGCGGGAGCGTGATCGAGACCGGCGTCCCGTAGCCGTCGAAGTCGAGTCGAAGCCGTTGATCGATGCCGAACGTCTGGCCCTGAGCCGTCTGCTGGCCGGCGAGTTCGATCGTCGAGCGCACCGGCAGCCCGGTCTCGGCGTCGAGCCAGTACGTCGCCGAGACGTTTGCGATGTCGAGGTTCGCTCGCTGGACCGAGCCGGCGGCCCCCGTCAGCTGAGTCGCGTTCGGGGACGCTTTCAGCCGGTAGGTCGTGGTGCCGTCGACCGTCTCGGTCCCGGCGAGCGTGACCGTCGAGGCGTTCAGGATGGCGCGCTGGCGCGAGAGCGTATCGAACGAGTCCCGGAACGCCGACCCGTTGTCCGGCACCTCGGCCTTGATCCACGCTGAGTCGTACTGCTGGACGTACTGCGGGTTGCGCTCGTAGAGCGTCCCGTTCACGAGATAGCGTTCGGTCGTGACGGTGCGCCCGAGCGCCGACTGGGTCACGGTCAGGCTGGCTTCGCGCGCGTCGCGGTCGAACGTCCCGTTGGAGACGGCGTTCGTGGTCCGGTTGACGTTCCCGGACAGCCGCGTTGTCTGGTTCACGACAACCCGATAGGTGTCGACCGCGTCGATGGCCGCTAGCGTCTCGGTCCGCACCGTCGCGGCCGACGGGAGTTCCCCGTTCGCGTCGGTCTCGTTCGAGCCGGACGACCCAGCCGGGGCGGGGGTTGCGGTCGGCGCAGCGGTCGTGCTCGATCGAGCGGTCGCACCGGCGTCGGTGCTCGTCGGCAACGCCGGAGCCGCGGTTGCCGTCGGGGACGGTTGGGAAACCGGTGTCGTTCGACGACTGCTGTGGGGCGAGTGCGTTACAGCCCGCCAGAACGACCAGCAGCGCCAGTCCGACGGCGGCAAGGCGGTTCATGTGTGTACGACAGCTACGCCGTGTAAAGTCGTTGCCTTCTCGTTGAGACACGAAGCTTCGAGCCTCGATACCGATCGCTGATTCCACCAACGGTCCGTCGAGCGCCGATCTCGTCGGAGCACTGCCCTCCGGCGTACGAGTCGGAGATGGACCAACGTCGCTCGAAACGTCATGAACCGGGTCCGAGGTTTCCCTCCCTTAGATTACACAGTGGTTTGATTGCAGAGGATTACGGCAGTGCGATTGCGACAGACCTCGGTGTAAGGGTTCTGGGCAACACCCACGCTCCCCAACGACTGCCACAGTAGAAGTGAGGACTCACATTCGGGGGCCCGAGAGAAACCTGCTGTTCGGATGTGGTTGTGCGAAAAACGCCGGACGATACTCCGGCCGTCCAGTTCTATAACAATCGTAGTATCGTTACAATCGATGGGACGGAACAGGTAAGCGGTGTCACGAGCAACAAGAGCTTAGTAGAACTGGTCGCTACGAACGAACGATGAGTCAATCACGGGTTAC
>PXSV01000168.1 GCA_003022685.1 Halobacteriales archaeon SW_9_67_24 | reverse complement strand
CAGGAAGACCTCTCTGTTGAACGAGATGTTCGAACCGAACGTATTCCGAACTTCGCCGGCCGCAGTCTCGTCGCCGTCGGGACCGAACCCGCGGTGGGTGACGCCGACGAGCCAGAAGAACTCCGCGGGGAGGAAGGCGGGCCGGCCGGCGACCCACTCGGGGGTCATCCGACCGCCGACCGCGAGCGCGTCGGTGCGCTCGTAGGCCGCGACGAGTTCGGCGACCCAGTCGGGATCGATCCGCACGTCGTCGTCGGTAAAGGCCACGACGTCGCCCGAAGCGAGTTCCGCGCCCGTGTTCCGGCTTTCGAGGAGCCCCCGGTTCGCATCGTTTTCGTGGACCACGACGTTCTCGCGGTCGCCGTACGCCGCTCGTACCCGATCGGCGAGATCGGGTCGGCCGTCGACGACGATCACGAGTTCCACGGGCGAGTACGTCTGGTCGAGCACGTCGTCGGCGACGTCACGGAAGGAGTCGAACACCGCCGGATCGTACGTACAGACGACGACCGAGACCCGCATGGCGGCGTCTCGCGGTGGCCGACGGATAGCCGTTTCCGTTCGGCGGCCACAGGTGCGGTCGGTTGTTTCACAAGCCTTATGCGCGTCTTGTAAATCAGTACAGGCAATGAGTCAACGCAGGGAGCGACTCGCCGAGCGACTCCCGGCTCTCGGTCCGGTGCTCGCTCGCGTCGAGTCGTGGTACCACATCCCGCTTCTCGTCGTCCTCCTCGGGTTCATGCTCTGGATCCGGGTCCGCAACTGGGAGCGCTTCCTCGTCGACGGCGAGGTCTACTTCAGCGGCAACGACGCGTGGTATCACCTCCGCCAGGTGGAGTACACGGTCCAACACTGGCCGTGGACGATGCCCTTCGACCCGTGGACCAGCTTCCCGACGGGCACCGCCGTCGGCCAGTTCGGCACGCTGTACGACCAACTCGTCGCCACCGCGGCGCTCGCCGTCGGACTCGGCGACCCCTCGGGACAGACGACCGCGCTCGTCCTGCTGTTCGCGCCCGCGGTGTTCGGGACGCTCACCGCGATCCCGGCGTACTTCCTCGGCAAGCGCTTCGGCGGCCGGTTCGGCGGCGTCGTCGGCGTGGCGATCCTCGCGCTCTCGCCGAGCACGTTCCTCTCGCGGTCGATTGCGGGGTTTTCCGACCACCACGCCGCCGAGGCGTTCTTCCAGGTGCTCGCGGTCGCAGTCATCGTGATCGCGCTCACCGTCGCCGACCGCGAGAAACCCGTCTACGAGCAGTTCACGGAGCGTGATGTCGCTTCCCTGCGCCGACCGGTCGGGTGGGGGATACTCGCGGGGATCGCGATCGCACTCTACCTCTGGGTGTGGCCGCCGGGCCTCCTGCTCGTCGGGGTCTACGGGATCTTCCTGCTCGTCGCGCTCCCCGTTGCCTACCTCCGTGGCGAGAGCCCCGAGCACGTCGCCATCGTGAGCGCGATCGCGCTGTCGGTCGCGGGACTCTTGCTGCTCGTCACGTTCGACACCTTCGAGGTGAGCGTGACCAACTTCTCGGTTCTCCATCCCGCGCTCGCGTTCGCGGGCGCGATCGGCTGTGTGTTCATGGCGTGGCTCGCTCGGACCGTCGAAACTCGTGACCTGTCCCCGGTGGCCTATCCGGCGACGATCCTCGGGCTGTTCGCTTTCGGCGCGGTCGTAATGGCGGTCGCCACGCCTGCACTGTTCGATTTCTTCACCAACCAGCTCGAACGCGTCGTCGGGTTCGGGTCGAGCGCGACCACGTTGACCGTCGCCGAGGCCCAACCGCCCTTCCGGACCGGCGTGCCGTTCGGGACGGCCGTCGATCAGGCGGTCGGGTTCTTCCGGGACTCGTACGGGCTCGCCTTCTTCACCGCGATCGTCGGCGCGATCGTCCTGCTGGGACGGCTCGCGTTCGGCCGGAGCGACCAGCGAGCGGCCTCGGTGTTCGTTCTGGTCTGGGCGCTCCTGATGACCGCGGCGACGCTCACGCAGTCGCGGTTCAACTACTACCTCATCGTCCCGGTCTGCGTGCTGAACGCGGTGCTCGTGGGGGAGCTGATCCGATTCCTCAGCCCCGCCGACGCCGGAACGCGACTCCGGGGCCTCGAAGCCTACCAGGTGCTCTCCGTTCTCGCGGTCGTCCTCCTCATTACCGCGCCGCTCGCCGTCGGTGGCGGCGCGGCGCTGACGCCCGCCGGTTCCACTGCCGATCAGAGCTCATCGCCGGGCCGGACCGTCCTCGGCTGGGAGGGCAGTCTGGACTGGATGGCGAACAACACGCCCGCCGAGGGAACGTACGGCGGCGGCAACGAGTCGATGGCGTACTACGGCGAATACAACAGGACCGACGACTTCGACTACCCCGACGGGGCTTACGGCGTGCTGTCGTGGTGGGACTACGGCCACTGGATCACGGTGCTCGGCGATCGGATCCCGACGGCGAACCCCTTCCAGCAGAACGCCCGCCAGGCGGCGAACTTCCTGCTCGCCGACAACGCCTCGGAGGCCAACGAGATCGCCAGCATGGAGGACGGCGAGGGCGTACGCTACGTGATGATCGACTGGCGGATGGCCGATCCCGCCGGCAGGGGCCTGTTCAGCGCGCCCTTCGCGTGGTACAACGCCGGCCCGCTGTCGATCTACGACGACTACACGCCGATCGTGAGCCAACAGCAGGGGAGTCAACAGGTCTCGCTCGAGGTCTACGCCTACGAACAGCGCCACTACGAGACGATGCGCACCCGGCTGTACTCCTATCACGGCAGCGCGGTCGAACCCGAGCCCGTGGTGGTCGACTACGAGCGCTCGATCCCCCAGGGCGACTCGCTCCGGGCCGCCTACACGCCGTCGGGCAACGAGTCGGCGGTCAAGCGCTTCGACAACATGTCGGCCGCACGGGCGTTCGTCGAGGAGGAGGGCTCGGCCCAGATCGGCGGCGTCGGGGCCTATCCCCAGGAGCGGGTGGCGGCGCTCGAACACTACCGGCTTGCCGACGCGAGCCAGCGCTCCTCGCGGCAGCTCTCACAGACCCTGTTCCGGCGACTCCGGGCAACGGGGCTGAACGCCAGCGGCCTGACTCCCACGCCGCCGACGTGGGTCAAGACGTTCGAGCGGGTGCCTGGCGCGACGGTCGAGGGGACCGGCCCGGCGAACACCACTGTGGAGGCCACCGTCGAGATGCGGATGCCGGGGGTCAACGCGACGTTCAACTACACCCAGCAGGCGACGACCGACGACGGGGGCGCGTTCGAGATGACGCTGCCGTACTCCACCACCGGCTACGACCAGTGGGGAACTGAGGAGGGCGCGACGAACGTCTCGGTCCAGGCGACCGGGCCGTACACCTTCCGGACGCCGGTCGAGGGCGCAGGCGAGAACGCGACCCGGTGGAACGCGACGGCCGAAGTTCCCGAGGGGGCGGTGATCGGCCGGACCAACGCGACGGTCACGGTCGATCTCCAGCAGGAGTCGGTGCCGATCCCGACGAACGCCACCGCGTCGAACACCACGGCGACGAACGCCTCGGCCAACGCGAGCGCCGCGACGAACGCCACGGCCGGGACGAACGGTTCGGCTGCGAGCAACGCCTCCGCCGGAGCGAACGCGAGCGGGCCGAACACAAGCGGGGCGAACGCGAGTGAGGGAGCGAACGGGACGACCGCGACGACAGCGAACACGACGACCGCGGGCGCGAGGGCGGCTCCCGGCGAGCGGGTCGTCGAGCCAGCAGCGAGGACGGCCCCGGTACGGGCGGCACCGACCCGAGCCGGGACGGCGCGATGAGCGGCCGCGAGTCGATGCGGTCGTGGGTCGTCGTCTACCTCAAGGGGATGTTCATGGGGGCTGCTGACGCGGTTCCCGGGGTGTCGGGCGGGACGATCGCGCTCATCACGGGGATCTACGAGCGACTGATCGCCGCGATCACGGCGCTCGATCCAGGTGCGCTCCGCTACTTGCCCCGGATCCACCGCCGAACCGAGCGCGCCGAACTCCGGGCCGCCTTGGTCGAAATGGACGTTCCCTTCCTGTTCGCGCTCGGAACGGGCGTCGCCACCGCCCTGGTCACCGTCGCACGGTTGATGGACTACGCCTTCGAGACGTATCCTGGGCTCGTGGCGGCGCTGTTCTTCGGCCTGATCGCGGCCTCGGCGATCGTGCTCTCCGAGCACGTCTCGCTCGACACGCCCCGGCGGGTCGCGGTCGCGGTCTTCGGGTTCGTGCTCGCGTTCGCGCTCTCGGGGCCGGAGGTCAGCAACTCGATGCCGAACACGCCGCTGTTCGTGCTGGTCGCCGGTTCGATCGCGATCGCCGGCATGATCCTGCCCGGGATCTCGGGGGCCTTCTTCCTCTACATTCTCGGGCAGTACGATTACCTGGTGGGTACCCTCACGACGTTCACCGACGGGCTCGCCGGCCTCGGGTCGGGCGGCAGCGTCGGCGCGCTGATCGAACCGGCCGTCGTGATCCTCGCGTTCGGTATCGGCGCGCTCGTCGGCCTCTTTTCGATCGCGTACGCCATCCGATGGGCGCTCGCGAACTACCGGGAAGCGACGCTGACCTTTCTGGTGAGCCTGATGGTCGGCGCGCTCAGACTGCCCGCGACCAGGGTGGTCGAGAACACGCCCGTCACGACGCGGGCGGCCGGCTCGGTGCTCGTCGTCGCCGCCATCGGCGGTGCGCTCGTGCTTCTCGTGGATCGCTACACCGCCGACATCGAGTTCTCCTGACGGTTCGGCGCGCCCGGCGGACGGCCCGCGAACGGCCACGAGCGTCCCCGAGCGGCCCGATACCGATCCACGGCGACGGAGAACACGGATCGCCAGCGAGCGCCGGTCCGGACGCCGACGACGGTGACATCGGCGACGGGAGTCCATATAGTACGCTGGCAACCGCAAGCACAACCCCGAGGCAGGTATTGCTCGTTTCCCAAGCCGGGGAGGAGCCATGAGTCCACTATCCGAAGACGTACAGCCACCGTGCGGGTGGGTGTGCAAACGCGCCGGGGACGACGAACTCGTGTTCGCGTACGACGAGTTCGAAGTAGTGGCAACGAAAACCGACGGTTCGAACCCGCCGTCGTTCGACATCGGTGGCGGCTGGGAAGTGACGTGTCGGGAACACGCCGGGGAGACGGTGAACGAACGATCGATCGGGTACGTGGCCTCGCGTGGAGCCGCGGCCGACACGCTGTTCTCGTGCATGGAACACGCCAGCGAGAGCGTGCGGCGGAGCGGCTCGGCCGACGCGCTCACGCTCGACGTCGTCGCCGCCGGCGCGGATCGGTGTGACGGCGCGACGCCGATGCGAGCCGACGAGCCCATCGGCGACGGTGGCCGGCGACGGCGCACGCACTGACCGCCGCGTCGCGCGTCACGGAGCGGCCCGACGACAACACACCTATTACAGGCCGGGCGCAACCTCCAGCAATGAAGAACGTCGACGACCTGATCGGGAGCGCGAACGAACTGACAGACCAGGGCCTCTCGAACGGCGAGATCGCCGACGAACTCAACGTCTCGCGGGAGACCGCGAGCTGGCTCGTCGAACGCGGCGGCGGCACCGCGACCCGCGAACCCACGCCGAGCGACGCGCTCGAAGACATCCACGTCGACTGGAGCGCGCTCGGGCGCGACAGCACGAGACTCTCGTACGTCGGGCGCGCGATGGCGGACCTGCTCGGAGGGACCGACGACGGCGAGGACATCGACCTCGTGGTCGGGATCGAGAAGGCCGGCACGCCGCTCGCGACCACGGTGGCGTTCGAACTCGACGCCGACCTCGCGACGTATGCCCCCCGGAAACACCAGTGGGAGGAGGGCGACATCGACGATCTCAGCGGCACGTTCTCGCGGAACTTCGCGGGGATCCGCGACCGCGAGTGTTACGTGGTCGACGATACGATCACGAGCGGCACCACGATGACCGAGACGATCGACGCCATTACCGAGGAGGGCGGCACACCGATCTCCTGTGCCGTGCTCGTCGACAAGCGCGGCGTCGGGGAACTGGAGGGCGTGCCGGTCGAATCACTGCTCCAGGTCATCCGGGTCGGCCAGGAAGGATAAGGGGGCCCGCCACGACCCGCTGGCCGCCGTCGGAGGCGCGTGCCCACAGTGATAGGGTCGGTTGTAACCGTTTACCGGTATTCGCCGACCCCGTGTCGGCGAAATACAGCAAGGACTGACAACCGACCCTATGACAACAAGTATCAGTTGTCGGTGCGAATCGGCGGCAGTGTCGCCGAACAGGGGATCTGATCACACTACCGAACGGCGCAAGGCCGGCCCGCGAAACACCGAAAAGGTGGGGGCCGAGCGGTGGATCGAGGGCGTCTTCTTCGGCTGTGCGGAGGTCGCGGTGCTCGCATTACCGGCGCTGCTGAGCCTGCTCGACGCGTCGGCCAACGCCGCGGTGAAGTTCGCCGCGATCGTCGCGCTCGTGACGGCTGCAGTCGCCATCGGCACGGTCCGTGCCGGATGGACGTCGCTCGCGTGGCCGCCGATGACGGCCCGGCTGCTCGTCGCGCGCGCCATTTCACACAATCTCACCGTCCTGATCGCGGCCTACGGCGGTGCGGCGATCGCCCTCTTCACAGGGTCGACGCTCGGCTCGGCCGCGTTCGCCGTCGCGGTCGCTGGCGGTTCAGTGTGGGCGTTCCCGCGGATCGCCGCGCGAGTCGCAGCGCTGCCGCCGTGGTGGGAATGGGGACGATAGCGCTCGCCGGATCGTCGATCAGAGCGGGTCGAGTTCGAACTCCATCGCCACGTCGACGCCGAGGAGCTCAGTGAGCGTCGGCGCGACCGTCCGGGCGTCCACCCGTTCGGGGAGCGACGCGGGAGCGGCCGGACCGCCGAGGCCGTAGAACCCCTCGCAGTCCGTGCGGCCGTGCGATCCCCCGACGAGCGTGGGATCGAGCGACGCGAGGCCGCTGTCGCCGAAGAAGAGTTCACAGGGATCGAAGCCGGGTTTGGCGTGGATGTCCATGTCGGTCGCGTAGTACGGCGCGTCCCCGTCCTCGTGCCACCAGTAGTACTGGAACCACGCCGACGGCTCCGCCACGAGTACCAGGTCGCCCGCATTCGGGTGGTCGACGCCGTACTCGGCCTTTCCCTCGTCGCCGAGCACGCGCTCGACGCCCGCGAGCGGGGCGAGCACCTCGTGGGCGTCGCCGATCGCGTTCCCGTCGGCGTAGACGTGGGTCACCTGGTGGTCGACCATCGCGAACGCTTCGGAGGACTGGAGATCGACCTCCTCGCCACCCTCGCCGTCGTCCATCACCGAAAGCAGCCCGGCGTCGCGGAGCGCACGGTTCGGGAAGACTGGGGTGTCCACGTCGTGAAAGCCGTACTCGCTGACGACGTTCACGACGGTTTCGTGCCAGCGATCGTCGCCCCGAAGACCGTCGATGAACTCGCCGACAAGGGCATCGACCACCCCGATAGCGTCGTCGAGTTCGTCGCTGGCACCGTGCCGGAGACCGTCGTAATCGAGGTGGGGAACGTAGATCCACAGGAGATCGGGATCGTAACGCTCGATCGCCTCGCTCGCGGCGTCGAGAATCCACGTCGAGGATTCCTCGTTCGCGCCTGGTCCCCAGTAGGTGTGCAGCGGGAAGTGGCCGAGTTCTTCCTGCAGATCGTCGTAAAAGTCGTCGGGATTAGTCCAGCAGTTCATCTCCAGAATGTTGTTGTCCTCGTCCTCGATCGGCGAGGGCGTGAGCGCGACGTCGGCGGTCGTCCCGATGAGATGCTGGAAGCAGAACACACCCGTCGCGAGGCCGGCCTCATGAGCGGTCTCCCAGAGCCGGTCGCGGTCCGATCGCTCGCGCTCCCAGAACGCGACCGCGTCGTTCGCCCGATCGTATTCGCCGCTGGAGACGTCGCCGTGGGATGCGGGCGAGCGGCCGGTCGCGAGCGTGGTCTGCACCGGAAGCGTGACCGACGGGAACGGTGGTTCGAGCGTCGCCCGGGCCGGTTCGCCAACGAGATCGGCGATGTTCGGCGCGAGTCCCCGATCGAGGTGGCCTGGTTCGAGCCCGACGACGTCGAGCACGATCGCCCGGCCCGCGGTGGCTGTACTCGCGGCGTCGCTCACGATCCGTCCCCCGCTCCGCCCTTCTCGGCGGCGTGCCGGTCGGCGTACTCATAGAGTCGGTCGAACTGCCGCGAGAGGTCGTGTTCGTCGACGCCGAGCGGGTCCTTGAAGAAGGAAGCGAGGTGGGGCTGGAGCCCGCCTTCGTCCTGTGCGTCGGCGTGGGCGAGCAACCGGACGAGATCGAGCACCAGCGGCGCGGCGAGCGCCGAGTCGGACCCTTCCCACGTGAACTGGACCTTCATCTGCGTGTCGAGAAAGCCCTGAAAGCGGATGTCGTCCCACGCGGTCTTCCAGTCGCCGAGCGCGGGCGTGTAGTCGATCCGGACCCGATTGTGGGTGTCGTAATCGAGGATGCCGTCGAGCACGCCGCCCTTGCTCTGGAGCTTGCCCGCCTCGTTGTCCTCGTCCTCCAGCACCTCGCCGTCGCGGTTCCCGAGGATGTTGTGGCCCTCCCAGGACACCACGCGGAGATTGCGGCCGGCGAACATCGGGGCGAGCGCGCTCTTCAGGAGGGTCTCGCCGGTTTTGCCGTCCCGGCCCATGTGGGGGACGCTCTCGCGCTCGGCGAGGTCCCGAATCCCGCCGAGCGCGTTCGCGGCGTTCGGGGTGAAGTTCACGAACGGGTGGCCCTCACTGAGGGCGGCGTAGGCGTAGAGCGCGCTCGCCGGCAGTGGGTCGTCGGGATCGTCGGCGTCGAGCGCCGCCTCGATCGCTTCGATCGAGTCGTACTGGCCGGGATCGGTGGGCATCGGTTCCGAAGAAGCAACGTTCACTACCACGATCCGATCGAGATCTTCGCTTTCGCGGAACGCGGCGTAATCGTCCCGAATGCGGTCGGTGAGATCCCGCAACGAGAGTGTCTCGTCGTCGAACGCCGCATCGTCGGCGAGGTCGGCGACGGTACGCCCGCAGTTGCGCGCGGTCCCGGTCACGATCCGGTCGTCGATCGCGGCGAGGTCCTCGCGGACCGCGTCGAGGGCGTCCCGGCCGGGAACGCCGTTGTGCTCGTGGAGGCGCTCGGCGGTGTCGACGACGCTGCCGGCCTGGATGTCGTGACCGCCGAAGACCAACGACTCGACCGTCGGGAGGTCGAGGTTCGTGAGGGGTGGGCGTTCGGTGACCATCCCGTCCGTACTGGTCGCGCCGTGGGCGATCGCGCGCGCACCGATCATCGCGGTGGTGGCGACGTTCCCGCGCGCGCCGACCAGCCAGACGCCGGTGCTCATGTGCCCCTCCAGGGGTGCTTGGGCTGGACGTCCACGGGTTCGTTTCCCCGTCGCGGCTGCGATTCGCTGTCTCGGGTTTCGATCGCCACGAAGCTCCGTCGCTGCATCTACCGGCAGGACGGCCCAGGAACACACCTACTTTGCGGTGCAGGCGTCAAACGCTGCTACTGTTACTCGAACGGACTCGGACGATCCGTTGTCATCTCGATGATAGTCGCCGACGTGTTCACAGCGAGTCCCGATGCAAATGAGACCCGCAAGCCACCCCCTCCCCAGCCGATTCCTCCAGTTCGTTCGCGCTGCTCACTCCGTTCAGTCATCCCTCGTGCGAGCCGTGCGCTTCGCGCACTCCCGCGCGCCAACCGGCCCGTCCTCAGCGGAAGGAACGACCGATCGGGGGTGGAGGGGACCAGTACATAGTAGTGCGTTCGACCCACAACGGACGGCATGGAGATCATCGACCCGCACATGCACATGGTGTCGCGCTCGGCCGACGACTACCGACGCGCGCGCCGGGCCGGCGTCGAGTGCTGCATCGAGCCAGCGTTCTGGAGCGGCACCGACAAACAGCATGCGGGATCGTTTTTCGATTACTTCGAGCAGATCATCGACTTCGAGACCGATCGCGCCGAGCGCGCGGCGGGGATGGACCACTACGTGACGATCGGACTCGAACCGAAGGAGGCGAACTACCGCGGGATGGCCGAGGAGGTTTTGGAGCAGCTTCCCGAGTACCTCGACCGCGAGAACGTCGTCGGCGTCGGCGAGATCGGGTTCGACCAGGGAACTGACGACGAGGAGTGGGCCTTGCGCGAGCAGTTGCGGATGGCAGAGGAGCGCGAACTGCCCGTCATCATCCACACGCCACACACGGACAAACCCGCAGGCACCGAGCGAATCATTGAGATCATCGAAGACGAGGGCGTGACCCAGGAGCGCATCGTCATCGATCACAACACCCCCGAGACGATCGAGACCTCCCTCACGACGGACTGCTGGGTCGGCTTTACGCTTTACCCCGGCAAGATCGCCGACGAGAAAGCCATCGATCTCCTTGAAGAACACGGCACCGACGAGATGCTGTTCAACAGCGCCGCCGACTGGGACCCCTCCGACCCGCTCGCGGTCCCGAAAGCCCGGGACAGGATGCTCGATCGTGGCTGGCCGCGCGAGGACGTCAAGAAGGTCGTCTTCGACAACCCCTACGAGTTCTTCGACCGGTCACCGAACTTCGAGTACGACCCGCGATGAAGTTCGGGTTCTCAGCCAACGCGTTCCGCGAAT
>PXSV01000167.1 GCA_003022685.1 Halobacteriales archaeon SW_9_67_24 | reverse complement strand
CCTCGTCGTCGACGATGGTCTCCTCGCCGTCGGCGACGAACCGGTGGGTGTGGATCCACGTCGCGAACGGGCCGCCGCGCATCTCGTCGCGGAAGGTCGCCGTCTCCCCCTCACGCTCGCGGTCGAGGATGGCCGACGTCCACGTCTGGCGGGGGGCGATCCCGAGCGGGCGCATCGACATCCGGATCGACGGGTTCGGGTTCCCGGGCGTCGATGTCGTCGTCGGGATCGAAGGGGTTGCCAGCGCTCGCGCTTGCGGTCACGACCTCGCCACGGACGAGTTCGGGCAGGAGGATCCGCGCGAAGTGGACGATGAGCACGAGCAGAAGGGGACCGAGGAACAGCCCGTACCAGCCAAAGAGGAGGGGCCCGATGATGTACGCGATCATCACCGAGCCGGTGTGGAGGTCCCGTCCCGAGACGTACGGGCGAAGCACGAGGTCCGGGATGGTGTCGACGATGACGAGCGAGACGACGACGAAGGCCGCCGGAAACCAGAGCAGTGCCGGATTGGCGAGCACGGCTTCGATGGCGAGTACCAGCGCCACCGGGATGTAGACGATCTTCATCCCGATGACGGGAACGAGGCTGCCCGCGCCGGTGAGCAACCCCACGAGTGCAGGCGAGGGGATGACGACGGCATCGGGCGCGAACAGGTTGAGCGCGATGTAGGACACCGAAGCGAGCACCGCAACCGCGAAGGCGTTCAGGATGTTGCCGAAGAAGATGGTCTTCAGGTTGCGGTCGACGGTTTCGAGGTAGATGCAGGTGGGGGTGGTCTCGCCGGCGAGTTCGGCCCGGAACCACGCGGCGAGTTTGTGGTCGTCCCGCAGCAGGTAGAAGGCGAGCGCGAGCACCACGAACAGCTGGATGAGGGCGTTCCCGAACGCGCCGAGGTAGCCGAGAAGGGGCACGGCGGCCTCCCCGAGTGCGCTCGCCGCGCCGCCGCTCAGGAACGCCCCCGGGTCGTCGATCAGCGAGGCGAGTATCGCCTGCGGGTCGGTACCCGCGTTGGTCTCGCCGATAAACGGCTGGAGCGCATCGAGGACCGGCTGGAGGTCAGCGCTCTCGGCGACCGCAGCGAGCTGGAACGCACCCACGTACACTGTGTAGGCGATCAGGAGGATGATCGGCAGCGCGACAACCGACAGCGAGACCGCCGCCGCGAGGCTCGCTGTCGGGATCCGGTCGGCGATCCGGCGGTGGATCGGTCGCGTGATGTAGTAGACGAACAGCCCGAGAACGAACGTCCCGACGTACGCGTAGATGACGAAAGCAAGCACGAACCCCAGCGCGATCGCCGCCAGCCACAGCGCGATCCGCGATCGGTCGTAGCCGTCGAGCAGGGAGGTCACGGGCGAACGTGGTGTACGGCGAATAAAAGCACGTTGTGCGACGATGCAGGCGTCCCGGTCGTCGCTCGACCTTGGGCCGGTGTCGCCGGAGTCGTCGAGGCTACCGCTGCTCCGGCCGTCGCCTCGTTGCCGGGTTCGTCGTCGCCGACACGAGCGACGTCTCGAGGTGCACGACTCATTCAGTAGACGATGACCGCGGCGTCCAGTCGACGATGATCGGGGCGACGTGGTCACGCTCCTTCAGCCGACTCCGATGCTGAACCCCCGCACTCGGGTCGGTCGCTACGAGACCCTGCGGGAGGTCGACACGAGGGGCCTCGTCGTCGAGCCCGACAGCTCCCCCTCCCCGGTCGCTCTCCGAGCGCCTCCGGTGTGGCCCACCGGAACTCCATTTCCATCGACCGCGACTCGCTCGACGGGGACACGCCCGACTGAGTTACGCGAACGATCGATCCCACCGACGACCTGCCGGCAAGTGCCTGCTGAATCGTTATACGGGCGGGGCGTGTGACCCGATCACATGGCAGAGCTCGAAACCGAACAGGAGATGAGTCGTTCCGACGTCGCCACCTACCTCCGGGAGTTCGCCGACAAACTCGACGCGAACGAGGGCCACACCGGAACCGGGAGGACGAACCGTGCCGGGGCGGATTCGGACGACACGACGCGGAAACGGTCCGGGCCGAACGCGGAGTCCCGGGAGACCGGTCGTACCGCCCACGGGACGAACGAAGACGAAACGGAGGGGGGCGGACGGACCAGCGAGGAGCGGACGGAGGAGGGGCGAACCGGCGAAGACGCTCACGGAAGCGATCGACACGACGTGGATGGACGAACGTCGGGATACGGCGAACGGGTGACGTTCATGGTGGGCAACGAGAGCGCGACGATCAACCCGCCGCACGACGTGGAGTTCCGGATGGCGGTCGACTCCGACTCGGCGATGCTCGACTCCGGCGCACGCGAGACCGTCGAGTTCGCGCTGCACTGGGACACCGACGACGTGCCCGACGACAACACGCTCGATATCCAGTAATCACGGCCACGATCGGTACGCGGCGAATCGACCGAGCCGGAGCTTTATGCGCCGGACGTGTCGAGTGACCGTATGCCACACGACTGCTCGTTTCTCGCCGATCGTCTCGACGACGGCCAGGTCTCACTCGGCGACGACGATCGGGATTCGCACGCCGGCGACTGGGGCACGCCGGAGGCCGATCGCGTCAGGCCCGATGCGGTCTGCTGGCCCACATCCACCCTCGACGTGTCGGCGGTCCTCGCCGCCGCGAACGACCGGGGCGTGCCGGTCACCCCCTACGCGGCGGGCACGGGGATCGAGGGCAATGCGCTCCCCGCCCGTAGCGGGGTCAGCATGGACCTCACACGGATGGATCGCGTGCTCGACGTGCGCCCCGACGATTTCCAGGTCGACGTCGAACCGGGCGTGCTCGGCGGAACCCTGAACGATGCGGTCGCCGAGCACGATCTCTTCTTGCCGCCGCTGCCACAGTCCGCCGACATCTCGACGGTCGGCGGGATGATCGCCACCGACGCGAGCGGCGCGAAGACCGTGAAGTACGGCGAGGTCCACGACTGGGTGCTCGCCCTCGAAGCCGTCCTCGCCGACGGCACCGTGATCGAGACCGGCAGCCGAGCGAAGAAGACGTCGAGCGGGTACAACCTCGACGACCTCCTCGTGGGCAGCGAGGGCACGCTCGCGGTCGTCACGCGCGCGACGTTCGAACTCGCCCGCCAGCCCGCACAGGTCAGAGGCGGGCATGCGGTGTTCGAGTCGCTCGACGACGCCGCGACCGCGATCGCGGCGACGATGCAGGCGGGCGTCGACGTCGCCACGATCGAACTCCTCGACTCGGTGAGCACGAAGATCGCGAACGCCTACTCCGGCACGGACCTCCCCGACGCGCCGACCGTATTCGTCGAATTCCACGCGAACCACGGGGTCGACACCGAGATCGAGGCCTGCCGCGAGATCTTCGAGGAGCACGGCGTCGAGCGCTTCGCGATGGCGGCGGGAGCGGAGATGGACGAGCTGTGGGCCGCGCGCCGCGACCTCGCGAACGCACTGTTGGCCTACGATCCGCCGCGCCGGCCGGCGAAGCCAGGCGACGTCACCGTCCCGATCAGCCAGTACCCCGACCTCGTTCGCCATGCCAAGGAACTCGGCGCGGAGCACGACCTCGACGTGCCGTGTTTCGGCCACGCCGGCGACGGCAACGTCCACTACAACGTGCTCGTGAACCCGGACGACCCCGAGGAGCGCGAAGCGGGCCGGGCGATCTCGGACGCCGTGGTCGAGCGCGCGATCGAGATGGGCGGGACGTCGACGGGCGAACACGGCGTCGGTCGGGGCAAACGGGAGTACATGATCGCCGAGCACGGCGAGGGAGCGGTCGAAACGATGGGAGCGATCAAGCGAGCGCTCGATCCGAACGGGATTCTCAATCCCGGGAAGATTTTTCCCGAGCCTGTCGACGGCAAGCTATCCCGAGCCGATCCACCGGACTGATCGCCGGTTCGGCGGGCTACTCGGCCGCTGTGGGGTCGGTCGTCGCGGTCGCTGGCGCGTCCGCGGACGGGCCGGAGGCACCGGCTGTCGTCGCGGTGGTCGGCGGTGCGGCAGTGCTCCGTGCCCCGGTCGCGTCCGGAGTGGCCGTGGTGACGTTCCGGATGGCGGCCTCGTACCACGGCGGGCGCTCGACGGTCGTCGAGCCCACGTCGATGTATCGGGCCCGTCGGACGACGGTGACGTTCGCCCCGTCTACGGCCCCCTCGTAGCGCAGGCGGTACTCGTTGACGAGCCCCCGCGAGTCGATCGTTGCGTGGGCCGTGACGTTTCGCGGGTCCCCGTACCGACTGCCGGGGTCGGCTTCCCCCGTTACGTTCGCGCCAACGATCCGGTAGCGCGTCGTTCCGTTCCGGGACGTCTCGTCGGCAACGCGCGTCTCGACTGCCGTGAACAGGCTGTAGATCCGTTCGTCACCGGCTTCGTCGCCCGAGAGCAGCTCGCCGGGTGGAGCCGGCTCCCGATCGACGCCACGGGCTATCCGATAGGTCGTCCGTCCCGCCGAGGTTCGTGCAACGAAGACGCGCTCGCCGTCCGAGTAGAGCGACGTGCCAGCCTGTCCGCCGCCGATCCGTGCGCCGGCGACCTCGTTCACCACGTAGTATCGGGTTCGGTTCGCTGCGAGCTGTGAGTCGCTCGATCGCTGCGTGTAGATCGACCCGTTCGCGTACCGTACCGTCACGTTCGTCCGGGCGGTGTAGGCGGTTCCGTCGAGGACGGATGCATGCGCTTCGGCGAGCGCGAACGGATCGGTGACGCCGGTGCCGTCGAGTCCAGGCGCGAGCTGTGGGACCGGCGTCGGCGTCGGTTCGTCGGTCGGGACCGGTGCGGGCGTGACCGACGGTGAAGTGGTCCCGCCGTCGCCGCCGGTGAACGGCATTCCGCAGCCGGCGAGCACCACCGCCAGCACGAGCACGAGAACGGCGACGGTCGAGCGCTCCACCGGAGGGCCGAGTGACATGGCAGTGATGGTTACTGTGTACTCGCCGAAAGTATTTGTGGGTCTGTGAGGTTCATCGAGCATGGTTCGAACGATGATACCGAGCTCGCGCCTGCAGGAGAGCGTGACGCTCCGCTTCCTGCTGTGTTTTTGGGGATCGTGGTGCTTCTCGGGAGCGTTCCGGCGTGGCTCGTGATGGTCGACGACGACTATCACTTCAGTTACGAAGGACAGGTCGGGGAGGTCTCCTTCGAGCAGGAGCTACGGACGAGTCCGTACGGCCAGTTGCCGGCGGAGAAACAGCGGATCGTCGACAGCGCCGTCGACGGGCGGACGTTCGACTTCGAGGACGGCGGCAGGTCGCTGCCGGCGTTCGTCAGGCGTGGCGACGTCTACCACCAGTTCGACTCCCGGAGAGCCATCGACTGGACGAACCCGGGTTCGTTCGTCCCGATCGCCGTCGGCGTCGTCGGCGTTCTGATACTGTCGGACAGAAATACGCGAATATCGAACGGCCGAAGACGCTGGACCGCAACTGGATATTCCAGCTTCGTTTCCGAGACAGTTCTGTCCGACAGTATGATAGTGATCGAGGCGATCCAGCAGGAGCGCGCCAATCTCGGTCCGGCGGGATACTGACATAAATCTGATAAAACGACGAGCGAACGACTCGGCTCATGCTCGTTGAGGACACTCGTATCGTGGGATTTCGTGGCACGCCCCACCGATAGTGGACGCAGTTCCGATCAGTCGTGAACCAGGACGTCGAGCACGTCCGGGCCCTCCCTCGCCAGGGCGGCCTCGACCCCGGGCGCGATTTCGTCGGGCGACTCGACCAGTTCGCCGCGCGCGCCGTGGCTTGCGGCGTTCGTCGGGATGTCGACGGGTGGGTCGAACTCCATCCCCACCCAGTCGTAGTCGTCCTCGGTCCCGCCGAACAGGTCGAGGGTGTTGTCCTTCAGAATGCGGTAGTTGCGGTTGTCGGGGATCACGACCGTGCAATCGAGGTCGTGGCGCGCGGCGGTGTAGAGGCTATGTGGGTAGTAGAGGTACGAGCCGTCGCCGACGAACCCGAGGACATCGCGCGGGTCGTCGCGCTGGCTCTCGGCGAACGCCGCGCCGACCGTCGCCGGGAGGCCGTAGCCGAGGCCGCCGCCCTTGTTCGAGATGTACTGCTCCGGCTGGAGCGGCCATCGCGTGAGCATTGCGTACTTCGCGGTCACGCCCTCGTCGACAATGAACGCCTCGGGTGCAGTTTCGTAGAGTGCGTCGACGAGTTCGGCTTTCGAGGCCCGGGAATCGTCGCCGTCGTCCTCCTCACCCTTGCCCATCGCCGCCATCTGCGCGCCGACCATCTCCTTCACCGACGCGACCCGATCGAGGCGCTCCTCGCGCGCCCCCTCGTCGAGGCGGTCGCGGAGCCTCGCGGCGAGTTCGCCCAACACGACGCCCGGATCGCCGATCACCGCGGCGTCGGCGGGCTGGTTCTTGCCGATCTCGCGGACGGCATCGCTCAGGTGGATGCAGGTCGTGTCGTCGCTCACCAGGGCGCGCTCGTGGCGCGTCAGCGTGGTGTTGGTCGAACAGCCCGCGAACACCACGGTGTCGGCGTCGAGCAGCGTTCGCGCGAGGTCCTCGTCCGGCGGGATCGGCGAGACCCACTGGTCGTGATCCATCGGGAAGTCGACCTCACAGGACAGGATCTCGCCGTGGACCCGCGTGCCGGCGGCCTCCGCGAGGTCGACCGCGGCCGCGACCGCGTCCGCCCCAGCGCGAGCGACGGGATCCCCGACCACCAACACTGGCGCATCGGCCTCGACGAGCAGGTCGGCCGCGCGCTCGATCGCCGCGGCGTCGCCGCCGCCAGCCGTCGGGATCGGGCCGAGGCGTTCGGGGTCGGCATCGGTCTCGGCGAGCATCGTGCCGAGCGGTAGCCCCAGGAACACGGGACCGGTCGGCGGCGTCAGCGCGGTGCGGACCGCTCTGCGGACCATCGTCGGCACCGCACTCACGTCGAGCACCTCGTGACTCTGCTTGCAGAACTGGCGGGTCAGCCTGAGGAGGTCGCCCGAGAGGATCGGCTCCTCGTGGCGGAAATCCGTACTATGGTTCCCGGCGGTCACGAGCAGCGGCGCGCCGGCGACCTTCGCTGCGTAGAGGTTCCCGATCCCATGGGCGAGACCAGGCGTGGTGTGGAGGTTCGCCACTCCCAGCGGGAGAACCCCATCGTCGTGGTGGGCGTGATACCGGCGGGTCTGGGCGTAGCCGCCTGCCATCCCCACTGCGATGTCCTCGTGTAGTCCGAGAACATACTCGATCTCGCTGTCGGCGATCGCGTGGACCACGGGGAGTTCCGTCGTTCCGGGGTTCCCGAAGACGTGAGTCACACCGTACTCGGCGAGTGACTCCACGAACAGGTCCGCACCGGTGTGATCAGTCATGATCGTTCGCTCGTGCGTCGTGGTGAAATAGTTCACCCCGATCGGTCCTGGAAATGGCAAAGCCGGGAACGGCCGTCGCTCGTATAGAGAATATACATCGTATATATTTTATACCCATCGCTCTTGGAGGCGAGAGATGAGCGACGACCACACGACGATTCGTGTTGCGTCAGACACGAAGGATCGTTTGAAGCAGTACGGCGAGATGGGGATGTCGTACGACGATGTTCTACGAGAACTACTCGACCGTGTAGAGAAGATGGACGACGGGACGAGTGAACGATGACCGACCATCAAATCGTCTTCGGTGACTCACAGGACATGAGCGAACTCGAAGACGAGAGTGTCCACATGGCCGTGACGTCGCCCCCCTACGTGACGACGAAGATGGAGGAAGGCCAGGACTTCGAGTACTACAACCACCTCGATCTGTGTGAAAACGTCTTCGAGGAACTGTACCGGGCGCTGATCCCGGACGGAAAGTTCGTTCTCAACGTGGGCGACATCTACACGAAGTATCTCCACGAGGACGACAAACTCCACAAAGCGCCGCTCGCTATCGACACGTTTCAGCGGGCGCGTGACGCCGGGTTTCGCCAGTTCGACCAGATCATCTGGGACAAGGGATTCACCCGCAACTTCGGTGGACCGTTGCTTGGTACGTACCCGTATCCGCCTTCGATGTTCTTCAACAACTACTACGAGTACGTCTTCGTTCTCCGCAAACCGGGCAAGCGTCCGAGCAAAACGCGGGAGGAACGCGAGGCGAGTCAGCTCGACAAGGCTACCTGGAAGAAGTACATGCAGCAGTGGTGGCGGATCGAATCCGAGACGGAGAAGTTCGAGGGCCACCACGCAGTCTTCCCGCTCGAAATCCCGAAGCGGGCGATCGAACTCTACTCGTACAAGGACGAGACGGTGATCGATCCGTTCGGAGGGAGCTGTACGACCGCCCTCGCCGCAGCACGGACCGGCCGGAACAGCGTCTGCTACGAGATCGACGACGAACTCGAACCCATCATCAAGACCCGTCTCGATCCGGACCAGACCACGCTCGGGTCGGTCGGGATGGAAGCCAACTACGAGTTCGTCCATCGTGACGACGCGACGCCAGGGATGAGCCAGATGACGCTGGATGGCGACGAAGGGGAGAGTCCGGACGAAAGCGAAGCCACCCAACTCTAAACAGCCACTACGGCTCTTGCAGCGGGAGATCGAGGTCGAGAGCGGACAGGTGCTCGTAGAGTTCGCTTTGTAGCATCGGGAGCGTTTTGACCTGATGCACGCCGTCGACAATGCCCTGGTCGCGCTTTGCAAAGATCTCCTGTAGATCCGAGACGCGCCGACGCCACATCGGGCCGTCCAGCACCATGAACAGCGGGACGCCCTTCTCGGCGATGGGCTCCAGTTTTGTAATGTCGCCGAGCACGTCGGTTTGTTTGCTCCCAGTCGAACTCACGTACGCTTTCGCCTCAATGAGGACTCGTGCATCGTCGAGATCGGGTATCACGTAGTCAGGCCCCTTGGCGAACGTGTACGTCTCGTCGTCAACAGTCACCTCGGCTCTCCCGCTCACGTGAACGAAGTGTTCGTCTTCAACCAAGCCGAGGGTTTCCAAAACATCATCTCGAATCTTGTCCTCCAGCCAGTCTCCGGAGGCTTGACCCCGGAGCGCGGATCCTTTTCCGACCATGTACCGCGCCTTGACGACATCCCAGTGTGAGTGTTCAGTTCGGTCCCCCCTGAGATCGTCACCAAGCAAGTCCGTCGCAAAATCGTAGAACAGCGTTCTGAACTCCTCGTCGGTGATCCGACGTTGTACCTCGTTGAAAACTGCTGGCTTCGATTTGGTCTCCAATGGGAGTTCGTCGGTGAGGAGTGTCGACCACGAGTCCATGCTATGGAAGCTCGCTGCCAGCCGCAAGACTTCCATTACTACGTTCCGATCTTCCTCGACAGCTTCCGCAAGCGTGTCCTCGGTCACCCGCTCAAACCCGTCCGTCGACACGAGTAGCAGATCGTAGGCATCCCGAAGGTCTTCGGTACCGACGG
>PXSV01000166.1 GCA_003022685.1 Halobacteriales archaeon SW_9_67_24 | reverse complement strand
CCGAAATCGGTCATGATGTGCAACGCCACTGCTGCAAATCCCGATTCAAATGAGAACCGCAAACCACACCCTCCCCAACCGACTCCTTCGCCTCACTCGTTCCGCTCGGTCATCCCTCGCGCGAGTCGTGCGCTTTGCGCACTCCCGCGCGCCGCCGCCTTCGGCAGTCAGTAGTTTCGAGTGTCAGCGCGTGCCCATCCCGTCCGGCAGTATTTGGGGTGTATGCCGGTCTTTCGTGCGAGACGCACGGGATTTATACCCGTGGACGGCGAAGTGTTCGGCGCTATGGGACAAACGCTAACCGAGAAGATCCTCGACGACCACCTCGTCGAAGGCGAACTCGAAACCGGCGAGGAAATCGGAATCGACATCGACCAGGTGCTCACCCAGGACACGACCGGGACACTGGTCTGGCTCCAGTTCGAGGCCCTCGGGCTGGACGAGGTCCAGACCGAACTCGCGGCCCAGTACTGTGACCACCAGACCTACCAGTTCGACTTCAAAAACAGCGACGACCACCGCTTCCTTCGCTCGGCGGCCGGCACGTTCGGCGCGCACTTCTCACGACCTGGCAATGGCATCTGCCACCAAGTTCATAAAGAACGGTTCGCCGCGCCGGGCAAGACGATGCTCGGTTCGGACAGCCACACCCCCACTCCCGGAGGAATGGGCGAGCTCGCCATCGGCTCCGGGGGGTTGGACGTCGCCGTCGCGATGGGCGGCGGCCAGTACTACATCGAGATGCCCGAGGTCGTGAACGTCCGACTGGAGGGCGAACTTCCCGACTGGGCCACTGCGAAGGACGTGATCCTCCACCTGCTCGGCGAACTCTCGGTCAAGGGTGGCGTCGGCAAGGTACTCGAATACACCGGCCCGGGCGTCGACAACCTCTCGGTGCCCGAGCGGACCACCATCACCAACATGGGGACCGAACTCGGCGCGACGACCTCGATCTTCCCGACCGACGATCGTACTCAAGAATTCCTCGACCGGCTCGGCCGGGGCGACGAGCACGTCGAGATCGGGCCGGACGAGGACGCCGAGTACGACGACCAGATCGATGTCGACCTGAGCGAGATCGAACCCTTCATCGCCACGCCGTCGATGCCCGACAACGTCGTGCCCGTCAGTGAGGTCGCCGGCACCGACGTCGACCAGGTCATCATCGGCTCGTGTACCAACGGGGCTTACGAGGACATCCTCCCCGGTGCGAAGATGCTCGAAGGCCGCGAGATCGACAAGCGCACCGAGATGATCGTCGCGCCAGGCTCGAAGCAGGCCTCCGAACTCCTCGCCCGCGAGGGCTGGACCGCCGAGATGATGGCCGCCGGCGTCAACTTCTCGGAGGCGACCTGTGGAGCCTGCATCGGCATCGGTCACGTGCCCGCCTCCGACTCGGTGAGCCTCCGCACGTTCAACCGCAACTTCGAGGGCCGGTCGGGCATCGAGGACGATTCGGTGTACCTCTGCTCGCCGGAGGTCGCCACCGCGTCGGCGCTCGCGGGCGAGATCGTCGATCCGCGCGACCTCGCCGACGAGCTCGGCGACCTCGAGGACCCCGGCTTCGAGATGGCCGACACCTACGACGGCTCGACCGCCGACCTCATCGCGCCCGACGAGGCGGTCGACGACGGGCTCGTGAAGGGGCCGAACATCAGCGACGTCCCGCTGAAGGACCCGCTCGACGCCCACCTCGAAGGATCGGCGCTGCTCAAGATGGACGACAACATCACGACCGATCACATCATTCCGGCGACCCAGGACATCCTGATGTACCGGTCGAACATTCCCAAGCTGAGCGAGTTCACCCTCTCGCGGGTCGACGAGGACTTCGCCCAGCGCGCGCTCGATGCCGACGGCGGGTTCCTCGTCGCTGGCGAGAACTACGGCCAGGGTTCCTCGCGCGAGCACGCCGCGCTCTGTCCGATGTATCTCGGCGTCGAGGGCGTCCTCGCACAGAGCTTCGCCCGCATCCACAAGGCGAACCTGTTCAACTTCGGACTCCTGCCCCTGACGGTCGACGAGGACACCTACGCCGACATCGAGCAGGGCGACGACATCGAGATCGTCGACGACGTCGAGGAGGCCGTGCGCTCCGGTCAGGACGAGTTCACGATCCGCGTGAACGACGACTGGGAGGCCACCGGCGTTCTGGAGGCCTCCGCCCGCGAGCGCGACATCCTCGCTGCTGGCGGCAAGCTCCCGCACACGAGGGCCCAGCAGAACGAGGGCTCGGGCGCGGCTCCCGCGGACGACTAAGCACCCACTTTTTTACACGGGGTCCTCGGCTCGCTTCGCTCGCCTCGAACCCCGTCGAAAAACCTGGACTAAAAACACCCGCTCACTCGCGCCTTCGGCGTCTGCTCACGGACGCGAAGCGCCCGTTCGCACGGTCCGAGGGACGCGGAGCCTCCCTCGCTACTCGTTCGCGGTACTATCGCTGGCGTTCTCCGCAGCCGCACAGCACCGCCGAAGCCCTCGCTCCCTTCGGTCGCTCGCCCTTCACCACCAGGAGGGCAAAGCCCTCCTGAGCCTTGCCTCACTCCGTTCGGCAAGACGCCAGGCCAGCACCGCCTAGTGACTGCAACCGCTCCCGACGCGATCGACGCCGCTATTCGTCGGCCCGGTCGCTGTAAGCGGCGTACCGGAGGAGGTTAAGGCTCCACTCCTCGGGAAGTTCGGCGACGAGTTCGTTGACGCCGGTCTGCTCGTACTCCTCGTCGAGCACGGCGGCGACGTGATCGGCCGCCTTCCCGTAGGCGACGCTCTTGCCCTCGGCCTCGCCCGTCTCGCGGTCGGTCAGTTCGTCCTGGTTCTCGATGGCGTCGAGCTTCTGCACCCCACTGAGAACGCGCAGCCGTAGCCGGATGTTCTCCAGATCCTCGCGGTCTGCCTTGTCGAGCATGGACGGGGTTGTGCATTCCGAAGTATAAACGAACCGTCGTGGCCGGCGGCGACGGTCAGGCGAAGTACGTGTCTCGGATCGTGCCCGCGAACAGGCCATCGCGATCGAGCGCGAGCGCGACCAGGACGAACGGATGCTCGGCCGGCCGGATGACGAACACCGCGTAGGGTGGCTCCGACCCCTCCCCCAGTCGGTCGATCAGCGGCTCCAGAGGGGTGACTCCGTCCCGGAACTCGTCGTAGAGATCCCGCTGGCCCGCCTGTTCGGCAAAGGTGTAGACCACCCCGTTGGTCTCGCCGTCGGTATCCTGGGTCACCCGCGAGTTCATCGCTTCCCCCTCGCGGCGGGCCTCCTTCCACGTCTCGCGCGCGACCTCGAACACGTCGGTCGCGCCGTCGACGAACTCGATCGTGGTCCGGGTATCGATCGACAGCTCCGCGAACCGCGGCGCGTCGTCGTCCCACGACAACACTGCCTCGACCCGGTTGCCCGCCTCCAGCCCAGCCACCCGATCGGCGAGGTCGCCCTCGTAGCCCGCAGTCGCCACGTAGGTCGGGTCCTGGCTCTCGATGTCGAGCAGGAGGAGTTCGTCGGGTCCGCGCGTGCTCGACAGCACGCGGTAGGTCCCGGACGTCGTCGGTTGCATACCCGCCATCGCCCCGCCGCGGGTAAATCCCTGTCACCTGAACGGCTTTGAACCTCCCGCCCGTAGCGGGTGTATGCGCATCGTCACGCTGCTGCCCTCGGCGACCGAGATCGTCTACGCGCTGGGTCTCGAACCCGTCGGGACTTCCCACGAATGCGACTACCCGCCCGACGCCGCCACGAAACCCGCGGTCAACCGCTCGCGGGTCGACGCCGAGGCATCGAGCGCCGCAATCGACAGCCAGGTCCTCGAAGCCGCCGAGGGCGAGGGAGTGTACGATATCGACCTCGACACCCTCGACCGACTCGATCCCGACCTCGTGGTCTCCCAAGGGATCTGTGACGTCTGCGCTGTGGGCTCGGTGCTGGTCCGGGAGGCGGTCGACGAACTCGACCTCGACTGCGAGGTGCTGACGACCGACCCTCATAGCCTGAGTGACGTTTTCGACGACATCCGGCGGATCGGCGACGCCACTGATACCCGGGAACGCGCCGACGAACTCGTCGCCGACCTCGAAGCACGCGTCGATGCCGTTGCGGCCACGGCCGAGAAGGCCGACGAACGCCCCCGGGTGGGGGTACTCGACTGGACCGATCCCGTGATGACCGCCGGCCACTGGGTGCCCGAGATGGTCGAACTGGCTGGTGGCTCGTACGGTCTCGCGGAACCAGGCGACGCCTCGCGACCCCGCGAGTGGGACGCGATTCGGGAGTACGACCCAGAGGTGCTCGTGGTCGCGCCCTGCGGGTTCGATCTCGACCAGACCGCCAAAAACCTCACCGACCTGACCGATCGTGAGGGCTGGGACGATCTCACCGCAGTGCGCGAGGGTCGCGCGTACGCGCTCGATGGCCACCAGTTCATGAACCGGCCCGGCCCCCGACTCGTCGACTCGCTCGAACACCTCACGGGACTCGTTCATCCCGAACTGTTCGATGCGCCACCGGACGAGGCTGCCCGGCCGCTCCGGATGCTCCGGGGCGAGCCCACAGTCGAACCCTGACGTCGGACTGCCGAGCCCGACTCAGCTCGACGCGATCGCACACGAGTCGGTGTACTCGATTTCACCGACCGACTCGATCCCGCCCCCGCCACACACCGGACAGTCGGGGTTGGGTGCGATCGGCACTTCCTCGAAGTTCATGTTCATCGCGTCGTAGACCAGCAGTCGGCCATCGAGGGTCTCGCCGACGTCGATCAGGTGCTTTACGGCCTCGGTCGCCTGGAGCGAGCCCACCACGCCGGGAAGCGCGCCGAGCACACCGACGGTCGCGCAGTCCGGCACCGTGCCCTCGGGCGGCGCTTCGGGGAACAGGCATCGATAGCACGGCGATCCCTCGGTGAAGGTCGTGACTTGCCCCTCGAAACGGTAGATCGCACCGTGAGAGAATGGAACGCCGGCGAGCGTGCAGGCATCGTTCACGAGATACCTCGTGGGGAAGTTGTCCGACCCGTCGAGGACGAAGTCGTAGTCGGCGACGAGATCGACGACGGTCTCGGGACCGACGCGCAGGTCGTGGGTTACGACATCGACGTCGGGATTCAGCCGAGCTACGAAATCGGCGGCGCTGTCGACTTTCTTCCGGCCGACGTCGCTGTCGCCGTGGACGACCTGGCGCTGGAGGTTCGATCGCTCCACGACGTCGTCGTCGACGATCCCCAACTCGCCGACGCCCGCGGCCGCGAGATACTGGATTGCGGGCGAGCCGAGCCCGCCCGCCCCGACCACGAGGGCGCGCGCGTCGAGCAGTTCGGCCTGACCCGCCGGCCCGACCTCGTCCATGATGACGTGTCTGGAGTACCGATCGAGCTGGGTCGGATCGAGACCGGGACCGCTCATGGGGAATGGTCGGTGGCGAGCCGAATAAGCCCGCGGATGGGTCGGTTCCGCACCGAGTGGAGCCCGCGAGGGGGGACGTGGCTTCGGTTCGCCGGCCCGATCTCTACTTTTCGTGTGGAGTGGCTCTGCATGGTGGCTCGCATACGAACGCGCACACTCACCGTCGCCCTCCTCTCGGCGTTGCTGATCGCAAGCGCCGGGACCGCGGGTGCGCTCACTATCGGTTCCCTCCAGCCCTATGAATCGCCGGCGAACACGACGACCGGTGGCGACTCCACGGTCCAGGATGGGCCCAGTGTCACGTTCGACGACCAGGCCTCCAGCGGCCAGTCACTCCTCGTCCAGTCGGCGACCGTGCCCGAGCGGAGCTTCGTCGCCATCTACGACAGCAGCCGATCGGGCAACGAAACCGACCAGATCATCGGCGTGTCATGCCTACTCGAACCGGGAACCGCCGGCAACGTCCGGATCCAGCTCGACCAGCCGCTCGCCGAATCGAAGTCGCTGACCGCGGTCGTCCACACCGACGGCAACGGGAACGGCGAGTTCGACTTCGTCTCCTCGGACGGCGAGGCGGACGCACCGCTCACCCCCGAGGGTGACCGCCGGATCGTCGACATCGCCCAGGTCACCGTCGAGAACGCCGGCGGCACGAACGGTTCGGTCGCGACGGAGACGACGATGGCGACTACCGACGGCGCGGCCGACACCACGGTCGGCGAAATAACCACCAATGAAGTGAGGACCCCGGAGGAGACGACAACCACGGAAACGACCGCCGAGGAAACGGCTGCCGAGGAGACGACCACCGGCGACGCCACGACGGACGAAACCACCGCCGACGACACGACCGCTGCGGCCGAGGAGACGAGCGCCAGCGAAACGAACGGTTCCGGCGATTCGGGCAACAGCGGTGCGTTCGGTCCCGGCTTCGGTCCCGTCGTCGCGGTCGTGGCGCTGCTCGCGGCCGCGCCGCTCGTCGCCAGGCGGCGCGAGTAGACACACTGGTGCCATCCCTCTCGTTGCGACTTGTAGGGTCGGTTGTAAGTCCTTCCTGTATCTCGCCGACACGGGGTCGGCGAATACCGGTAAACAGTTACAACCGACCCTATTGGAAGGGCGCTGCACGTAGACTCGAAACCGTTCACCGACCGCTCGCTCCGCTCGCGGCACGAACATGGGCCCTGTCGGATTCGAACCAACGACCACTCGGTGTCTCATGTCATCCAGGGGCTGCATCACAACGGGAATGATGCGCATCTTCAGATGTCAGTATGAGCCGAGCGCTCTTACCACTGAGCTAAGGGCCCTTGACCGACTACTTCTTCCGTCCGATCCTTTAGCTTACCGAATGCGCTGTTGAAGGTCAGAGATGTTGCGCGCCGAAAGAAGCGCCGTCGTGAGACTACGTCTCGCGAACCGTTGGGCTCCGCCTGACGCCGCCGCCAGGACTCGAACCTGGGACAACCTGGGTAACAACCAGGTGCTCTACCAACTGAGCTACGGCGGCTCCGTCCTTCGTTAACGCGAGTTCGTTCATAGCCGTTTCGCTTTCGACCGACACGTTTTCGCCCGGCGGCGGAGTACGCACGCCATGACCGACGACGCCCTCGACGCGGTTCTCGCACGGATCAGCGAGCGCGTCACCCCCGATGCCGAGGAACGCGCCCGCCTCGACGAGGCCGTCGATCGACTCACCGACGCTACCGAGCGTGCCCTCGCGGACCGATCGATCGCGGCGGACGTCGTCCACGTCGGCTCCAGCGCCCGCGGCACGTGGCTGCCCGGCGACCGCGACATCGATCTGTTCGTGCGGTTCCCGCCCGATCTCCCCCGCGAGGACCTCGAACGCCACGGGCTCGCGGTCGGCCATGACCTCGTACCCTGTTTCCGGGTCGAAAGCGCGACCGAGATCAGGTCGGCGGTCGATCGCACGCCGTTTCATACCAGGTATCTCGACTCGCGGCTCGACGCGGGGCTCGCCGCCGATGTCAGGCTCGCAAAAGCGTTCCTCTCGGCGATCGGCGTTTACGGCAGCGACCTCCGTACCCGCGGGTTCTCGGGGTATCTCGTCGAACTCCTCACACTCGAACACGGCGGGTTCCGCTCGCTGATCGAGGCGGCCGCCGACTGGCGATCCCCGGTACGATTCGACCCCGAGGACCACGGCGACGCCGGAAACGAGGGCTTCGACGATCCGCTCGTGGTGGTCGATCCCACCGACCCGGGGCGCAACGTCGCGGCGGTACTCTCGACCAGCAATCTCGCCAGGTTCCAGCATTACGCCCGCGACCTCCTCGCCGACTTGCGCGAGTCGGCCTTCGTCGCCGCGACGGGCGTGGCCTTTGGCTGGCTGGCCTTCCTGCTGGCGACGCCGGTGCAGGTGGTGCTCGGTCGGCAGTTCTACGCGAACTCGTACACGGCGCTCGTTCGCAACCGCCGGGCCAACATGGACGTGCTGATCGCTCTGGGCTCCTCGACGGCGTATCTCTACTCGGTGGCCGTCCTCGCGGACCTGGTCGCCGGCAGCGTCTACTTCGACACCGCCGCGCTCATTCTGGTGTTCATCACGCTTGGCAACTACCTGGAGGCCCGCTCGAAGGGCCAGGCCAGCGAGGCGCTCCGGCGCCTGCTGGAGATGGAGGCCGACACCGCCACCCTGATCGACGGCGAAGAGGAACGCGAGGTGCCCGTCGAGGACGTCGCGGTCGGCGACCGGCTGCGCGTGCGACCCGGCGAGCGGATCCCCACGGACGGCGTCGGCC
>PXSV01000165.1:16685-18112 GCA_003022685.1 Halobacteriales archaeon SW_9_67_24 | reverse complement strand
CGTCGGCTCGAACTTCGAACGGTTGCCCCCCGATGTCACTCCGAGGAGCATCGGCCATCCGTCTCACCGCGAGCTCGTCCTCGACGAACTCAGTCGCCACCCGATCGAGTGCCGAATGACCCTCCGAGCGAGAGTCTTCGGTCGTTACCATCGCGATGACGTCCATGGTGGGGTCGGTACTCTCGGTTTCGCCGCCTCCGGGATCGATCTCGCTCATAGAACCACCCCTGCGTCTTCGATGAGTCCTTTGTGGGCGCGGCGGAACCGTTCGGAGAGCGCCTGGTGGCTGATGCCGAGATCGGTCGCGAGTTCCCCTGTTGTGACGTCTCGTGGAATATCGTAGTAGCCCAGCTTGAACGCTCTGGTGAGTGCCTGGTACTGTTTGTCGGTCACGCCGGCGGAATGCGCCCACTCGTCCCCGAACGTCGTGATGCTTCGACAGTTGGGGTCGCATCCGAGATCCTCGAGGGCGTCGTACGCTCGTGCGATCGCGGCGCGATCGGGTGCCACAACGCGGAGTTTCCAGCGACCCGATGCTCCGTGGAGGCCGGTGAGCGTGACACCTTCGGCGACGAGTCGCCGGATGACTCGGCGAGCGTGACCGTCCCACGTCACGCGATATCGCGCCCGGTGTTCGTCCCGCCCGAACCGTTCGACCGCGGCGACGCTCGGAGACGACCGCAGCGCGGCGTCGACGGCGCGGTGCGCGTCAGCCTCGACCAGTAAGAGGGCGTGATCGTCGGGATTCGCGACGGCAGGTTCGAGTTCGACCGTCACGTCGGGGAGACTTTCGAACAGCTCGACGAGCGCGAACCCCGCGGCGGGGAGTTCGAACCGGGCGGTGCTCGCGTCGGTGGCCGCTGCTGGCGTCTTCGGTGTGGGCGCGCTCACCGGGCGAGTGCGTTCGGCCATTGGTGATGCGTTCAGCTACCGGTCTGACGTGGCGAGTGTGCCTCGCGGACCTGTCCCTTTCTCCGGAGCTTGTCCTCGCAGTTCGGGCAGACGCGCACGCCGTGGATCTCGGGTGGCGCAAACACCCGTGCGTACTGATCGGTCACGAACGCTCCGCAGTTTTGACATTCCGGCATGACACCTGAAGGAAAAGGCGGCTACAAAATGAGCGATTACCTTTCTCACGAACTGTTTTTATATATGCCTGCACCTGTTTGTTCGCTCATATTGCTCCGGTAAAGAACGCGACTCGAATCAGAGGGACGACTCCGAGCGGGGGATCGATTCGTCAGTGGAGTTACTGGTCGGCCAGATCGGAGAGGAGGTTGGTGAGGATGCTCCGGTGGCCGCGTTGGAGTCGGCGGGAGAACGCCTGGCCGCTGATGTTGAGCTCCTCGCCGAGGTCGTCGGCGGAGACGTCACGCGGCACGTCGAAATACCCGCGTTCGAGCGCGAGCACGAGGGCCTCCTGTTGT
>PXSV01000165.1:3082-16537 GCA_003022685.1 Halobacteriales archaeon SW_9_67_24 | reverse complement strand
GCTGATGTTGAGCTCCTCGCCGAGGTCGTCGGCGGAGACGTCACGCGGCACGTCGAAATACCCGCGTTCGAGCGCGAGCACGAGGGCCTCCTGTTGTTTGGATGTGACACCGATGAGCGAGCGGATACTGTCGGGGATGTCGGGATTGTGGATCACGCGGCGGACGTTGAGCGGCACGTTGCGAGTGTAGCAGTCGTCCTGAAACGTCGAGAGCGCGTCCTGGTCGAGCGCACGGAGCTGGAAAAGCCACGACTCGCCGTCGGTAGTGGTTCCCTCTTCGATCAGAACGTCTTGATCGCGCAGCGCGGTGAGAAAGCCGTCGACCTCGTCGGTCCACTCGATTCTGTAGAGATGACTGTTGACCCGACCGTCGAGATTGCTGAGAGCCGCGACGGCGGAGTGGTCACGGACGCTCTGCTCGAACGCTTCGATGTCGCCATCGTGTTCCTTCCAGAAGTACGGGACGAGCTGGTTGTCGACGGGGACGAACTGGGTGAGCTCGATCCGGGTGGTAGTGGCGGCGAGGACCTCGCCGAGAACGAACTCGTCGGCATCGATCGAGAGGCTGGCGATGACGCTCACTGGCCGGGCCTCCGCGGGCGGTGGGGCGAGTCGGTCGTGTCGGTGGTGTATTTCGGACTACTGTCTGTGGGGGGGTGTGATACTGACATGGTGGTCTCCGTCGGTTCGACGGTGCCACATTCGAGAAAGCAAGTGACCCCCCAACTCAACGCCTGCGCGACAATCTCGACGACGGTATCGGAGCCATCGGCCCCGGGAACGGGCGGAACGCCCGATGAGGGTGAGTGTTTTCCGTTGGATGTGATTCCGTATCTATGGGTTGGTGGCCCACAGGGAAACGTCTTCGGATATGACCCGATCTTAACTCATCCATCCCCGAACACCCGCAGAACACGGTATTGACGCGAGCAAGCGTCCAGGGGTGGGGCGAGGCGGGCTTCCGGATGCACGGACTGGATCGCGGAGCCCTCACCCCGTGACCGTAGCGGGCACGTCCGTCTCGCCCCAGTCGTGAGGCTTCGTAAACAGGTCACGGACGAACCGAGAGCACGTCGCGGGGAGGGAAACCGACGATCGACGAACGAGGCCCCCATCGGGGCGCGTTCCGTGGCTCCAGCAGCCCGTACCGTTAAGGTTGCGTGTGTGATAGCGTTGGCATGGCCGCCTACGGCCGGCCGACCCTCCGGGATCTGTTCGACGACTCGCCCACCCCCCACATCGCCCATCCGCCGCGGACCCACCACCGGGCGTTCTACGTCGCCACCGACGGCTCGTTCCGGACGCGGGGCGGGGGGCTCGGGGTCGTGATCGAGACCCGCGACGGCGAGCGCGTCGCACGGCTCTCGCTGCCCGACGACCCGCCGGACAACAACGTCGCCGAGTACCGCGCGCTCCACCTCGGCCTCGACGTGCTCGCCGCGCGCACGCCGCCGGGCACCCGCGTTGGCGTGTTGGTCGATCACGACGCACTCGCGGCGAACGCCAATCGTACTGTGCTCGCCGCCCGCCGCTCGGACTGGCGCACCCACCCGGTGTCGGTTCCCGCCGACTCCCGCCACCACTGGCGGGGCATTCGGGCACGCCTCCGGGGCTTCGGCGAGTGTCGCGTGGCGCGGGTCCCGAGCGGGCGCAACCCCGCCCATCCCCTCGCCAACGCTCCCGATCGGTACGGTCACGTCAACAACGAGGCCGACCGGTGTGTGCTCCCGACCCCGAGCGCCGACCACGAGGAGGTGCCGCCGCCCTCGCGCGCCGATCGCCCCGCCAGCGACTGATTTCCGTCGGCGAGGGGGCTCCGATCGTGGCGTGACGCGACGGTCCTGGGCGTGATAAACCAGCAAATGCAACCCTCGGACCCAACCGCGCGGCCCGTGCACCTATAAGCGATGCGACCGAAGGGAGGGACACGGATGCGAACCGGAGTGGTCACAGCGTATGGCGGCTAACGACGGCGGCACCGACGGGTCGATGCCCGTCGCCGACGACCTGATCGTCGTCTCGAACCGCCAACCGTACACGCACAGCTACGAGCACGACGACGAGGGCGAGCGCCGGATCACCGTCAACCGGCCCGCCGGCGGGCTGACCGCCGGGCTCGATCCGGTGATGCAAGAGACCGACGGGACGTGGGTCGCGTGGGGCGACGGCGAGGCCGACGCCGACGTGACCGACGAAAACGACGAGGTCCGGATGCCACCCGAGACCGGGGCGTACATCCTCAGACGGATCTGGCTCTCGGAGGAGGAGGTCGAGGGCTACTACTACGGCTACAGCAATCGCGTTCTCTGGCCGCTGTGTCACGGCGGCACGATGAAAGCCGAGTACGTCGAGCGCTACTGGCAGCGCTACCAGCAGGTCAACGACCGCTTCGCCGACGCCATCGCCGCGTCGGCGAGTAACGACCCGCTCGTGTGGTTCCAGGACTACCACTTCGCGCTCGCGCCGCGCATGGTGCGCGACGCGCTCGAGGACCCCTTCGTCATGCATTTCTGGCACATCACGTGGCCCGGCTGGGACACGTTCCGGGCGTGCCCGCAGGGCGAGCAGCTGCTGGAGGGGCTCCTCGGGAACGATCTGCTGGGGTTTCACGTCGAGCGCTACTCCGAGAACTTCCTCGACTGCGTCGATCGCGCGCTCGACGACGCCTTCATCGACGAGGACGGCCACCGCATCAACTACGACGGCCACACCACCACCGTCCGGGCGTTCCCGCTCGGGATCGACGCCGGGTCGATCCGGGAGTCGAGCGAGGCCGCCGACCCCTCGACCGAGGCCGACCTCCGCTCGGTCTACGACATCGGCTCCGAGACGACGATGATCGTCGGCGTCGACCGGTTGGATTACACCAAGGGGATCGTCGAGCGCCTCGAAGCGCTCGAACGGCTCTGGGAGACCGAGCCCGACTATCGAGGGACGGTGACGTACGTCCAGAAGGCGAGCGAGAGCCGCTCGCTCATCCCCGACTACCAGGACCTCCAGCGGGACGTCCGGGAGTCGATCGAGCGGATCAACGACCGCTTCGGCACCGACGACTGGGAGCCCGTCGTCTACATCGCCGATTTCGTCCCCCAGGAGGAGCTGTGTGCGCTGTATCGCTACTCCGACGTGATGCTCGTGAGCGCGGTTCGGGACGGGATGAACCTCGTCGCCAAGGAGTACGTCGCCGCACAGGTCGACGACGACGGCGTGTTGATCCTCTCGGATCAGGCGGGCGCACACGAGGAACTCGGCGAGCACGCGCTCACGATCAACCCCTACGACACCGAGTCGTTCGCCGACGCCATCGTGCGCGCGCTCACGATGGACCCCGGCGAGCGCCGCAACCGGATGGCCGCGCTGCGCGAACAGGTCGAATCCCACGACCTCTACGCGTGGATGGACGAGGTGTTCGCGACCGCCCGCGACCTCCGGGAGCAACGCGACCACGATGGCGGGTGAGTCGCCTGGCGGCGATAGGGGGGCGGGCGATGGCGACGGGGCCGACGGCGGGGACGGCACCGACCGCCCGCCGGCGCTGTTCGACGGAACCGGCGACGCGCTCGCGGCGATCGCCGACCGCCTCGCCGCCGCCGACGGGCTCTCCTTCTGTACGGACTTCGACGGCACGCTGAGCCCGATCGAGGACGATCCCGACGCACCCGAGCTCCCGCCCGAAAACCGCGCGGCGCTCGAAGCGCTCCGCGACCACGACCGAGGACGAGTAGCGGTCATCAGCGGCCGGGAGCTCGCCGACCTCCGCTCGCGGGTGGGGATCGAGGGGATCGCCTACGCCGGCAACCACGGTCTCGAAGTCCTCCGTGACGGCGAGACGACCGTCCACCCGGTAGCGAAAAAGCGCCAGCGCGACCTCGAACGCATCGTCGACGACCTCGACGACCGGCTCGCGGGCACCGACTGTTTCGTGGAGGACAAGTCGGTGAGCGCGACGGTCCATTACCGCGAGGAGCCCGATCGGGCGGAGGCGGTCCACGAGGCGGTCGAAGCGGCCGTCGAGGGCGTCGCGCCCGGCGGGTTCGAGCGCTCGACCGGCAAGGCGATCGTGGAGCTCACGCCGACGGTCGCGTGGGACAAGGGCGGGGCGCTCTCGCTTTTGACCACGGATTTCGACGGCTGGCTCCCGGTCTATGTCGGCGACGACACCACCGACGAGGCCGCCTTCCGTGCGCTCGGCGAGGAGGGCGTCGGCGTCCACGTCGGCACGGGCGAGGACACCGCTGCGGACTACCGGATCGACGACCCGTCGGCGGTCGAGCGGCTGCTCGACTGGTTCCGTACTGAGGGACTCGCCGCGCTCGATCGCTCGTCCCCTCGGGACGAGTCGCCCGAACCCTCGGTGTCACCCCGGTCGAGCACCGACACGTAGCCGGATGGGTGTCGCTCGCGGGATCGGCGTCGATCGCCGATTCCCCGCCGGCGCACGCCGACTAAGGACTTATGTCGCTGGCAGTCGGTAGGGCGTCCATGGGACTCGCAAACCTGTTCACGTCGAAACAAGCGGGACTCGCCAGCTCGATCTCGATGGTCGTCGAGGCCGGCCTCGCGCTGTACCGTGGCGACACGAAGGTCGCGGCGCTACTGCTCGGCGCGGCCGTGCTCGCGTACCGCTGGAGCTTCGTCGGGGCGATCGCGGAGATCCTGATCCGGGCGTACCAACGGCTCCGATAGTCACCCCTCGCCCGTTTTCGACTATCGATAGAACGGTGAGTAGCGTCGGCGACTCGTCGTGCCGCCGAACCGCCGAACGGCCGCGTCGAGACCGCTCTACGCGCCGGCTTTCTCGATCGCGGTTTCGAGTTCGTCGCGCTGGGTCACGCCGATGAACCGCTCGACGATACCGTCGTCGTTCTCGATCACGAGCGTCGGCAGCGAGCGCACCTGGTACTCGTTGGCGACCTCCTGTTCGGCCTCGACGTCGATCTTCTCGAACTCGACGTCGCCGTTCAGGTCCTCCTCCATCTCCTCGAGGATCGGGTCCTGGGTCTTGCAGGGGCCACACCAGTCCGCGTAAAAGTCTTTCAACCGGACAGTCATGTGTTCCGCCGAGACTACCCGTGCCGCGCGCATAAGGGTTTCCCACCCGTGCGCTCCGTCCGCACGCTCCCGAGTGTCGGCGCACGACGAAAGGCTTAGGACCGCGGCTCGCGGAGGGCAGGTATGAGCAGCGGCGAGAACTCCGGCGGACTGATGTCGAGTGCGGGCCTGGTCAGGTACTTCGACGCCGAGGACCGAAACGCGATCCGGATCGATCCGAAAACCATCGTGGCGTTCGGCGTGGCCTTTGGCGTGCTGATCCTCGTCTTGAACGTGCTGTAACGCGTCCCTCTTCCCGCTCTCCACTCCATCGATGACCCTCACAGCCGGCGTGATCGCGGTCCAGGGCGATTTCCGGGAGCACGCCGCCGCCATCGAGCGCGCGGCGCGCGCCCACGGCGAGCGCGTCGAGACGGTCGAGATCCACACCGCGGGCACGGTCCCCGACTGTGACCTCCTCCTCTTCCCCGGCGGCGAGTCCACCGCCATCTCGGCGCACCTCCATCGCGAGGGGATCGCGACGGAGATCGAGGCCCACGTCGCGGCCGGCAAACCCCTGCTTGCGACGTGTGCGGGGCTGATCGTCGCCTGTGCGGACGCGGGCGACGACCGGGTCGACACGCTCGGGCTGATCGATGCCGCCGTGGATCGCAACGCCTTCGGCCGCCAGCGCGACAGCTTCGAGACCCATCTCGACGTCACCGGATTGAACGAGCCGTTCCCGGCGGTGTTCATCCGTGCGCCGCGGGTCGGATCGGTCGGCGATGCGGACGTGCTCGCATCGTTCGACGGCCACCCCGTCGCGGTCCGCGACGGGCCGGTTGTCGGGACCGCGTTCCACCCCGAGCTCACCGACGACGCGCGTATCCACGGGCTCGCCTTCTTCGAGACGGTCCCCGTTCGGCAGTAACGCGAGCGCCGACGACCGGTGGTGATCGGGCGCTGCGGTTCCACCGCCGGCAGTGACAGATTTTTCATCGCGCGCCCCGTTGGAGAGCCATGCACGCCCACATCGACGCGGTCCGTGTCGCGGGCACGCCCTCCGGGCCGGTTCCCGTCGTGCTCCTCGCGAGCGACGGCGAGCCCGACCTCCTGCCGATCTTCATCGGGTTCGACGAGGCGACCGCGATCGCCCGCGGTCTCGATGCGGTCGACATCGGCCGGCCGCTGACCCACGACCTCCTGCTCGACGTGGTGGAAGAGTTGGGTGGTCGGGTCGACCGCGTGGTGGTCGACGCGATCGAGGAACACGAGGAGGGCGGGACCTACACCGCGAACCTCCACCTCGACACGCCGCGGGCGGAGGCCGTGATCGACGCCAGGCCGAGCGATTCGCTCGCGCTCGCCGCACGGACCGGTGCCGACATCGAGGTCGATCCGGGCGTGTTCGACGAGGGCGGCCGACCGCGCGAGACCTTCGCCGAACTCGACGACATCCGCGAGGCCGATCTGTCGTGAACGACGATCCCGCTGCCACCAACAGTGAGGACTCACCCGAGGAGCCGGTGCTCGACGAGCTGTTCGCCGTGATCGAGGAGCGCCGTGAAACGCTCCCCGAGGAGTCGTACACGGCGTCGCTGTTCACCCACGAGAAGGGCGAGAACGCCGTGCTCGAAAAGCTCGGCGAGGAAACCACCGAACTCGTGCTCGCGGCGAAAGACGACGACCGCGAGGAACTCCTCCACGAGAGCGCCGACATCGTCTATCACTTGCTCGTCCTGCTCGCGATGAAGAACGCGGACGTGGGAGACCTGCGCGCGGAGTTGCGGGCGCGTCGGTGAGACGCTACCCGGTCACGGGATCGACGATCAGAGAGCGCCGCCGATAGCGCCGGTAATCGCGCTCGGGACCGCGAGGATGAACGCGATCGTCACGCCGACGACGAGCACGCTCCCGCCCAACAGCCCGGCGGTCGCGAGACCGAGGTCCACCACGAGGGTGACGACGCTCAGCAGGACGGCGACGATGATCCCGCCGAGCGCGCCGGCGAGCAGTCCGTGCCAGAACCCGCTCCCGAGGCCGCCGCCGGCGATGTAACCCGCGACGAACCCGCCGATCAACCCCGCGCCGAGCTGGCCGAGAACCGGGATCACGGCCCCGACGACGCCGAGGACGACCTCGACGAGAAACCCGATGCCGACCGCGCGCCAATTCGTCATACCCCCAGCTACTCGGCGCGCCGCCGACTGACGCGTTTTTACGTGCGTGTACGCTACCAGCGACCATGATTTTCGAAGAGCTCCCGACGACGCCCACCGCGGCGGAGCTGATCGATCGGGCGTTCTCGCTGGCGACGCGCGCTGGTCGGGCGAAATCCGGTGTCGAGGCCCAGCAGTCGATGCTCCAGACCGCGGCGAACGTGCTCTCCGACAATTTGGAACACGTCGTGACGAGCTGGCCCGATTTCGACACCGTCGACCCCTTCTACTACGAGCTCGCCGACTCCCTCGTCGACGTCGACGCAGTACGAAAGAGCCTCTCCGAGGTCGGGGGGGCGAGCCGGAAGACCGACGAGATCAAAGACGAATACCAGGGCCGACTCCACGCCGACATCGAGACCGCACGCAAGCTCCGGAAACAGGCGTTTGCGCGGCTCGCGGACGTGGTCGAGGAGGTCGCCGACGACCTCGACCGCCTCGGCGAAGCGCGCAACGACCTCCGGGACCTCCCCGACATCCGGCCCGACGAACCGACGATCGTGGTCGCGGGCTTTCCGAACGTCGGCAAGTCCGCCTTCGTCAACTACGTCACGAACGCGCGCCACGAGATCGCGTCGTACCCCTTCACGACGACGCGAGTCGGCGTCGGCCACCTCACCCGCGATCACATCCGCTATCAGCTGGTCGATACTCCTGGGCTGCTCGATCGCGACTCGGCCGAACGCAACGACATCGAGCTCCAGGCCGAGAGCGCGCTCGCCCACGCCGCCGACTGCGTGCTCGTCTTCGTCGATCCGAGCGAGTCGTGTGGCTACCCCCTCGCCGACCAGCGCGCGCTCGAAACCGCCGTCCGCGAGCGCTTCGATGTCCCGGTGCTCACGGTCTGTTCGAAGGCCGATCGGTCGCGCGATCTCGACGCCGATCACTACCTGAGCGTCGACGATGAAGTGGGAACCGAGGGGTTGATCGATGCGGCAGTCGACGCGATCGGCTACGATCCGGAGCTGCCGCTTTGAGCCGCCACGCCCGTCGGAGTGACCGCCCCTCGGCGGAACCGTGGCATATGCCGGCACAACGTTTAGATTCGTTTCCGCGGATGCTTTCGATTGATGAGTTCCAACTCGACCACCACGCAGGTCAGTGCAGTCGTCGCCGGTATCATCGGGGCAGTCGTGACCATCGCCGTGTACTTCCTCCATCCGTCCCTCGCCAACGAAGCCTTCTCCGAGGGATCGGGGGTGTGGATCACCGTCCTCGTCTGTGGGTTCCTGGCGGGTACATCGCCAGGGTGGTCTGATAGGGATTGTTGTGACTGTTTCCCGGTAGCCGCCGACCCCGCACGGCATACCGAAATGACTCCCAACAATTCCGACGAGACGATCGCGGGGTTTTCCTCGCCGCCGGCCGAGCCCTCCGTATGCACTTCGATCAGCGTACTCAGCGCGCGCTCGTCGACGTAGGGCTCTCGACCGAGGAGATCGGTGCAGCGAGCGAGGCGGTCGTCGAAGCCACGAGCGACGCCGCCGACGACCTCGAATCGTTCTTCGACGGGCTCGATACCGTGTACTCCGACATGGACCAGGCTCACAGCGTAGGCGAGTTCCCCGAACACGACGTCGTGTACCTCGACCTGTTCACCCACGCCGACGATATTCGTGGGTATCTCCGCTTCGCGACGTGGGGCGTCCCGGTCGAGGGCGGGCGCGTACTCACCGAGAACGTGGTCGAACTCTCGCTCGGGCCAACGGTCCACAACCGGGTGCGCTTCGCGGCCGACCGCGACGCGCTGCGGTGATCGATTACTGGTCGCCCTCCAACGTTACTCCGACTCGCCACCACGCCGGTGGTATCGCCACGCCACGAGCCCGAGCCCGCCGAGTGCCGCGGGCACGCCGAAGCCCGGTCCCGCTCCGGCACTACCCCCTCCCCCTCCATTTGTTCCGTCGAGCGGCGTTTCGGTCCCCCCTGTCAAGCCGGTCGCCCCCGGTGCGGAGCCGTTCGCGGTCGTCGCGTCGCGGTTCGTCGTTGCGCTGCGGTTCGGTCCGGTTCGCGTCGCCGGCGCGTTGCGGTCGGTCGCGGCTGCTGTCGCCGGGTTCGGTACCGGGCTGGCGCGGTCGGGGAACGTGTAGAGGTACGCCTGGGGAAGCTCGCCGTACTGGTTCCAGCTACAGCCAACGAAAAAGTCCCCGGGAACCGCGAGCACGCTCGCCCAGAAGCTCGTCTCCTCGGTTCGCCGCCAGTGGGCGAGTTCCTCGGGGTTCGCGGGATCGCTCACGTCGTGGATCTTCACGCCGCCGCGGTACCACGACGAGTAGAGTCGATCGTTCGTGAGCTCGAAGTTGTGGGCAGTGGTCCAGAGCCCGTCGTAGCTCGGGGCCGGCGTCGGTGGCGCGTCGATCGTGGCGAGCTCTTCGGCCTCGCGCGGGGATTCGATGTCCCAGAGCGTGATCCCGCCCGGTCCGCCCTCGCCCTCGACCGCCCACGATTCGACGCCGACCCCCATGACCGCGGCGTCGTCGTCGACAGTCACGTAGTGGGAGTTACCCGGCGGCACGAGCTGGGCGCGCCGGAGCGCCTCGCCCGACAGCGACGCGAGTTCGTCGGGTGCAAGCCCACCGATCCTGGTGATCGCGGTCGGCTCCCCCGGATCGCGCACGTCGACCAGCCACGTCCCGGCGTCCCAGTGAGCGACGTACGCCGTCCCACTCTGGACCCAGATGTCGTGAACCGTTGCGGGGGACAGGGGTATCTCGCTCCAGTCGGGCCCGTCGAGGATCGACCAGCGCCCGACGCGCTCGGGGTTGTCGTTCCCGATGTCGACGATCGTCATCCCGACGGTTTCGCCGTCGAACTGCGAGAGGTACGCCCGGCCATCGGTGAGAAAGGCGTTGTGGATGGCGTAGTCGGTTTCGTGAATCGCGACCCGCTTCGGACTTGCGGGATCGCTCACGTCGTAGAGCACCATCGCGTTGATCCTCTCGTTCGGGTTCGCGGGACCGACGACGGCGAGGCGGTCGCCGGCGACCGTGGCATCGCGGATGTCCTGAAGGGGACCGTTCTCGCGGTCGGCGAGCAGGCCTCGGCGCTCGGCGAGCACCTGGGGATTTCCGGGATCGCTCAGGTCCACCGTCCCGAACCCGGTCGTGGCGGCGAGAAACGCCGTCCGGCCGTCGTCGCTCACGACGACCTCGGTCGCGCCGTCGAGCGGGACGCGCCCGAGCGGCTCGTAGGCCGACTGTGCGGCCGAGCGCCGAGTAACGGCCGGCAGGATGAGCGTCCCGACCGCAGTGCACAGCAGTTCCCGGCGTCGCATACGCGGTCTTCGGTCGGGGGCGGGTATGGGTTGTGGTTCCGGCGGTCCGTCGATCCCCTCGCGAACCCGGAGGGGGATTTTTGTTCGTGTCGGCGGTAGCGGGGCCTTGCATGGAGAAGATTGCCATCGACGATACGGACGGAAGCGAGATGGGCGACGCCGACCGGCGCGGCCTCTCCGACCCGCTCGGTACCGAGGACCTCGCGCTGAACTACTACGCCCTGGAGCCGGACCAGGCGTTCTCGGGCGGGTTGCACGCCCACCTCGACCAGGAGGAGGTCTTCTACGTCCAGGAGGGAACCGCGACCTTCGAAACCAAGGCCGAGGCCACCGCCGAGGGCGAACGCGTCGAGGTGGCGGCCGGCGAGGCGATCCGGTTCGCACCCGGCGAGTTCCAACAGGGGCGCAACGAGGGCGACGAGCGCGTCGTCGCGCTGGCGCTCGGCGCGCCGAAGGAGTCCACCGAGGGGCGTGTTCCCCAGCCCTGCCCCGAGTGCGACGAGAGCGACGTGCTGGCGATCACGATGACCGACGAGGGAATGGGGCTCGAATGCCCCGAGTGCGGCGCGGCGATCGACGCCGACGTCTGATCCGGGACTGAGGGGTCCGACCGCCGGCCCGCCGATCCGCCGACCCCTACCCGCGCCGATCCGCCTTGTCGCCGGTGCCGCCGGTGAGCGCGCTGGCGAGCGCGCCCCGGACCACGACGTCGTCGCCAAGGGCGGTGAGTCGGACCTCCGGGACGTTGGTCATCACGAGGTCACCGAGGCGCTCGCGGATCGGATCGACCACCAGGGCCTCGTTGTTGAGCGCGACCGCGCCGCCGATCGAGACCACGAGCGGCGCGTAGGCGTGGACCACGTTCGCCACCCCCATCGCGTTCCACTCCGCGAGTTTCTCGACGACCCGCCCGGCGAAGTCGTCCTCGCGGGCGTTGGCGAACACGTCGACGGCGTCGAACGCCTCGTCGTCGATCGGAAGGGCGGTCGCGGGGCGATCGGCATCGTTCCAGAGCAGTCGTGCGTAGTCCGGGATGTTGACGCCCGAGCAGTACGCCTCCCAGTGGCCGTCGTGACCGCAGCCACAGGTCCGTCGCCCGTCGGGATCGACGGTCAGGTGGCCGGCCTCGCCGGCGTTGCTGTCCCACCCCCGAAGAACGGAGCCGTCGACGGCGACGCCCGCGCCGATCCCGCTCGAAATCGTGAGGTACACCATGTCGTCGGGGTTGCGTTCGGCGTGGTACCGCTCGCCGATGACGCCGGCGGCGACGTCCTTGTGGAGATGGATCCGGTCGGTGTCGACGAGGTTCGCGATCGGCCCCGTGAGCGGGACGGTGTCGACCGGGATGTTCGTGGGTTCGACGATCCCCTCGGTGGGGTCGAGCCGGCCGGCGGCGGCCACTCCGACCGCCGCGATCGTCCCTGGAGACGTGTCCGCCGCCGCGCACGCCGCCCGGAGACAGTCGAGGATCGCCTCGGTGACCGGCAGCCCCGTGAGTGGGTCGGGGGGAACCGGCCGGCCGTCGCTGCCGCGGATCTCGCCGTCGGCGTCGGCGACGACCGCCCGGACGTTCGTCGCGCCGAGGTCGACGCCGGCGTACATCGCCATACACGCTTGGTCGCACTCGCCGACTTAGTTCCTCGTGGTTCGTCGGCGTGACACGCCGGAACCCGTCAGGACCACGGGAGGAGATCGAACGGCCACGCGAACCCGAACGCGGTACCCCCGGCGATCGCCGTGCCGAGAACGACGCCGACGATCGAACCGCCCGCCCCTCCTGCCGTGGCTGCGGACGACAGTATCGACAGTCCGACGAAGAACACGACGACGAGCACCCCAGCCAACGTCACGGTACCGACGACGTTCCACAGTGCGTCGCTCACCGCCCGGTAGACGACCCCGTACAGTTCCTCGTTCGACCCATCCGTCGCCATCGTTCCCTTCTCATGGCGATCCGACAAGAGCGTTTCCCCGTCCGGACGGTATATGTCCGCCGAGCGCGGACGCGGGACATGATCGATCCCGACCTCACCGGGCGTACAGCACTGGTGACCGGCAGCGCGAAGGGCGTCGGCCGCGAACTCCTGCTCGCGCTCGCCGACCGCGGTGCGTCTGTCGCCGTCCACTACAACACTAGCGCCGACGCCGCGAGCGAGGTGGCCGAGACGGCCCGCGGGCACGGCGTCGACGTCACGACCGTCCAGGCCGACGTGACCGATCCCGACGCCGTCGACGACTGTTTCGCGACCGTCGAAGACGAGTTGGGGAGCGTGGATGTGCTCGTGAACAACGTCGGGGCGTTCGCGCCGACTCACTGGGAGGAGATCGATTTCGAGACGTGGAACCGGGTGCTCGAAACCAACCTGAACGGGACCTACCTCTGTTCGAAGCGCGCACTGGATGGGATGCGCGCGGCCGAGTGGGGACGGATCGTCAACGTCGGCTACGCGAGCGCCGATCGGTTGCTCGTCAGCCCGCAGAACTTCCCCTATTTCGTGGCGAAGGCGGGCGTCCTGATGTTCACCCGGATGCTCGCCGCCGACACCCAGAAGAGGGGGATCACCGTGAACGCGATCTCGCCGTACGTCGTCGAGAACTCCGCGGTGTTCCCCGACGACCTGCCCCGCGGCCGACCGGCGAAATTCGAGGACATGTGCCAGGCAATGTTGTTCTTCCTGGAGGAAGACAGCGACTACCTGAGCGGCCAGAACGTCGCCGTCGACGGCGGGTGGCGGCCCGAGCGGGTCTGAGACGTCGGGCCGGTCACGCGAGGCGGTGTTCATAGGGATTGTCCTGACTGTCTCCCAGTAGCCGCCGACCCCGTGTCGGCGAAATACAGGGAGGACGTACAACCGACCCTATGACTCGCCGCCTGGTTTCGTCAGCGCAGCCAGTGGTGGTACCGATCGGCAGTGTCGGGCGTCGTCACCG
>PXSV01000165.1:0-2981 GCA_003022685.1 Halobacteriales archaeon SW_9_67_24 | reverse complement strand
TGACGCCGCCGGCGAGGAGGGTTTCGAGCGCCGGCTCGCCCGCCCACCGCAGGTACAGTGAGAGTCCCAGCGCCTCGACCACCGCGAGAACGAGCACCAAGGAAACGACGAAACCCACGAAGCGGAACGGGAGTTCAAGCAAACGAAGGATCACGCGTCGCTCCCCCGCGTCGGAGCGCGTTTGCTCGGCCATCGCTTCCCGGTGTCGGTTGCTTCGGCCACTACCGACCACCGTTCGTTGCCGTCCCTGCTGCGATCGTCGGGGGTCCACTCTCGAACCCGTCCCCAAGGGTAGTGGCAGGACGGTGGGTGATACTGTCGGACAGAAACACGTGAATGTCGACCGGCTGAAGACGTCGGACAGCAACTGGATAGTCCAGCGTCGTTTCCGAGACAGTTCTGTCCGACAGTATGAATCACGGTCATTCTGTCGCTCCCCTGGATCCACTCTCGACAAGAAAACCGACGCTAACGACGTAGCGTTGCGGGGAAGTTTGATACGTGTTGGCACGGGCTTTTGTGTGCATGAGCGACGAGGCGCATGAAGCCGTCGAGTGGCGGGCGTTCGGAGCCGTATCGATCGACGGGGTGGGGGTACTCGACGGCGACGAGTACGTCTACACCAATCGCCCGTTCGCCGACGTGTACGGCTACGACGACCCCGACGACCTCGTCGGGACGACGTGGCAGGACCGCTACGGGTCCGACGAGCGCGAGCGCATCGAGACCGAGGTGCTGCCGCAGGTCCACGAGGAGGGCCACTGGCGCGGCGAGAGCGTCGGCCGACGGCGCGACGGCAGGACGATGCCACTGGAGCTGTCGCTACGAGCGACCGGGAACGGATTCGTCGTCTGTGTCGTCCGTGAGGGGTCGCCGGAGGAAAGCGCGAAGGACGAACTCGAACGCTACGAGACGGTCATCGACACCGTCGACGACGGGATTTGCTCCCTCGACGAGGACCTCCGGTTCTCGTTCGTCAACGACGCGCTCTGTGAGATGGCATCGCCGCACCGACGCTCAATCGACACTTCCGACGGGCGCAACACCAACTCTTGAGGAGGGTCTTCGGCCCCGAAGGGAAGACGGTGCAACGGCCCTGGTAAGACGGTACAGCGGCCCCGGTAACCATGTAGCGCACACGATAGCGGGTGTGGTCGGCGCTGATCTGCAAGCCGGTTCCGCCTCGGCGCGCACATGCTCGGTGGTGTCAGCAGCCGTAAGTCGTCGCCGGTCGTAGCGATCCCCGCGCCCGTCGGACTTGCGACGTCCATCAGTCGGCGGTTCGCGCCGACGTTCGACCCACAGACCACGAGCGCGCGGTCGGCGTCGAGTGCCGCGAACGTCGCCCCGAAATCACCGATGGTCCCGCAACCGAACGCGATTCGGCCCGCAGTACTGTCGTGCTCAAACGACTCGATGGGAGCCATGCGCCGGCCAAGGGTCGTCGGAAGAACGGTTCTCCCGACCGCTTCCCGTCGTTGCCTCTCGGTTAGTCTGACCGTACCGGCGACTGATTCACCGCTGTAGCGTGTCGATTCGCGCAGCCGCAAACGGAACCAGCATCTCGTCGGGATGCAGCCCGCCGTGCATCCCGACCTTCGGGAGATGGTCGTCATCCCGTGCGAACCCCTTGCGAGGCACGACGAGCAGATCCGGACACCGCCGCTCGAACCGCCCGCTTTGCTCTCGGTCGCCGAACAATCCCGCGTCGACGATCCGCTCGCGGTCGAACACGACCGGATCGAGTGCTGCCAGACCTGCTTCGAGTTCGGCACGCAGCGCGTCGTGGTGGCCCTCGCGGGCGTGAAACTGGAGGTTGCGCGGGCTGCCGAGCACGGGGATCGGTTCGCCGCTCTCGTCCCGCTGGAGATGCTCATCGAGATCGAGTGTGCCGATGTCGATGCGCTCCTCGGGAACGGTATCGATCTCCCCGTGGTCGGCAATCAGGAGTAGCAGTGTGCGCTCGGCAACCGCGGAGTCGAGTTTCCCGACGACTTCGCGCTCGATGGCGTGGGAGATACTCCCGAGTTGGGCGTCGGTTTCTCCGTGAGCCACGCCGGCTGCGTGCGAGCGTGCGTCCACGTTCGGGAGATAGCAGTAACAGTACGTCGGCTTCGACGCCGCTTCGAGCCGCTCACGAACCCGGTAGGCGGCCTGTGCGGCGTTGTCGTAGTTGACGAGTTCGGCCCCACGGGCGACCTGTGCATCGTACGGGTTCGCGCCGATCCCCTCGGGTTGGACGAGCACCGAGTCGGCGTCGAGACGCTCGTAGAGCGTTCGTTCGTCGATCAGCGCCGCAGGGTCGGGATCGTCGCGGACCTCTCCCAACGGAGTACGATCACGGTCGGCGAAGGGAAGTGCCTGAACGGTCCCCCCGAGCGCCTCGACGTACGTGTTCCAGCCGAGGATTCCGTGTTCGACCGGCTGGCGGCCGGTATGGATCGTCGAGACTGCAGCCGCGGTCCCGCTCGGATAGCCGCTCGTCAGCGGCGTGACTGTCGCGCGCTCGGCCAGTCTCGTCAGGAGCGAGTGGTCGTCCCGGACGCGCTGGAAGTGGTTCCAGCCGAACCCGTCCACGAACGCGAGCACCACGTGGTCGATGTCGGTCGATATCCCTTCGAAGACGTTCGCTGGAAGCGGCCGGTCGGCCTCGTCACCGAACAGAGCGAGGACGGTATCAGGAATGTTGGCGAAGCAGTAGTCCTCCCACGCGGGTCGGACGAACCCCGGTGCGAGTTCGTCCTCGCGGAGATCATCGGCGAGCGAGTCGTGAAGCACGATAGTTACTCAAGATCTGAGTAACTAAAGGTTTCGGCAGCGGGTGGAGGGGAGTCACAGCCGGTCAGTCGAGAGCTACTTCGGCCCCCAGCCCCGCCAGCTCCTCGAAGAAGTCGGGGAAGGAGACGTCGACGTGTTCCGCGCCAGCGATCGTCGTCGTGCCCGCGGCGATCACGCCGGCGATCGCGAGCGCCATCACGATC
>PXSV01000164.1:2613-15750 GCA_003022685.1 Halobacteriales archaeon SW_9_67_24 | reverse complement strand
CGTCGTCGGCGATGGCAGTCGTCGGCCAGTAGACCGCCGCGAGGAACTCGCCATCGACATCGGCGACGTTCGTGGCGACGAGCGAGAGTTCGACCTCGGGTCCGTTCCGCTCGGCACTGAACGACTGGAGTTCGAACGACGGCCCGGTCCTCGCAAGCGTCTCGACCACGCTATCCGGCAGCGGCCACGTCGCGGTCTCGTTGCCGTGTTGACAACGGATGGCTGCGTTCCCGGTTTCGAGGGGCGACGGCGGTTCGAAAGCGATCCAACCAGTCGGCCATCCACCAGTATCGATAGTGCCATAGCCGCGATCACCGCGACCAGCGAGCGAAGCTGTGGTCCCGCCGGCTGTTCGTTCCTCGACGGTGACGGCCGGAAACGTCTCGCTGTCGGCAACCAAGGAGAAAGCATCGTACTCGGGCGGTCCAGCGGCGTCGAACTCGCTTCCGGAGGCACTCCGAACCGTGGCAACGACGAACTGCCGATCGGGTCTGGCGAGGACACCCCCCGAACCGAGGAGCGAGTCGTAAGCGATTACTTTTCGAGCAATGAGGTTCGTCACGGCGACCCGGACATCGCCGACCGACCGAACCCGCTCGTCGGATGGCGGCGTGACAATCGACTCCGGTGACGTCTTGTGATCGGGCGTCGCGCCCGTCGTGGTGGCGCCGGCGGGATGTTGTTCGTCACGAGCGCGTCGGTCACCGGCCCGATGCCGATGCCGCCGATGGAGGCCGTGTCGGTTCGGTCGGGGGCCGCTCGGTCGCGGTTCGTTCGGTTAGTGTCTGCTCGACTGTCGACGGCTCGGTTCCGGTCGCCGTCCTCGTCGTTGGTCGACCATCTCCTTGACTCGCCCCGTTCGACGACGTGGAGTTTTGCGTGACGCAACCGGCCAGACTGCCGAGGCCGCAGAGGAGTGCAGCGGTTCGGAGGGCGTCGCGCCTCGTCGGGGCCATCGTCTCGACCGTCGGAGCGGTGTCGTAAGTGTTTTGTCCCAGCGACATCTCGCCGGTCGTCCTCCACGAGCGACTCAGACCGGTTCGCCGAACGCGTACACCGTGTTCTGGCCCGTAATCTCGACGGTGAGGAAGTCCCCCGATTCGACGCCGTGGTCGGGTGCGTCCTGGATGATGACCTGACGGTAGGCCTCGTCGTAGCACTTCACCGACTCTCCGGTGCCCGGCTCGACGACCAGCACCTCGTGGCGCTCGCCGACCATCGACTCGTAGGCCGCGCCCACGACGTCCATCTTCAGGTCGGTCATCGCCGACGAGCGCTCCTTCTTGATGGTGCCGCCGAGACCCTTCATCTCGGCGGCGTCGGTGCCTGGCCGCTTCGAAAAGCGAGTGACGTTGATCCGCTCCGGTCGGGTTTCGCGCAATAGGTCCATCGACGCTTCGTGATCGCCGTCGGTCTCGGTCGGGAAGCCCGTGATGAAGTCGGTTGCGAGCGTCCAATGATCGAGGCGGTCGTCGAAGGCCTCGACCACCTCCCGGAACTCGCGCACCTGGTGCTGACGGCGCATCTCCCCGAGCACGTCGTCGCTTCCGCTCTGGACCGGTGCGTGGAGGAAGTTGTAGAGTTCCTCGTTTTCGGCGAAGACCTCGGCGAGTTCCTCGCGTATTCCGTGGACTCCTTTTGGGTTCGCCATCCCCACCCGGACCCGAAAGTCGCCGTCGATCGTACAGATCCGATCGAGGAGTTCGTGGAGTTTGCGCTCGCCGTCGTCCCAGCCGTACACACCGGTGTCCTGGCCCGTCACCCGAATTTCTTTCGCGCCGGCGTGGACCAGCGCGCGGGCTTTCTCGACGTTTTCCTCTACTGGGGGCGAGTCGATCTTGCCGGTGGCGTGCTTGGTGATGCAGTACGAGCAGTCGCTCATGCAGCCCCGCGCGATCGGGAGGATACCGATCACACCATCGAGGATCGGCTCCGTGCCGGCAGTTGTGGTCGGACACTCGCCGTTGAGAACGACCTCGGGGACCTCGTCCCAGCCACAGACCGTGGCGTCGAGGTCGGCGAACTCCTCGCCTTGGGCGAGCGCCATGCAGCCGGTGACGACGAGATCGGCGGTTGCGGCTTCGAGTTCGCGCGCCCGACTGAGCATGTTGGTCTCGGTCGTCTCGACCACGGTGCAGGTGTTGAGGATGGCCACGTCGGCCGCCGAGGGGCCGTTGACGGGATGATGGCCGCCGTCGCGGAGCCGGCGCTCGATCGCGCGGCTCTCCCCGCGGTTCGCGGTGCAGCCGTAGGTTTCGAGGTGGTAGCTGGCCATCCGCTGTCGTCGGTCCTCTGGCGCGCGCGGCAAAAAGCGCGACGACTCGTTCGCCCAGGGCGGGTTCCATGCCGGACCTCGGCTAAGAGACGACTATCGCGTGGCGGCGAGGTAGATCACCGCCGATTCGTGGAGCGTCGGATGGGAAACGGCGTGCGGTCGAGCGTCGTGGACGACGGCGAACGCTTCGTCGAGCCGCCGGTCCTCCTCGGCGGCGAGCGTCGTCGCTACCAGCACGCTGCTTCGCGAGATCCCGGCCGTGCAGTGGATCAACACCGAGCCGTCACGCCGGTAGAGCGCTCGCGCCGTGTCTACGGCGGCCTCGAACGCCGGCCAGTCGTTGTCGGGGCCGTCGTCGAGCGGATGGTGGTGGGTCGTCAGCGCTCGCTCCTCACTGGTGACCGAGAGGACGTGCTCGAACGTTCGCTCGTGGCGTGCGGGATCAGCGGCGAACCAGTTGCCGAGAAACAGCTCCCGATCGCCGATCCGCCGAACGATCGGTTCGTCGGCCACGTACCCGAACGGTCGCACGATCGGCTCCTCGTGGTCGGTTCGATCCGGCGTCGGGGCCGTCGCATCGGTCTCGTTCGGGATCACGTTCGGATGAATCCGCCCTCCGTGATAGAACTACTCCCCCATCGAGGACCGCAACGCTTCGAACGCCCGATCGAACGGGGACGAAGGGGGCAAAAACGGATGGTGGCAGCCCCCTCGATTCAGCGAATCGCCGACGGAGCGGGCCGCCTTCGCGGTGTCACGAGCCGTCCTGTGCGCTCTTGACCACTGCTTCGCCGATCGACCCGACGAGCATGAGGAACGATCCGATCACGAACGCCCAGACGCCGTACGTCTGGGCCTGACCCTCGAACAGGAACAGCACGCTCCCCCCGAAGAACAACACGTTCCCGAGGAGGCCGAGCGCCAGGTGGACCCACTCGCATTCCTGGAAGAGATCCTGGAGAACTGTTCGATCGAGCGAGCGAGTCGCGTTGCTTGTCTCTGTTTCCATCGATCGTCCGTGATGCAACTACCGTGCCCGACCTCTAACCGAGTTTCCCTTCAAATGACAAGGGATTCAATTGCCGTACCTCGTTCCAGCGTCGGCCGGCGATGGGCAGGATGGTCGCCGGTGCGTTGTCGAGAGCTGGGCCGACTGCGTGTCGGCGGCGGCGTCCGGCTCTACGTGAGCGGTTCGCCCTTCGTCTCGCGGCCGAACGCCAGAACCGCGATCCCGCCGGCCGCGAACGCGATCGCGAGCGGGACGAGCGCGGCGAGATACCCGATCTCGACCAGCGCGCCCGCGAGGATCGGACCGATGACGGCCGCGATCTTGCCGACGCCGCCAGCAAAGCCGTTGCCGGTCGCGCGCGCCTCGGTCGGGAACAGCTCGGGGGTGTAGGCGTAGATCGCGCCCCACGCCCCGAGCGAGAAGAAACTCGCCGCGAGCAACCCGCCGAAGAAGGGCCAAAAGCCCGAGAGCGCGACGCCGAACAGCGAGACGCCGGGCATCGACGTGGCGAACACGAACGTGAAGACGCCCGAGAGCACGAGATAGCTCCCGAGCGTGGGCTTTCGGCCGATCTTCTCGACGAGGTAGGCCGCGCTGAAGTAGCCGGGGAACTGGACGAACCCGACGAGCAGGAAGTAGCCGTAGACGTTGCCGACGACGCCGGCCGCGCCCACGGTTTGGGGTAGCCAGATGAACACGCCGTAGTACCCGAAGTTGATGGCGAACCAGAGTCAGTATCGGATCGACCCCTCGACTGCGGGCGGGGCGTGCTCCTCGCCGTTCTCCTCGGCGATCGCCGCGAGGCGCTCGTTCGCGCCCTCGACGTCGCCGGTGCGCGCGAGGTAGTAGGGGGTCTCGCGGAGCTGTGAGCGGATCACGAACACCAGCAAGGCGGGGAACCCGGCGGCCGCGAACAGCAGCCGCCAGCCCGCCACCGCGCCGACGACCGGCAACGAGACCATCCCACCGGCGGGAAGCGCGGCGAGGAAGACCCACGCGAGCACCACCGCCAAAACGTAGCCCACCGGCCAGAACGCGTCGAGGTAGACCAGATATCGACCCCGACGGTCGGTCGGGAGATGCTCGGAGAGGTAGGACGTATCGACTGCGAGCGCACCGCCAAGGCCCACTCCTGTCAGAAAGCGCAGCGCAAAGCCCGAGTAAAAGCCGACCGCGAGCGCGGTCAGTCCGGTGAAGACGCCGTAGACCAGTACCGTCCACTGGAAGGCGACCTGACGGCCGTGCCGGTCGGCGTACCAGCCCCACCCCCAGTTGCCGAGCACCATCCCCATCAGGCTCGCCGAGCCGAGCAATCCGGCCGAGAGCCCCGAGAGCGTCCACGCCTCGATCAGTACGGGAAGGGTGAAGCTGATGATGATGACCTCCATCCCGTCGAGCGCCCACGCGCTGCCACAGACCGCTAGCAGCCGGCGGTGGAACGCGCCGATCGGGATGCGATCGAGTACCTCCGCGACGGTGACCGTTTCTCGTTTCGACATCGGTTCGATTTTCTATCGAAGGTTCACGGACTCACGTACATAACAACGAGGAAGATCGGTGAGCGTTTCCGGTTTTGAACAACGATCGACTTCAACTGACCTCGCTCGTCGCCAGGGTCGTGTATCGCTGACCGTTCAAGCGATGGCCAGGCCTCACTTGCTGCTCTCGAACTCCTCGACGAGCGTCACGCCGCTCGACGCGCCGATCCGCTCCGCGCCCGCTTCCAGCATCGCTTTCGCCTCCCCGTAGCTGCTGACGCCGCCGCTGGCCTTCACCGGGAGAAACTCGCTCATGAGTTCGACGTCGGCGACCGTCGCGCCCCCCTCTGCGAACCCGGTCGCGGTCTTCACGACGTCGGCGTCGGCGTCGACCGCACAGCCACACGCGCGGCGCTTCTCGTCGTCGTTCAGTAGGGGGGCTTCGATGATGACCTTCACCGGGAGCGGCACCGCGGCCACGACTTCGGCGAGTTCCGACGTCACGGCCTCGCCCTCGCCCGCGCGGAGCCGGCCGACGTTGATCACCACGTCGAGCTCGTCCGCCCCCGCCTCCCACGCCCGGACCGCCTCGGTGTGCTTCGTCTCGGGGGCGTGCTGGCCGTGCGGGAACCCGATCACAGTAACCATGGTCACCTCGGGCGCGGTCTCGCTCGCGGTGTCGAGGTAACACGGCGGCACGCAGGCGTTCATCCCGTACTCGTCGGCCTCCCTCACGACTCGCTCGACATCGGACGGCGTGGTTTCGGGCCCCAGGATGGTGTGATCGATTTTCGCGGCGAAGGCGGCGCGGTCCATGCGAGGGCGAGCGGAGCCATGGACAAAACTCTGCGCCTCGGCGATCGGAACCCTTTCGCCCGCGCCGGCCGCTCCGTTTGCCATGGTTCCCGCCCAGGTGCTTCCCGAGGGGTCGACGCTCCCGCCGCGGGTCACCGACCGGGTGGTGGTCGCGTTCGCGCCGTGGATGGTCGCCGGATCGAGCTGCTACGTCCTCTACCAGGTCGATGGAGTTCCCGAAGGGGTCGCCCCGTTTTTCAGTTCGCCCACAGTGTACGTCTCGATCGCGGTGCTCGCGGGCGCGGTGTGGGCGGCCACGGCGGCGGCTGGACTCCCCACGGATCGGTGGCGGTTGCCGTCGGTACCAGGCGTCGTCGGGCTCGTGGGGGGTATCGCAGCGATCGCGGCCATCGGGTGGGCGCTCGCGTTCGGTACGGGCACGCGCGAGGGGCTTACACTGGCGTGGCCGTCGGCCGGGCTCGTCATCACTGTGGTATTGGCGGCCGTCGTCTGGGGCGGCCTGCGCCGAATCGTCCCCGAGACACGGATCACCGGTGGCGTCGGCGCGCTCGCGGTGTTCGGGCACACCCTCGACGGCGTCTCGACCGCGGTCGGGATCGACGTGCTGGGGTTCGGCGAGCAGTCGCCGGTCTCGCGCGCGATCATCACCTTCGCCGCCGATCTCCCGACGGCACCGGTTCTCGGCGCGGCGTGGCTATTTATACTCGTCAAACTCGTGCTCGCGGCGGTCGTCGTCGTTCTCATGTCTGGGTACGTTCGCGAGGAGCCTGCCGAGGGCTACCTGCTGCTCGGGGCGGTCGCGGCCGTCGGACTCGGACCTGGTGCTCACAACCTGTTGCTGTTCACCATCGCCTCCCCGTAGATTCATCACCCAGCGGAAACGAACCGTCGAACGGATCCGGGACGAACCCATAACCGACGACCTCCCGACGCCAGCACAGATCATCGCTGCTCACGACAGGATCGAGGAACTGTACGATCTCAAATACACGGGGACGATGACGGCGGCCCCGAAGCGCACGCTCCGCCGCGAGGTGCTCGAACCGGCTGCTAAGCACGACGACCCGTATCGTCGGGCAGCGACGCTGCTCTGGAAGATCGAGAGCACCCACGTCTTCGAGGACGCAAACAAGCGGACGGCGTGGGCTGTGACGGAGAACTACCTTCGGGAGAACGGTATCGAGCCATCGCCCGACGACGAACTCGTCGAGCGCGTTGTGCGGCGCGCCGGGCTGTTCGATGTGGCTGAACTCGCGGCCTGGTTCGAAACCGGCGAAATCGACGAATCGAGACTGCCGGAGCATTGATGCCGCGTCGAATGTTACTGCGAGCACTACCATGAGCCAGCAAGGAGAGCGCGATGACGAGAACCTCGAAGCGTACAAGGACCGGATCGAAGAGATCGTCGAGAAACGTCGTGACCTCTTCGATCGACTCGCCTGAACGCTCCCCTCCGACTTCGCCGGCAACCCTGAAGAAAGCGACCGAACGGCCAGTTTCTCGGCCCGGGTGGTAGCTATTAGTGACTCGGCCGCCTACGACTGGCAATGTCCGACGCGGAAACGATCACGGAAACCGACGCACCGCTCGACCTCACCCTCTCGGAGAACGAACTCGACGTGCGCCGCGAACACATCACCGAGTTCGTCCGCGAGACGGTCGACGATGCGGGGGCCGAGGGGGCGGTGCTCGGGCTTTCGGGCGGCATCGACAGCACGCTGACCGCCCATCTCGCGGTCGAGGCGCTGGGAGAGGAGGGGCTCCACGGCCTGGTCATGCCGAGCGAGGTCAACAGACAGGAGAACATGAGCGACGCCGAGCGTGTCGCCGACGATCTCGACATCTCGTACGACGTGATCGGGATCGAACCGATCGTCGAATCGTTCCGCGAGGCGTTTCCGGCCGACCTCGATGGCGAGCCGGACTCCGAAGCGCTCACGACGGCGGTCGGCAACGTCCGCGTTCGCACGCGCGGGGTCCTCAACTACTTCGTCGCCAACTACGAGAACCGGATCGTACTCGGAACCGGCAACCGGAGCGAGGCGCTCGCGGGCTATTACACGAAGTACGGCGATCAGGCCGTCGACTGCAACCCGATCGGCAACCTCTACAAGATGCAGGTCCGCCAGCTCGCCCGCTACGTTGGCGTTCCCGACGACCTCGTGGAAAAGACCCCGACGGCGGGGATGTGGGTCGGCCAGACCGACGAGGACGAAATGGGCCTCGGCTACGACACGCTCGACGCCGTGCTCGCGCTCCATATCGACGGTCCGCTCTCGAAGGCAGCGACCGCTCGTGAACTCGGGATCGACGCGGCGCGGATCGAGACCGTCGAAGGCCTGGTCGCACGAAGCGAGCACAAGCGTCACATGCCGTCCGCGCCCGAGCCGCTCGACTGAAGCGTCGACTGTCAGTCTCGGTCGTGTATCACGCTCCGAACGTGCTTCCTCGGTGTTTCGGTGGGTCTATCGCCTGAACGGAACAAAAGAATAACGTCGCCGGCGACGATCGGAGCAGTAGATGACGGCACTCGACACGATCGTCATAACTGCCGTGAGTCTCCTCGTCGGTGGTATCGGCATCTTCGCCGGCGTCCGACTCGTCGTCGACGACGCGATTCGTCCCGAAACTGCGTTTCTCATGGCAGCGGCCGGAGCCGTCGCGTGGGGTGCCGTGAGCTTCTCCGTCGGTCGAGTGCCGATCGTCGGCCCGCTGTCAGCGCTCGTCGCCTGGATCGTTGCCGTTGCCCTCCAGCATCCCGGTGGGTGGGCGACCGCAGCCGTGCTCGGGTTCGTCCCGTGGTTCGCCGCGGTCGTGGCGCTGTACGCGCTCGGAACCCTCGATGTCGTCTCGCTCTCCGCACTCGGGATTCCGGAGATATGATCGAATTTCTAGCATTGGCTGCGACAGTGCACGCCCCGACAACGGGAGCACGGTCTCGTGAGTGACGAGCCGCCGAACTCGGGTACTTCGAGCACGAGACGCGCGTTCCTCCGGGCCAGTGCCGGGATCACCGCCACCGGAACGCTCGCGGATGCGGGAGCCGCAACGCCGAACGATGCTGTCGCACCCGCGATGGAACGGACCGGGGACACCGCTCCCGGCGACGGACGGTTCCACACTCCGGGACAACCGTCACGGAGCGCACACCGCGCCCTCGCCGTAGTCGAGCGGAACGTCGCCCAACGGTCGGACTCGTCGGGCTTCGATCGCGTCGCGAACGCGGTCGAGTACCTCGAACTCGGATCGGACGACCCGATCGATGCGGCGCTCGAACGGGCCGACGCCGCCGGCGATCTCGACGGCGTGCTCCTCGATTTCCCGCCCGGAACCTACCGCGTGGCGGACGGGTTCAGCATCTCCCCTGACGGGACCTTCGGTATCGTCGGTTCCCGGGCCGTACTTCGACTCGATCGTGATCTCCGCTGTGAGATGAAGATCTACGGTCTCTCGCGCGGGCTGTTCGAGGGGTTCACCTTCGATCAGCGCGCCGGGCAGGCCGCCGTCTCGGTGCTGTTGCGCACGGACGGCCACATCGACGCGCGCGACGTCACGTATCGTGGTGCGGCCGAGGCCGTCGGCGACGACCAGGGGGCGCTGTTGCGCCCGGTCGCGGCAACCGAAACGGCGAGCGTCCGGATCGACGACCTCCGCGCCCGCGGCGGCACCAACGCCGGCTCGCACGCGTGGATGGGGTCGGATCCACCACCGGGCCACGTCCCCGGCGGCGTCGTGGGCGCGTTCGTCGGTCGCGCGAACGAAGGGGTGGTGCAGTTCGTCGATCCGGTTCTTCGCGGCTGGGAGAACGGTATCTACGCCACCCGAACGAAGGGGGCCGTCCAGGTGATCGGGGGCCGGTTCGTCAGCGCGTTGCGGCGGCCGGGTCGATCGAGGGTGACGAACGCCACGCGGCCCTCGATCGTCGTCTCGATCATGCCCAGTGGTGGGGGCGGTTTCCAAAGGCCTTTGCCCTCCCCGCGGCTATTTATGGCCAATGGAGGAGGCCTCCCATGTCCGGCGTGCCGCGCGGGAGGCCCTCGGAGACGTCGGTCCTGCGGTGTTCGGCGAGGTGGTCGGAACCGTCGTGGACGAGGGCGCGATGGCACCCGGGGTGCTCGCGGTGCTGTGTGCGCGGGGGGTCAACGACTCGATCGCGTTCGAGGCCGTCGCCGAGCGCGCCGCCGGAACCCAGCTCGTCTACGAGGGGCTCCGACTGACGCGCGCGCTCGCCGCCGACCCGCCGTGGGAGGCCGACGACGATCCGCTGGACGACAGCGGTGGGACCGCCGCCGACGACCTGAAAACGGCCAACGTCGACGTGCTCGTGGCCGACGTCCTCGTCGCCCGGGGCTTTCACCTGCTCGCCCGGACCGAGGCCGCCGGGCGGGCGGTCGAGACGGTTCGGAACTTCGGGCGCGACCAGACGCGCCGTCGATCCTCGGGGGCGGCGGCGACCGACGCCGACCTCGAGGCCGACGTGTTCGAACTCGCCGCGGTCGCGGGGACGACCGCCGTCGGGACACACCCCTCGGTCGAGTGTCGCGAGTTCGTCGCCGACCTCGCGCGGGAGGGCGACCAGCCCCTCGTCCCCGAGACGGTGTTCGACGCGTCGGTTCGCGAGTCGCTCCGGACGCTCTCGGGTACGGCCGCAGCGTCCAGCGAGGGCGTGCGCCCTCCGTGACCGACCCGTGAATCGAAACGGATAAACACGGGTCGGCGGTACTCGTGGCTGGCTGCCTGGGTAGCTTAGCGGTAAAGCGCGTCCTTGGTAAGGACGAGACCCCGGGTTCAAATCCCGGCCTAGGCTTCCGTCAGTTTTCCATGGTTCTACGCCCGAAGCGACAGCTTCGCCCGAAGTGGGATAGACGAAAACGCGGGTGGGGAGGAATCCGCTGGCTCGCGAACGGTCGGCGGCGGAGCGACGGGACCGTCGGCTAAAACGAGAACAGATCGATGCCGCCGGTGACGCCGACTACTTGACCCGTGATGTAGCTCGCCTGCTCGCTGGCGAGGAACGCGACCGTGTTCGCCACGTCGGCCTCGCGACCAAGTCGGCGCATCGGCGTCGCCTTCGCGATTCGCGCAAAGTACGAGTCGACGTCTTCGAGGTCTTCGAGCGGCATGTCGGCGAGCGCCTCGACGACGATGCTCGGGGCGACGACGTTGCTCGTGACGCCCTGTTGTGCGCCTTCGAGCGCGAGCGTCTTTCCGAGACCGACGATGGCCGCCTTGGTGGCCGAGTACGAAATCTGGCCGAACCCGCCCTGCCAGCCGGCCATCGGCGACATGCTGACAACCCGTCCCCAACCCCGCTCGCACATCGCGGGGAACACCTCGCGAGTGATGTTGTACGTTCCGGTGAGGTTGATGGCGACGTCGCGGTCCCGGATCCCGTCGCCGTACTCCGCGACCCGCGACCGGGCGTCCACCATCGCGGCATTGTTCACCAGCACGTCGATCCCGCCGGTTTCCTCGCGCAGCGCCTCGACCGTCGAGGCGACCGCCTCGCGATCGGTGAGGTCACAGCCGACCGCCCGTGCCGACCCGGTTTCGGCGTCGATCTCCGTGGCGACGGTCTCGGCCCCCTCCCTGTCGACGTCGAGCATCACGACCTCCGCGCCCTCCGTCGCGAACACCCAACAGTCCTCGTTTCCGATCCGCGACACTTAGTCCTGGGCGTGTACTGATCGGGAGCGGAAACCCGTCTCGGACACGCTCGACGAGCGTGGCGGTCCCCTGGCCGAAGCCGATACACATCGCACAGAGCCCGTACCGACCGTCACACGCGCCGAGCTGGTAGGGGAGTTTGCCCAGCAGCGCCGGCCCAGTCGCGCCGAGCGGATGGCCGTGGGCGATCGCACCGCCCCAGACGTTCGTCCGCTCCCACGCGGCGACGAAACACCGGATGGAGCGGCCCCGGCACCACAGCACGGTACTGTTCTGAAGCGCCGTCGAGTTCGGTGACGGGTTCGGAGAAGCGACGCCGACCGAGGAAACCACGCCGGGTGGGATTGAGCGGAGCCTTCGCTTCCTCGGTCCGCGAGCAGAGCCCCAGCCGGGCGGGGCTTTCGAGCCGGTTGCGGTTGCCGTCGTCGTCCCAGTTTCCACGGCGTCCCCGAACACCATCCCGAACCCTGCCGTGGATTTATGCCAGCAGATCCCCTACGCGAGCGCGTGAGCAGTCGGATCAGCGCGCTCAACGCGGTGGTGTTCGGGGTCGACGTCCAGAGCGGGGACGTCCGTGGCGACGCGCCCTCCTACGCCGTGGTGGCCTTCGACGGGGAACACCTCGACCGCGACGTGGTCTCGCACCGAAAGCTCCGGCGGCTGATCGACCGCGAGGAGCCAGAGATCGTCGCCACCGACAACGTCTACGAGCTCGCCGCCGACAAGGACGCGCTCGTCCGTCTTCTGGGGAGCCTCCCCGACGAGACGCGGCTCGTCCAGGTCACCGGCGACGAGCAGCCCGAACCCCTCTCGCGGGTGGCGAGCCGACACGGGGTTCCGTACGGCAAGAAACCCATGAAGGAGGCCGAGGCTGCCGCGCGGCTCGCGGCCGCGAACGTGGGCTACGAGGTTTCGGCGTTCACCGACACTACCGAGATCAAGATTGCGCGCGGGCGTTCGACCGGCAGCGGCGGGTGGTCGGAGGACCGTTACACGCGGCGGATCCACGGCTCGGTCAAGCGCCGCGCGCGCGAGGTCGACAGCGAGCTGCGGGAAGCAGGTCTCGACTACGCAATGGACGAGACCGAGAAGTACGGCGGGTACGCCAACGCGGTCTTCACCGTCGAAGCGCGCCCGTCGGACATCCCGGTGTCCGCGCGGCGCGCGGGCGACACCAGGACCGAGATCGAGCGCGTTCGGCGGGACGGGATCGAGTTCCGACCGCTCGCGAAGCGCCGGGATCACGTGCTCGTGGGGATCGATCCCGGCACCACGACCGCGGTGGCGATCGTCGGCCTCGATGGTGGAGTTCTCGACGTGCTGAGTACCAGGACCGCCGATACCGCCGCGGTGATCGAGTGGATAATCGAGCGCGGCCGACCAGTCGTGGTGGCGGCCGATGTCGAGCCGATGCCCTCCACAGTCGAAAAGATCCGCCGGAGCTTCTCGGCGGCGGGCTGGGTTCCCGAGCGCGACCTGCCGGTAGACGAGAAACAACACCGGACCCGCGAGGAAGGCTACGAGAACGATCACGAGCGCGACGCGCTCGCCGCCGCCCTCCACGCCTTCGACGAGTACGAGGACACCTTCGAGCGCGTCGGTCGGAAGGTGCCCCCACGGATCGAGACCGGCGCGGTGATCGCGCGCGTTGTCGCGGGCGAGGAGTCCGTCGAGACCGTCCTCGCGGACCTCGCCGACGACGACGAGGCCGACGACGACGATGACGAGCACGAGCCCCGCGAGCTCACGCCCGAGGAGCAGCGGATCAAGGAACTCGAAACCCGGGTCGAACGCCTCGATTCACACGTCGACGATCTCGAAGCGACGATCGAGGAGAAAGAGGAAGCGATCGCGGAGTACGAGCGCGAACTCACCGACGCGAGGCGCGAGGA
>PXSV01000164.1:0-2435 GCA_003022685.1 Halobacteriales archaeon SW_9_67_24 | reverse complement strand
GACGGCCGAAACCCTGGTCGAGCGCGAGCCTCGCGTCGTGCTCAAGGAGGGCGGACTCTCGGAGGTCGCGCGGGAGTTGCTGTTCGAACACGGGATCCCGGTCGCGCCCGCCGACGAGGTGACGATCGAGGAGATCGACGATCTCGCGGTCGCGCGCGAACGGGCGGTCGAGACCGCCATCGAGGGGTGGGAGGAGCGTGCGGAGGCGTGGCGGCTGGATCGGAACGAATCGATGGTCGACCAGGTCATCAGCGAACACCGAGCAGGCGAGGGTGAGAGCGACTGACGACCCGGTCCGGAAAGGTTGATGACTTCGGCAGGAGTCGAAACGTCATGGTTTCATCGACGGTACCACCCGAACCGTTGAAAGGGAACCCCCTCCCGATCACGATCGGTGTCGTGGTCGGGTTCGTCGCCATACGCGAGTTGCGGCGACGCGGAATCGATCGGCCCGGGATCAGGGGCGTCGGACTCGGCCTCGTCGTGGCACTCCTTTCGGTTTTCAGCCTCCCAGTAGGCGTGTTCTCCGGCGTCGCCTCCCTGCTCGTTCGCGGTTAGAACATCCCGTCCATCCCGAACGCGGCGAGCATTCCCGAGAGCAGGCCGCGCGCCACGAGGAGGAGGCCGACGAGCACGAGCGCGATCCCGCCCGCGACGATCGGTGCGGCGTAGGCGACGATCCCGAGGCCAGCGAGACAGCAGAGCACGCCCACGATACCGGCGAGACCGAGTCGATCAAACATGGTCTCACCTGTTCGCCGAACCGGTTAAGCGCGATGAATCGGCATCGAAGCGCAGTCGCCGGAGAACCGGCGGTTCGTTCGATTGAGGTTCGGGGCGGTACCATCGGACGCGACAATATCGACAAATGGCAGGTGGTCGAGTGATGGTGTCGGAGACGACGATCACGCACCCGCCCGACGCGGACGCGACCGACGAGGATCGCGCCCGCCTGCTTGCGGCAGACATGGCCCGGACCGGCGCGATCGGCGAGCAGCAAGCGCTCGTCTATGCGTTCCGCGACGTGCTTGGCTTCGGTCGGCGCGAGACCGCTGGCGCACTCGACAAAGACCCGAGTACGGTCGATACGGCGCTGTACGCCGCACGCGACCGAATCAGCGATGCCGACAGCTTGTTGAGGGTCCTCGATGCATGGGGCGAGAACGGCCACGATCTGGACCCTCGGACCGTCGCCGACTGGACTCCGATCGAGGAGTTCGATGGCGTCCGCGATTCGTTCGGCGGCGCGACGATCCATCGTCGGAACAGCGGGACGTGGCGCGTGCTCGACGAGGCGGTCGCCGATGGGCGGTTCGTGCCGGTCGACGTATCCATAACTGAGGCAAAGCGCGGGTAGTCGCGGCGGCGCGGTCAGCGACGAACGGGTGGGGGGGCCCAAAGAGCGGCGATCGTGACGCCTACCCCGTCGGCGTTGTGATTGCCTTTTCAATCTTGCTGTAAAACTCCTCGCGAGAAATCTCACCGGTGAGTCGCTGGACCGCCCATTCGTCGCGCACCTCCCAAGTGTACCAGACATTGCGCTCCGCGCCGGTCTGGACCGTCATGTCAAGCGACCATCCGCCCGTGCCGCCCGTGCGCTCAACGGTTTCGACGAACGCCTCGGCGAACGTTTCAAGGAGTTTTTGCTGGTTGTCCTCGCTCGCGACGTAGGTCAGTTCCACCACTTGCTCGTCGGCGAGGGTGTCGATGGCGTAGCCCGTCATAACGGCCTTATCATTGAGCCGCCTTTTGAGCGTCCTGACGAACGTACCGGCGTCCATCGGCGTTGACGCGGCACTCGTCGTGAACTCGCCGGCGGGGGTCCCTGGCGTTCCGTTTCCGAGAACATCAGGGAGTCCGCCGCTCTCGTTTCCGGCGGCGTTCGTCGTAGCGCCGGGCGTCGTAGTTTCAGTTCCGCTTGCCGTTTCGGTTGGTGTGGGCGTGATCGTATCCGTACCGACGTCGGTCTCGCCACCCCCGCCCGAGCAGCCCGCCAGCGCGACCATCGATGCGCCCGCCAGCGCGAGGTAGCGTCGTCGGTGCATGGTTCGACTGATTGTGTCGGCGAGTTGTATTAAAGGTATGGTGGCGACGGTCGGGGTTGACCTGTACGTGTCCGTGACTGAGGGAGAGCGCGGGTAGTCGCGAGCCCGAACTACCCGGTTGATAACGTCCACTCGGCGTCGGCGTTGATGTTCAGGTACGCGGCGGTCTCTATGCGAGCGGTTGTCTCGCCCTCGAACTGTTCGGTCTCGCTGAAAACAACGTTCCTTGTCTCGGATGCGTCAAGCGGGACCGTCTCAACGAAAAAGCCCGAATCGCCGTCGTAAGTGCCTTGGAAGGTCGTCGGGCCGTCGAACGCGAAGGGGCCGGCGAAGTCGTAGCCCGACCCGCTTGCGTCCACTGGTAGTGACTCGGGCTCGGGGTTCGTGGGT
>PXSV01000163.1 GCA_003022685.1 Halobacteriales archaeon SW_9_67_24 | reverse complement strand
CGGTCGCCGACGAGGAAGTCTCGGTCTCCCCACTGTCCATCGCTCATCAGGTTCCTACCTTCGATAGCCTCCCGTGGCTCGTCGACAGCGAGGACGGATAGGTCCCCTGTTACTGCGGAGCCGATTACGCTCCATCGGACACCAGCTCCTTTCGCATCTCCACGACCGGCAGCCCACCGGGACTCTCGTCCTCGCCCACCCGCTCGTAGCCCGCTCTCTCGTAGAACCCGACAGCGTTCAGCGACGACTGGAGCGAGAGGGCCCCACAGCCCTGGCCGCGAGCGTACCCCTCCAGCTCGGCGAGCAGCGCGCTCCCGACGCCGTGGCCGGCGTGGTCGGGATGGACGTAGACCGCGTGGACCTCGCCGGCGTCGAGGACGACATGGCCGAACCCAGCGATCTCGCCTCCACGAACCGCGACGGTGAAGTGCTCGTCCGGAGCATCGACGTCGTAGTCGTCCGGCAAGCGCTCGCCGGCCTTCGCCCACGCCTGTACCTCGTCGGCGTCGTAGCCGTCGGGACCGAACGCCTCGACGGCCGCGGTGTGGAGGCCCGGCAACGCGGCACGGTCCTCGCGGGTCGCAGGGCGGACATACATACCCACGATTTCGAGTTGAACATCATCAAACCGAACGGTCGTGCAGGTCGAACTGCCTACTGTGTCGGTGAGAAGTCATCCGTCTGTGGCGGCGGTCTGACGGTTGGCGCGCGGGAGCGGAGCGCGGCGCGACCGAAGGGAGGGCCGCGGATGCGAACGGGGAGCGGAGCGACCCGTAAGCGTGCGAAGCACGCGACTCGCGCGAGGGATGACTGATAGGGTCGGTTGGAAGCGTTTACCGGTACGACCGCACGCCGTCGTGCGGTCGATCCCGGAAGGACTTCCAACTGACCCTATGAGCGAACGGAGTGAGCGAAGGAGTCGGTTGGGGAGGACGTGGCCTGCGGTTCTCGTTTGTGTCAGAATTCGTCGTAAACGAGTCACAGTCGGTATCGGATTCTGCATAGCGTTCCCAGTCCTCGCTACCCACCCGATTCGTCTCACTTCCGTTCGTGATACCACTCACCGAACTTCGCCAATGCACGACCACGATGCGAAATCGCGTTTTTCTCCGCGGTGCTCATCTCCGCCAGGGTCGTCCCGTCGTGCTCGAAGATCGGATCGTAGCCGAACCCGCCGTCGCCGCGCGGTTCGACGATCCGACCCCGAACCGCTCCCTCGAACAGTTTGACCGGTGGGCCGCTCGCGTCGCTGTCGCCGCCGTTGTCGTCACCGGCTTCGCCGTCGGTCGGTCCCGTCGCAGCCGCACTCACGCGATCGCCCCGATCGACCGGGTCGGGGCTGGCGGCGAACTCCTCGCCGTCGCAGAACGCGATCACACACCGGAAGACCGCCCGATCGTCTTGGCCCTCGTCGCGCTCGCGTTCGGCGAGTCGGCCGACGCCCTCGATACCTACTGTGTCCTCGACGTACGAGGAATACGGGCCCGGAAACCCGGAGAGTGCGTCGACGAACAGGCCGGCGTCGTCGACGATCACCGGCTCGTCGGCGTGGGCGTGAGCTTCGCGCGCGCCGCGGGCCGCAATCGCACCGAGGCTGTCGCTCTGGATCTCGGTACAGTCGAAATCGAGCGCCGAAACGTCGTCGAGATACTCGCGGGCCTCGGCGATCTTCCCCTCGTTGGTGGTGACGTAGCGGAGCACGTGCCGTGGGGGATGCTCTGAAAGAAGTAGCCGTCGGTTCAGTCGACCACGACTTCGACCGGTTCCTCGTCGGGTTCGCTCGCGTCGTCGCTGGAGCGATTCTCTTGGGCGAGCAGCGCGGCGACGACTGCGAGCACGATCCACGACCGCCAGTTGGCGAGGTTCAGGGTGTAGCCGATCCCGAACGGCTTCTCGACCAGCATTTCCTCGCCCGGCTGCCAGTACGCCGAGAGCATCCGTCCGAGGCTCGGCCGCTCGAAGTTGTACGGGACGCCGAAGATCTCGCCCGACGATGGTCTGTCGGCCATGCCCCCGCTACGGAGGCCCCGGTTAAGTGATTTACTGGTACCGACCCCGCCCCTCGATTTCGCGGCGGCGATCGAGCACGTCCCGCTCCCCTACCTCGCCGTAACGCTCCTCGAAGGCCGTCCGGAGTGGATCGGGCGCGGCCGCCGTCCCGTCGAGGCTCCGCTCGAACACGTGGCAGTCCATCGCGTAGTCCTCGACGCTGTCGGTGTGATAGCCGAGGCCGAAGTCGATCAGGTAGGTCAACCCGTTGGCCGCCTCCTCCATCTCGTCCCCACCGCTCCCCACCCCGTCCCCCACGGCAGCCGTCGATGTGCCACCGACACGGACGTTCCGCGTCGTGGGGTCGCCGTGGACGAACCCGGTAGCGTGGAGCGCCGCGAGATGATCCGCGACCGTCCGCACTTCCCGCTCGCTGCGTGCGGTCGCGGCGGTAGCATGGTCCTTGCCGGATTCAACGAGTTCGCGCAGGTCACACTCGCCGACGCGTTCGAGCGTCAGCGTCGCCTCGTGGGTGTCGACGTCGTGAACGACTGGCGTCGGGACGCCCTCGCGCCGCGCCGCGCTCGTGAGCCGTGCTTCCTGAACGATCCGCTCGCGGCGCAACCGTGCGTCGAGTTCGGGATGACGGTAGGCCTTCGGACGGCGGCGTTTCACCACGCGATCGCCGACGATCTCGATCGTCGCCTCGGCACCCTGGTACGCGTCAGCGCCGCCGGTTTCACGCGCTCGGTCGTCCCTGCGTCCGGCGGCGTCCTCGCGCCACGTCACGGCTACATCGTCGGGTCTGAACCCCGAATCCACCCGTGAGTCGGGGATTTCGATCGTGTCGCCCGCGGCGGCCATTTTCGCGCCGAGCACCGCGATCATGCCGGCATTGTCCCGGAGAAATCGTGCCTCCGGTGCGAAGAACTCCACGCCGCGTTCCTCGCACATCGTGGCCAACATCTCCCGGAGTCGCGCGTTCTGGCCGACGCCACCACCGAGAACGAGCTCCGACGAGCGCGTCAGCGAGAGCGCGCGTTCGGCGACCTCGGTCAACATTCCGAACACGGTCTCCTGAAGCGAGAAACAGACGTCCTCTACCGGTGTCCCCTCGTCGACGGCCGCCTTGGCCGCGCTCATGAGCCCCGAGAAGGAGAAGTCCATCCCGGTGACGACGTAAGGCAGATCGACGTACTCGCCGTTCTCGGCCGCGCGCTCGATCTTCGGGCCACCAGGATGCGACCAGCCGACGTGACGAGTGAACTTGTCGAGCGCGTTCCCCACCCCCGTGTCGGTGGTCTCGCCGAGGATCCGGTAGCGGCCGTCGGTATAGGCAAGAATGTGGGCGTTCGCGCCGCTCGCGTTCAGGCAGACCGGCGAATCGAACCCGGATTGGTGCCGACCGATCTCGGCGTGGGCGAGCATGTGGTTCACGCCCACAAGGGGGACGTCGAGCGACCCGGCGAGCGCGCGTGCCGCCGTCCCAGCGATCCGAAGGCAGGGGCCGAGTCCCGGTCCCCGCGAGAACGCGACCGCGTCGATCGGCTTTTCGTGTTCGCCGAGCGTCGTCTCGACCACTTCGGGGATCGCCTCGTGCATATGCTCGGCGGCCTCGCGCGGGTGAATACCACCGCTCTCCGGGAGGTAGGCGTCGGTTTCGATCGACACTTCGTCGGTCGCGGTGTCGTAGTATGCGGCGCTCGCGGCCCTCGCCGTGCAATGCGAGGAACGCGTCGCCACACCGGGGACACTGCTCGCGGTCGGTCGTGCCGTCGTCCTCGTAGATCTCGTAGCGCGTCATTCAGGCCTCCCCCGCTTCCGCGTCGGCCTCGTCGTCGCCGTCCTCGCCCGCGATCTTGTTGCGTTCGAGCATGTACGCCTGCTCGACCGCCTTCGCGTCGTCCGTGGTCTCGTACACCTTCGCGTAGCCGAGCGTCTTGCGCAGCCCGAACTTGGTGTCGAGTTCGTGGATCACGACCTCGCCCGCGTCCTTGTTGAGCATCGCGGCGAGGCTGTCTCGCACCGACAGGCGCGACGGCGTGGCCTCGTCGTGACTGAGTTCGAAGCGCACGTCCGTCCGGTGGAGCATGGGGTTTTCCTCCTCCGCGGTGATGTCGATGTCCATTACGGCTACGTCGCCCGGAAGCGGCAAAAAGCATTTCGAAGCCGCTCGCATCGCCCCGCCGTCCCGGCGCTCCTCGTTCGGGCGTTCACCACCGCTGGTGGACGTGGGGCGGGATCCGCTCCTCGTAGACGTCCCTGACCGCACCGTGGCGTTGGTGACTCAGCGGGTCCACCCGGTCGGCCGCGACGTTCTCCGCGATGTGGTCCGGTGCGGCCGAGCCGGGGATCACGGTCGAGACCGTATCGAAGTCGAGGATCCACCGGAGCACGAACTGCGCCAGGGTCAGCTCTTCCGGGACCGCCCGCCGGAGTTCCTCGACGGCCGCGACGCCCGGTTCGAGCGGGACGCCCACTACGTGGATCAGAGAAGAACGAGCAGCATGAACAGGAGCCAGAGGACGCCGACCACGGCGAGCCCACCGGCCATGCCGAGCTGCCACGCGGGACGCTCGCGGTCGCCGGCCAGCTCCCGAAAACCGGTGACGACGGTCGCCCCGACCAGCCCGCGGTCGCAACCACGGCATCGCGGACGAACGAACGCACACGAGCGTGGGCCATACGCAAATGATTCACAGCTGATAGTAATAGGTGTTTCGTCGACGACGACTCTCGGGGCACCGTCGAACGACTGCTCGCCAATCAGTCGCGCGGCCCGACGCTGAGCGCGCTCCACGCTTGGTCGTGACTGCCGTCCATCCGGGCGAGCAGGCCGCGAGCTCGCTCGTCCACCGCGTCGTCGACCTGGACGTGGACCATCCCCTCGCCTGGCTGGCCATACACCACGCTCGCCCCCGCTGGCGCGACGACCAACGCCGGTACCGCCGCGAGGTCCTCCTCGCCGTCGACCACGATCACGGTGCTCTCGCTGCGTTCGACACCCTCCCGGAGCGCCGCGAGGAGGTCGCCGGTGAGCGCCGCTGCGGGGTTCGTGACGTCGATCCGGGTGTCGTACCCTTCGATTTCGGGCCGCTCGGCCGCCGGAAGCGGTTCGCGCTCGGTCACCCAGTCGACGACCGCAAGGTCGGGGCGCGCGCCCGCGTCGGTGAGGTGGCGGGTCACGACGTCGCCGACCGCCACGACCGGCGAACCGAGCTCCCCGCGCAGTCGGTCGGAATCGGTGTAGACGGGGCCCATCGGGTCCTCGAGCGCCGCTCGTAGCTCGTCGGGCAGCATGAGAACGGTGTTCGCTTCGGGACTCGGCTCGTCCCGACCGTCGCCGTCTTCGCCGCCCGCATCGTGCGGTTCGTCGGTGCCCTCGCCGTCCGCCGGCACGCTATCGGACCTTCAGCGCGTAGCGGCCCGGTTCGGTGACCTCCATCTCTTCTGCGATCCGGCTGGTCTCGGGATGGGTGATCACCACGTAGCCCGCCCAGTCCTCGGTGAGGCTCGACGAGCCACACGCGGGACAGGTCTGCTGGTCGGGCGAGTCGAGCACGCGGTGGCACTCGCGACACACGCGTCTGTCGGCCATGCTCACTCACCTGCCGCAGCGGCTTCACGCTCCTCGCGGAGCCAGCCGTGTTTGCCTAACCCCACTTGCTTCGCGGTCAGCCCGATCTTCGAGTCCCGGGGGTTGCGCTCGTCGATGCTCTTGGTCACGATCCGTGCGCGCACGGCGTCGCCCACGCCGAGGGTCTGATTCGATTCGCGGGAGGCGAGCTGCTGGTTCTCCTCGTCGAAGGCGAGGTACTCGTCGGAGATCTGGGAGACGTGGAGCAGCCCGTCGACGGGGCCGATCCCCACGAACGCCCCGAAGTTCACGATCTCGACGACCTCGCCGTCGACGACCTCCTGCATCTGCGGGTCGAACGTGACCGCGTCGAAGGTTGCCTCGTAGTAGACCGAGCCCTCGTGACCGCGCCGGCCCGGCAGCACCCGACCGTCGCCGATGTCGTGGACATCGATCACGCTGACGACGCTGCCGACGTCCTCGTCGAGTCGGCCTTCGAGCTTGTCCTGCAGCAGTCGTTTCACCAGGTCGGGCGAGACGTCGCCGAGCAGGGGTGGCGGTACCTCGATCGTGTCCGTGAGTTCCACTCGTTTGTACATTATGGCTCCGTTACCGCAAGCGTGTCCGTCCCCCGCAGCCCGACGACCGGGACGCCGACGTCGAGTATCCGGTCGCGCAGCGGGCGGTCGTTGGTCATCACCAGGTCGCACGCACGCTCTTCTGCGAGTTCCACACACGCATCGTCCGCATCCGCTGCTCCGTGATCGATCGTTTGGCACCGATCGCGCGCGAGATCGGCCCCGACGCTCGCCGCGACCCCCGCCGTACCGCGCCCGCCCGCGAGCCCGTCGAGTTCGTCGAGGACGGCCCAGGGAACGAACCGGTCGTGGGGGCCGAGAACGCGATCCAGCTCCTCGAACACCCGGACGTCGCACTCGACCGGCATCATCAGTCCGTTCGCGTCCATGAGTACCCTCGGAGTCATCCCCTGAGCGTGCCGATGCCGATCAGCCGCCACCGGGTGCCGACCCGGCGGTTGATGGCGATCCGGGTCCCGTCGGCCGCACACACCGGTCGTTTCAGTTGGACCTCACACTCGTCGTCGCGCGCGCTCGTCACCGACCCCACGGTCGTCGCCGTCCCCACCGTGAGCATCAGCGGTTCGCCCGTCGAGATCGGCTCGATCTCACCACCGTCGGACTCGCTTCGCTCGCCCGACGAGGATCGCGCGCTTTCAGCGCCCTCACCGCCCTCGCCGACGATCCGATCGAGGAGTTCGACGTCCATCGTGAACCCCTCGCGGGTCGGCGGCAGCGACCCCGGTGGCCCGGCGATCTGGCCCGCGAGCCCGTCGCTCTTGGTGAGGCTCGGGTCGAGCCCCGTCCCGACGCCGAGCAGCCCCCCTGGCGTCACGGTGTCGGCGGACTCGCCGCCGGCTTCGAGCGAGCGCACGTCGGTGGCGATCGGCTGCCACTCGGCCTCGCCGCCGTGTTCGACCTCGCGGCCCGGCCGGAGCTCGATCCCCTCGCCCACCTCGAGTTCTCCCGCGACGAGGCTCCCACCGAGCACGCCGCCGAGCAACTCGTCGGCCCGGGTTCCGGGCTTGTTGATGTCGAAGCTCCGGGCGACGTGCAGCCGCGTGTCGGCCCCGGGATCGCGCTCCGGTGTGGGGATCTCTTCCTCGATCGCCTCGATCAGGAGGTCGAGGTTGGCTTCTTGACCCGCACTGATCGGGACGACGGGTGCGCCCTCGGCGACCGTTCCCTCGACGAACGATGCGATCTCCTCGTAGTTCCGGCGCGCGCGGTCACTATCGACGAGATCGATCTTGTTCTGGGCGATCACGATGTTCTCGATCCCGATCGAGTCGAGCGCCATCAGGTGCTCCTCGGTCTGGGCCTGGGGCACCTGTTCTGTGGCGCTCACCACGAGTACCGCACCGTCCATCAGCGACGCGCCCGAGAGCATGGTCGCCATCAGCGTCTCGTGGCCCGGTGCGTCGACGAACGAAACAGTCCGAAGACGCTCGCTTTCGGAGCCGTCGGGACAGGTCTCGGAGACGGTGTAACACTCGGGGGCGTCCATGCCCGGACACCGCCGGAAGGTGGCGTCGGCGTAGCCCAGCCGAATGGAGATCCCGCGTTTCATCTCCTCGGAGTGCTGGTCGGTCCACGAGCCGCTCAACGCCTCGACCAGCGTCGTCTTGCCGTGGTCGACGTGGCCCACCAGGCCGATGTTCACCTCCGGGTGTCGGTCGTTCCGTGTCATGTAGTAATACGGTCCGCTAGCCCCGAACCGTTCATAAGCCTACTGTTCCGCGGACGAACCCCTTCCGTTCCGGTTCGACCCTCGTTCGTGATCGGGACGCCGCGCCCGACGCACGCTCGGGGAGGGTTGAAGACGGATCGGCTGCATCCCCGAGTATGGCATTCGATCCCGACCGAGTCTCGACCATCACCTTCGACTCGTACAGCACCATCGTCGACGTCGACGCGGTGGAGGCCGCACTCGCCGCCCACGTCGACGACCCCGAACCCGTCTCGCGGCTCTGGCGCGCGCGCTCGCTCGAATACACGTTCGTCGCCAACCACACCGACGCCTACCAGCCGTTCTACGCAATGAACCGCGACGCCCTCGAACACGCCCTCGCCGCCCACGGCGTCGATCTCGCGGAGGACGAACGCGAGGCGATCCTCGAAACCTACCACGACCTCGACGTGTTCGGGGACGTGCGCGACGGGATCGAGCGCCTTCGGGAGGGCGGCTACGACTGCTACGTCGTCTCGAACGGCAACCCCGCAATGCTCGACTCGATGGTCGAGGGGGCCGTGATCGGCGACCTCCTCGAAGACACGATCAGCGCCGACGAGATCGAGACGTTCAAACCCGACGCCGAGATTTACCGCCACGCCGCCGGCCGAACCGGGACGCCGATCGACGGGATCGCGCACGTCTCGGCCGGCTGGTTCGACGTCCAGGGTGCGATGCACGCCGGCATGCAGGGTGTGTGGGTCGACCGGAAGGGATCGCCGTGGGATCCCTTCGACCGCGAGCCCGACTACACGATCGAGACGTTCCACGACCTCGCCGACGAACTCGGCGTGTGAGTCCGAATGCTTATAACGCGGTGATTGGGTGCTGTCGTTGGCGACAGTTCCGCCGGGGCATCACGACCAGCACGCCTATTACGAACCGCACCGTACACGCGAACGGTATGCCGGTCAGCATCGATGCGTTCGAAAACGACGCGATCCACGAGCCCACGGCGAGCGAACAGGTCATCGCGTATCTCGTGGGAAACGACGACAAAGCGTTCACGCGCGGCGAAATCGCCGCCGACGTCGAGGCCGATGCGGAGCGTCCGTTGGTCGTCCTGACCGACGATACGCACCCGTTTCACGGCGAGCAGTGGATCGCCGCGGGCGTCTCGACTGTGCCGCGGCCACGCGCACTCGAACTCACACGCGGCGGAGTGGAACACAGGAGTCGCTCCCACAGCGGAGCTATGTGTATCCGTGGGCGGTGCTCTCCCCACGGATCGAGCAGGTCGACTACGTCGTCGGGCGCGTCGCGAGAGAGTTCGTCGACGAAATAGCGAGCGCGGTCGCCGCGTACATCACGCCGTCGGACTGACAGTCGCGAGTACGGACCGCCGACCCGACGTTTTTGTCGCCGACACCCGTACCGGAAACCGTGCGGGAGTTCGCGTTCGAGTTGGCGCTGTGTGCCCACCTCGAAGCTGGGTTCGACGGAATCGTGAGCCGTCAGCTCGGCGCGAGCACGGGTGGAAACCGGGTGATCGACGTTGCCTGCATCAAGCCGGGTCCCGGCTTCGACGACCGAGCCGAACTCACGTCCGAAACCATCCCCGACGCCGCGATCGAGAGCCGCGTCGGCGCTGGCGAGGCGCGCTACTGGAAGGACTGCTTCGACTGCCATCCCGAACGTGCACGCGAGGCGACCGAGCGCGCGATCGAGATCGGGTTCTTCGAGGCCGAACGGCGTGGCAGCCGGGAGTACGTCTGCCAGGCCGCACGGTATCCCGACGACTGGTTCGGCCGGATCGTCGGGATCGAGAACAAACCCGACCTGAGTGATCCGGGGAACCTCGAAGCCCAGCTCCGCACCGACGCGAGCCTCGGGCTGTTCGACGAGGTGATTCTGGCGACCGCCTCGCACGTGACCGGCGCACACCTGCATCGCATCCCCAACGAGATCGGGGTCTGGCGGTTCGATCCCGGGAGCGAAACCCGCGAGGTCGTGCGCGAGCCGACGCCGCTCACGCCCGCGGAACCAGGTATCGAACCGCTCGATCGCGAAGCGACGAAGACCGACGTTCGCGTGGCGTCAGTAGCCGAAAAGGCCCGCGCGCGCCGCCGGCTCGCCGAGCGCGCCTACGGGAAGGGCTGGCGAACCTACGGGTTTCCGTCCTGTGAGAGGGTCGAAAACGACGAGTACGCGGGCGCGAGCGGACTGCCGTACTGTGAGTGGAAAGGGCGGTTCGTCCACCCGGCGGCCGAGTGCGGATCGTCCTGTGCGGGTCACGACCCCGCCGAGTCGCCCGCCGTCGACCTCGGCAGCGAGCGCGACCGCCGGACGCTGTGGGTGCGCGACCCCGACGGGCAGCGCCGTCGCCAGACGGGCCTCGATCGGTTCGGCTGACGACGCCGTTCGACATATAAATCCACGTCTGTGACCCGCTACCACACGACTCGAAACGGTGTCGGGTACGGGTCGGACGAACCCGCTCCGACAAGCTTATATAGAACTCCATTCAATCAGTAGGTGACTATGGCTCAGCAGATGGGCAACCAGCCCCTTATCGTGCTCTCGGACGACTCCCAGCGAACGTCCGGGAAGGACGCACAGTCGATGAACATCACGGCCGGCCAGGCGGTCGCCGAATCGGTCCGTACCACACTCGGCCCGAAAGGGATGGACAAGATGCTCGTCTCCGATGCGGGCGACGTCGTGGTCACGAACGACGGCGTCACCATCCTCTCGGAGATGGACATCGAACACCCGGCGGCGAACATGATCGTCGAGGTCGCCGAGACCCAGGAGGACGAGGTCGGCGACGGCACCACGACCGCAGTCGTCGAGGCCGGCGAACTCCTCGAAGAGGCCGAGGAGCTCCTCGATCAGGACATCCACGCGACGACGCTCGCCCAGGGCTACCGCGAGGCCGCCGAGGAAGCCAAGTCGATTCTCGAGGAGTCCGCGATCGAGGTCGACGAGTCCGACACCGAGACCCTCCAACACATCGCCGCGACCGCGATGACGGGCAAGGGAGCCGAGAGCGCCCGCGACCTCCTCGCGGAGCTCGTCGTGAGCGCGGTCACCGCGGTCAGCGACGACGAGGGCGTCGACACCGACAACGTGAAAGTCGAGAAGGCGGTCGGCGGGAGCGTCGACGAGTCCGAACTCGTCGAGGGCGTCATCATCGACAAGGAGCGCGTCCACGACAACATGCCCTATTTCAAGGAGGACGCCGACGTCGCGCTCCTCGATAGCGCGATCGAGGTCAAGGAGACCGAGATCGACGCCGAGGTCAACGTCACCGACCCCGATCAGCTCCAGGAGTTCCTCGACCAGGAGGAAGCACAGCTCGAGGAGATGGTCGACCAGCTCACTGAGGTCGGCGCTGACGTCGTGTTCTGTCAAAACGGCATCGACGACATGGCCCAGCACTACCTCGCCGAGAACGGTATTCTGGCCGTGCGCCGCGCCAAATCCAGCGACATGAACCGGCTCGCCCGCGCGACGGGCGGCCGCGTCGTCTCGAACCTCGACGACATCACCGAAGACGATCTCGGCTACGCCGGAAGCGTCGCCGAACGCGACATCGCCGGCGACCAGCGCATCTTCGTCGAGGACGTCAACGACGCCAAAGCGGTCACGCTCATCCTCCGCGGCGGCACCGAGCACGTCGTCGACGAGGTCGAGCGCGCCATCGAGGACTCGCTGGGTGTAGTGCGCGTCACCCTTGAGGACAACAAGGTGCTGCCGGGCGGCGGCGCACCCGAGACCGAGCTCTCGCTTGGCCTGCGCGACTACGCCGACAGCGTGGGCGGCCGTGAGCAGCTCGCCGTCGAGGCCTTCGCGGACGCGATCGACGTCATCCCGCGCACGCTCGCTGAGAACGCCGGCCTCGATCCGATCGACTCGCTGGTCGACCTCCGCTCGAAGCACGACGGCGGCGACACTACTACTGGTCTCGACGCCTACACCGGCGAAGTGGTCGACATGGAGGCCGAAGGCGTCGTCGAGCCCCTCCGCGTCAAGACCCAGGCGATCGAGTCCGCCACCGAGGCGGCCGTCATGATCCTCCGGATCGACGACGTGATCGCCGCGGGCGACCTCGCTGGGCGGCATGGGCGGTATGGGTGGCATGGGCGGCATGATGTAGGAAGCCCCCACTTTTTACGGGGTTCGCACTCGCTTCGCTTGCGCTCACCCGCAAAAACTTGGGAAAAAGACCGCTACCGCATCCGCACCGCAACCACGCCGCGACCACACTGCTCCGCAACCGCACCCGCGCCGCACCGCCTCGTCCGATCGAACCGATTTTTGTGTACCTAGCCGGCGACCACTTCCGTGTGTAGCGCCTCACTACCCCCGTGCAGGGTTGGCTCCCGTGGCTCGAACGCGAGGTCGACTACGCCGAGCTGGTCGTCGGCGTGGTGATCGCGTGGGGCGTTTTCGATGGGGTCTCGACGCTCATGGCCGCGGCGCTGGTGGGGATCGAGTTCGAGTCGAACCCACTGGTCCGGGCGTTGCTCCCGACGCCGTCGCTCGCACTCGTCGTCAAGCTCGCCGCGGCGGTATTTGCGGGCGGGCTCGCGCTCGCCGGCGAACGGTTCGTCCGCACCGTTCCTGGGTGGCGGTGGTACTTCCTCGGGCTGATCGCCTTCGGGGCCGGCGTCACCGGACTCAACCTCGGGGTCGCGCTCGCGGCGGCCTAATCTTCGATCGCGAGTTCGAACTGCTCGTGCTCGCTCACGGCGTTGAGCACGACGTTGGTGTTCGACTCGCGGATGTCGGCGTCGGCGAGCAGCGTCTTGATCGCGTCGTTCATGTCGTCGGTGTCCCGGAACTTCCCGACCGCGACCACGTCGTGATCGCCGGTGACCTCGTACACCGAGATCATCTGCTGGTGCTCGCGGAGCCGCTCGGTGATGTCCGGTAGCGCGCTGCCGTCGACTTTGAGCTGGATCACGGCGGTCACGTCGTAGCCGAGAGCGTTGTAGTCCACCGCGGGCGAGTACCCCCGGATGACGCCCTCGTCTTCGAGATCCGCGAGGTGGTTCGAGACCGTCGTCACCGAGACGTCGAGGTCGTCGGCGAGGCTCCGGAGGCTGGCACGACCGTCCCCCAGCAGCGCGTTCACGAGTTCCGTATCGAGGTTTTCGTACGTCATCGAACTCCCCTACCGATCCCGGGGAGTAAAACTTTACGAATATCCAGTTCCGACCCGACGTTCAATATTTGCAACGAAGGGTAGCGTTTTTGTATTCGGGGGTCCCCGACCGAGTAGGCACGAAGCATGACAAACGAAACTCCGCCCGACGGCGGCCTCTCGACCGACGCACAGCGCGTTCTCGAACGCATCGACGAACACAACGTCGACTTCCTCCGACTCCAGTTCACCGACATCCTCGGCACAGTCAAGAACGTCTCCATCCCGGCCTCCCAGGCCGAGAAGGCCTTCACCGAGGGGATCTACTTCGACGGCTCCAGCATCGAGGGGTTCGTCCGGATCCAGGAGTCGGACATGCGGCTCACACCCGACCCGACGACGTTCGCAATCTTGCCGTGGCGCGACCGTGACGACGGCACCGCGAGCGGGCGACTGATCTGCGATGTCATGGACACCTCGACCGGCGAGCCGTTCGCCGGCGATCCACGTGGGGTGCTCAAGGACGCGCTCGATCGCGCCGCGGAGATGGGGTACGAGGTCAACGCCGCACCGGAACCCGAGTTCTTCCTGTTCGAGCACGACGAGGAGGGCCGTGCGACGACGAAGACCAACGACGCCGGCGGCTACTTCGACCTCGCGCCGAAGGACCTCGCCAGCGATGTCCGTCGCGACATCATCTACGGGTTGGAGGAGATGGGCTTCGAGATCGAGGCCTCCCACCACGAGGTCGCCCAAGGGCAGCACGAGATCAACTTCACCTACGACGACGCGCTCACGACCGCGGACAACGTCGCTACCTTCCGGTCGGTGGTGCGGGCGATCGCCGCCCAGCACGATCTCCACGCGACGTTCATGCCCAAACCCATCGCGCGTGTCAACGGTTCGGGGATGCACACCCACCTCTCGCTGTTTGCCGAGGGGGAGAACGCCTTCCACGACGGAGCCGACGAGTTCGACCTGAGCGAGACGGCCCGCCAGTTCGTGGCCGGGATCCTCGATCACGCACCCGCCATCACGGCGGTCTCGAACCCGACGGTCAACTCCTACAAGCGGCTGGTGCCCGGCTACGAGGCTCCGGTCTACATCGCGTGGTCCGATCGGAACCGCTCGGCGCTCATCCGCAAACCCGCCGCGCGCACCCCCGCGGCCTCGCGGATCGAGGCGCGCTTCCCGGACCCCTCGTGCAACCCGTACCTCGCCTTCGCCGCGCTCATCACCGCGGGCCTCGACGGCATCGAGCGCGACCTCGACTGTCCCGATCCGGTCCGCGAGAACATCTACGAGTTCGACGAGGCGATGCGCGAGGAGTACGGCATCGAGACGCTGCCCACGACGCTCGGCGAGTCGATCTCGGCGCTCGAAGCCGACGAGATGATCATGGACGCGCTGGGCGAGCACGTCGCCGACACGTTCCTCGAAGCCAAGCGCGCGGAGGTCACCGACTACCGGGTGTCGGTCAGCGAGTGGGAGAAGGAGCGGTACCTCGAAACGTTCTGAGCGCGGCTTCGCCCCCGATGTTTCGTCGATCGCCGTGAGAACCGCCAGCGAGCGCGACGTCGCTACGATCGGATGCGGCCGACCAGATCACGGAGCCGTCCCGGCAGGCCGAGCGCGGCCCCGGCGAGGCCGACGAGCACCATCAGGGCGTAGAGACCGAGCGTCGAGAGCCAGACGACGATCATGGCGAGGATCGCCCAGCCGCCGTTCAGCAGCGCGAACGCGCCGATCGTCATCGCGGTCCCGTAGAGCAGCACGAGATACGGCCCCCAGCCCCGGGCGTGGCCGCGGCGCTGGCGCTTGCGGACGTACCCCTTGAGGTCGCTTTCGAGCGCGTCGCGCCTGATGATCCGCTCCTCGACCTCGTCGGCGAACGCCACCACGTCGGCCCGCAGCGTCTCGATGTCCCCGACGGTCGCGGTCTCGGTGCGATCGTCGCCGGTCCGTTCATCGAGACCCTCGTCTTCCCGGACCGGCTCGCCGACGTCATCGGTCGTCTCCTCGCTCATGCCTGGCCTCCCGAGCGGAGCCGCTCCGCGAGCCCGTCCTCGGCCGGTGTCTCGCGACCGGCGACCCGGCCGGCGAGAAGCGCGTTCAACAACACCCCGATCAGGAGGACCATCCCGGCGAAATACAGCACCGTCACCAGCAACAACACCCCGCCGAGAACGCCGTAGGCCTCGAACGCGCCGGCCCGCGCCGCGTAGATCCGGAAGACGACCTGGAGGACAGTGAGACCGACGGCGGCCAGCACCGCCCCCGGTATCGCCTCGCGGACCGTCACGCCGTCACCGGGAAGGAAATAGTAGAGCGGCAGGAGAACGATCACGAGCGCGAGCAGCGTCGCGAGCGTCCCAATGATCGCCGCCGCGGAAACGCCGGCGAACGTGACGTCGAGCGGCCAGAACGATATCGCGACAGTGATTCCGACCGCGACGATCGCGCCGAGGATTATCGCGGCCAGCGTGACGACGCCGTTTTTGACCTGGGCGGCGATGCCGTCGGACTTGCGGCCGTACACCCGCGAGAACGCCGTGTCCAGCCCGCGAAAGAGCTTGAGCGCGCTCCAGAGCAGCGCGACGAAGCTGGCGATCGTCGCCCCGCCGGCCCCACTCTGATCGTCGATCGCGCCGCTCACGAGGTCCTGGGCGCTCGCCGGCAACGAACTCGTTGCACTGCTCACGACGCTGTCGGCCGTCGAGGGGTCGACGACGACCGAGAGCGTGACGAGCAAGAGCAACAGGAGGGGGATCAGCGAGACGAACGCGTAGTACGCGATGCTCGCCGCGATGAACGTGATCTCTTTTTCTCGAACTTCCTCGACGAACGATCGGCCGAAGGAAGTCACGCGCGTACTCGTACTCACGACCGCGCCTTCGACCGAGGCGTATATAAATCGGCGGGACTCCGCATCACCGGTACGTTCGGGTGACGAGTCACTGGGTCTGGAGCCACTCGGCGTCGGGAGCGACCCGCCCCGCGAGGCTCGCGTTGAGCGCCGCCCCCACGAGCAGCGCGAGGCCGCCGACGTACAGCCACGTCATGACGAGCAACAGACCACCGACGGCCCCGTAGAGGGCGACGCTGCTCGACGCGGTGGCGTACAGCCGAACGATCACGCTCGCCACCGTCCACGTGACCGCGGCGAACAGCGCTCCCGGGAGGATCTCGCGGACCGAGACGCCGTCGACCTCGGGAAAGGACGTAGTACATCGAGAGAGGTCCCGACCAGCGTGACGAACAGGAGCAGCGGAGTCACGACTCGCAGCAGGGAGCCGTCCTCGACGACGATCGCGACCCCGAGGCTGATCCCGGCGAGCGCCGCGGCCGCGACCGTCACCGTCACGAGCACGAGGATCGCGTCGATCAGTTTGCCCGTGAACGAGACCGCCTCGCGCTCGTCGTAGACCGCGGCGAACGCCCCGTCGAGCGCGCCGAACATCCGAAGCGCGCTCCACGCGAGGATGACGGCCCCGAGCGCCGCCGCCCGGATCCGGCCGCTGGTCTGGCTCAGGAGCTGTCGTGGTGCCGACGTCCCCTGCGGGAGTACCGTTCCGGACGCCGCCGTGCTCGCCTGCGAGAGGAGGCCGTTGCCGAACAGCGAGAGCCCGATCACGGTGAACAGCACGAGCGGGACGAGCGCGAGGAACAGGTAGTACGCGAGGCTCGCCGCGAGCAGCGTGATCTGTTCCTCGCGAGCCACCGCGACCACCGTCCGGGCTATCGGGCCGAGGTTCTCGACCCGCCGGCGGAGGCGATTGCCGACCTGCACGCCGCCCGATTCAGCCCCCGCCGGTAAGTAGTTCTCCCTCGCGCCGTGTTCGGACTGCTCGTCGGAGCCCGATCCGGGTCAGCCAGGATCGCTCGCCGGATCGGTCGCAGTCTCGATCTCCCCCACGGAGGCGTCGGTTTCGAACGTCGTGCCGCCGAAGTGAGTGCGTGAGGCCGCAAAGCCCGCCCCGCGAAGCCGGTCGAGGAACTCGTCCATCGCGCTCGCCGACCGACCCCACTGTCGACAGAGGTGGTGCTGGTCGTAATGCGTCGGCGTATCGAGCTCTGCGTCGAGCGTCGTGAGGAGGTCGCGGGAGCGCTCTTCGGTTCCCAGCTCGTTGGTGAGTCGGTCGCAAACCTCGCCGACGAACGCGTTGTCGTGGGACTGGCCGAGCCAGAGCGGTCCCGCGGTCCGGACGTTCGCACCGCAGGCCGGACACTCGGCCGGCGGGCGCGCGATCAGGCCGGCCCGGGACTCGCGGTGGAGGCACGAAAAGCAGTGGTGGACGTACCCGAGCGATTCGAGCGCGTCGTTCGCGTCGCTCGCCCGGCGCGAGAGGTCGAGATACGTCCGGACGTAGTGACTCGTCGCGTGGCTCAGGACGGGCGTGGCGGCGACGTCGTACCGCGCGGCGGTTCTGACGAGCGCACCCAGTAGCACCCTGAGACCCATCTCGGGGTGGTACTCGGTGTTCTGCGGGACGGCGCTGTAGGAGCGAGTCCCGCTCGCCTCGTGTGCGCCACACAGCGGTGCGGTGTCGGTCGCGGTGACACAGACGAGATGGCG
>PXSV01000162.1:18575-29450 GCA_003022685.1 Halobacteriales archaeon SW_9_67_24 | reverse complement strand
GACCTTCGGTGGCGGGTCCGCGAACTCGTCGCGGTCGTCGGTCGGTTCGCGAGCGAGGGGACGGTGGCAGCGCTCCGCGAAATTCGCGCGCTTGCGCGTGAAGACCGGTACGAGCGCCTCCGCAACGCCGCACGGGCCCGCGCCGAACTCACGGCCGACGAGCGCGGACGGCTATCGAGCGGCACGCTCGATCGTGAGCTCGACGAGGCACGCGCGGAGCGCGATCGGCTCGCCGACGCGCTCGACGAACACCCACCGCTCTGAGCGAGGAACACACGACGAATCTGGGAACAGAAAACGATCAGGCGTCGGCCAGCGCGGCGTCGAACGCCGTTTCGAGTTCGTCGGCGAGTTCGTGGGCCCGGTCGGTCTCGCGCGCCTCGGCGTAGATCCGCACGACCGGCTCGGTGCCGCTCTCGCGCGCGAGCACCCACGCGTCGCCGAAGTCGAGGCGGTAGCCGTCGGTCGTATCGAGCTCACCCGCGCTCGCCTCGGCGTGGCGTGCGATCGCGGCGAGCAGCGCCTCACGCTCGGCGTCCGATCCGTAGCCGACTGTCGTCCGGACGTTGTGATAGCCGCCGACATCGGCGACCACCTCGCTCGCCGGTCGATCGACGAGGAGTTCGAGGAACCTGGCGGCGGTGTACGCGCCGTCGCGGGCGAGTCGGTACTCGGGAAAGAGCACGCCACCGTTGCCCTCGCCCGCGATCGGCACTGACCGTCCCTCGCTTTCGAGATCGCGCACCCGCGAGATTATCCGCGTGCTGCCGACGGGCGTGCGTTCGAGGTCCGCCCCTGCCCGCTCGGTCACGTCGGCGAGGCGTTGGGAGGCCGTGACCGCCGAGACGGTCGTTTCGTCACTACCGAGGACGCTGGCGGCGAGCACTGCGAGGGTCGCGTCGCCCTCGATGTATTCCCCACGCTCGTCGAAGAAGATCGCTCGGTCGGCGTCGCCGTCGTGGGCGATCCCCACGTCGGCGTCGGCGGCGCGCACCAGGCGTCCGAGATCGGCGAGGTTCTCGGGCACCGGCTCAGGACCCCGTCCGGGGAACTGGCTGTCGGGCTGGGCGTTCACGGTGACGACCGAACAGCCCAGCTCGCGGAAGATTTCGGGGCTGGTCAGCGCGCCAGCGCCGTGGCCCGGATCGAGCGCCACCGTCAGGTCCGCGCCCCCGACGCGATCGCGGTCGACAGCCCCCACCACTTCCTCGACGTACGCCTCGCGGCCGCTCTCGACCCGCCGCTCGTCGCCGGTTCCGTCCCAGCGTGCGCGCGCGAACTCGTCCTCGTCGAGCGCCGTCTCGACGCGCTCTAACTCCTCGACCGGGAGTTCGATCCCGTCCGCGCCGACGAGTTTGGTCCCGTTGTACTCGGCCGGGTTGTGCGAGGCGGTGATCATCACCGCCGGGACCGTTTCGCGCTCGGCGTACAGCTGGACCGCCGGCGTCGGGAGCACGCCGAGGCAGTCGACGTCACAGCCCACGCTCTGGAGCCCGCTCACGACCGCGTTCGCGAACATGTCGCCGGTCGCGCGCGTATCGCGACCGACCGCGACCCGCTCGCCGCCCACGACCGTCCCGACCGCCATCCCCACACGGAGGCAAAAGCCTGGCGTCACCGTCTCGTTTGCGACCCCGCGGATCCCACTCGACCCGAACAGTTCCATTCGGTCGGCGTTCCGGACCCGAGTTACAAATCGCTTCCGGACCCCACCTTTTTACTGCGGGGGGTCGCGCTCGCTGCGCTCGCTTAACCCCCGCTTGCAAAAAGCTGGATCGAAAACCTCCGCTCGCTCCCTGCGGTCGCTCGCAGCACAGTCGCTGGCGCTCTCAGCACCGCCACTGTACCGCCGCCGCACCGCGACCGCCGAAGCCCTCGCTCACTTCGTTCGCTCGCCCTTCATCCACTAGAAGAACATATCTCTCGGCTGTCTTCCTTCACTGCGTTCGGCAAGACGCCGAGGCTCGCCGCCGCATCGCCACCACCGTCACCGCGTCACCACTGCCGGGGACACCGGAGCTATATGCGGCCGACCCCTCCACCCGATATGGTCGCTGTCCGGTACACCTGCCCGCGCTGCGATGCGGTCGTCACCCTCGATCGCGACGCCGCTCTCGCCGACAAATCGGTGACACCGTTCGCGCTCGACGGCTGGGAGTACGCCGCGCCACACGAGGACTTCGAGGCGAGCGACGGCGTCGAGATCGTCTGCGGGGCGAGCGAGACGGAGGGGGAGGGCTGCGGCCGAGTGTTCCATCTGAACTTCGTGAACTACGACGAGGGCCGCGAGATCGAGGCTCGCACGACGCCGGCCGACGCCTCGTTCGATTTCCTTCGATAGGACGGCGTGCAAGACGTAGCCACACCTACCTGAGTAGGGCCGTCACTTTTCGAGGGCGCTTCCGACGTGAGGGGTATGGTGCATTCCCCCGGCGAACGCGAGCGAGAATCGAGCGGGAACGACTCAATGCGAACCGGCGTCTCCCGGCGCTCGGTGATGAAGGCGGCGGGTGCGGCGGGCGCGGCCTCGCTGCTCCCCTTTGCCGGGACGGCGGCAGGGGCAACGGTCGAGACGCCGACGATAGACGACGCGCTCGACACCGGCGGAAGTCTCCAGGAGGCCCTCGTGGTGTTCGAGTCGAACGCCGACGTCGATCGTCTCCGCCATCTCGACTTCGCCCACGACCGCGCGGCGGACTACCATCGATTCGCGGTGCTCCCGATCGGCTATACCGTCCTGACGGGGGGCCAGATCGAGACGGTCGCCGGCTGGAACAGTGTGCGCTACGTCGAGGCGAACAAGGACCTCGAACTCCACAATCAGGAAGCCCGCGAAGTCACGGGCACGACCGAAGTCCAGACGCGGGACTTTTACACCGGCGAGTCGATCCATGCGGTCGTCATCGATTCGGGCATCGACGGCGACCACCCCGACCACCGCGACGACCTCCAGCACAACTTCCGGTTCACCGACCCGCTCGACGAGGAGACGATGTGGACCGACGTCGGCCCCGCAAACACCGGCGGAACGGGCCACGGCACCCACGTCAGCGGCTCTGTAGCGGGCGACGGCTCCGCGAGCGACGGCAAACATCGCGGCATGGCCCCCGACGCCGATCTCACCGTCTACTCGACCACGGCCGGTGCGGCCCTGCTGAACGTCGTCGGCGCGTACGACGACATGCTCGACCGCCAGCACAAGGGCAAACACGACGTCCAGGTCGTCAACAATTCCTACGGAGCGGGCGGCGGCGACGACTACAACCCCAATGGCGCGCTGGAGTCGGCGAGCTACATGGCCTTCGAGGCGGGCATCCTGCCCGTGTTCTCGGCCGGTAACTCGGGGCCCGGCTCGAACACGCTCGGCAACTACGCCGAGGCACCCCACGTCCTCGGCGTCGCCGCGACGAAGGACGACGCCCAGGTCACGGGCTTTTCCTCACGCGGGCGCAAGCCGAGCTACGACGGCGGTGGCGAGGGCGCACACTACGACCGTCAAGCCGCCTTCGAAAACCTCGCGGCGTTCTACGATACGGGGTTCGGCGACCAGCCCGTCGTAGCCGGGGAGACTTACTCGGGCACTGTCGGACCGGGATCGAGCGATGCCGGCGTCGGCCAGAGCGCCTACGAGACGTGGACCGCACCCGACGACGCCGGTTTCGTCGAGCTGTCGGTGTCGTGGACGCCACCGGGCCAGGACCTCGACATCTACGTCCACGAGGGGGCGAAGGACGGGCCCGTCGTGGCGAGCGGTGCGACGCTCCAGAACCCCGAGACGCTGAGCGGCGGCGTCTCGGCCGGCGAGACGTACTTCATCGAGATCCGACCGTTCGCCAACGTCACGGCGAGCTACACCGTCGACCTCACGGGACGGAAGGCGCTGCCCGATGGCGAGGAGCCGACGGGGCCCTACGGCATCTATCGTCCGGCCGTCGGCGCACCGGGCTCGCTCGTCCTGAGCACGCTCGCACCCGAGGACCCCCTCCAGGGGTATGCCGCCGGGCTGGCGGGCGCACCCGACGAACAGGGCACTGAGGCCTACTACGGCAAGGTCAGCGGCACGTCGATGTCCGGCCCGGTGACGGCGGGCATCGTCGCGCTGGTCTACGATGCCTACCGGCAAAACCACGGCGAGTTCCCCGATCCGATCGACGTCATCAACACGATCGAGGCGACCGCCCGGGACGGCCGGGACGATCACAACGTCTACAACATCGGGACCGGCTTCGTCGATGCCGCGACCGCCGTCGAGCGCGCCGAGGCGGGGAACCTCGCTGGCTTCGACGAGGTAACGACCGCCGACTACGCCGATGCGGGGAGCGCGCCCGAACCCGTCTTCGCGCCGCAGGGTTCGCGTGCGGACGACGGCTCGGCGTTCACGGCGGGTCAGACGAACCAGGTCGACATCACCGTGGAGTCGGTCGCCACCGCGGACAGCGAGGCGGCGACCGTCCGCGATCGCATCCCGTTCGACTGGGACGTGGTCGCCGGTGATGCCGCGACGACCTACACCGAGGACGGTGAACGTTTCATCGAGTTCGACGCGGCGGCGAGCGCTGGCGAGACGCGGACGTACTTCATCGAAGCGCCCGACACCACGGGCTCGTACGAGTTCGGGCCCGCGGAGGCGAGGCTCGACGGCGACGACGCCTTCATCCGGATCATCGGGGCCGGCGCGGAGACCAACACCGTCGGCGGCGCCGACACGTCCTAGGCCGGCCCGGTCCAGAAGGATCGGACTCCAGCGACCCCCTCCCACCTCACCGTGCGTCACGGCGGCTCCGGCACCATTCTCCCTACTCAGATAGGGTGCCCGCTTTTGTTCACGAGCATGCGACCGTGGGCATGGACGAAGCAACTGAGGACGAGGTGACTGTGGACGGCACCACACGGCGACGGTTCGCTCGGGCGACAGCGGTCGCCGTGGGCGCACTCGGGCTTCCGGGCCTCGCCACGGCCGACCACGACAACCGGAGCGAGCAGGGCGAGCACAACGGCAACGACGACGGGGCTCACGGGAACGGAAACGGTCGCGGACGTGGCGACGATGACGACCCCGGCAACAGCGGCGAGCATCGCCGCGACGACGAGAACCGTGACGACCGCGACGAGGAGGACGACGGAGACGACGGTAACGAGGACAGGGACGGCAACGACAGCGACGATGGCGACAATGGAGGCGGTGGAGGCGGTGGAGGCGGTGACGATGGACGCGGTGACGACGAGAACGCACAGGTCACCGCGAGGCGAGAGAAGGACAGTTCGGTGTTCGTCCTCCCGGAAGGGCCTGGTACGGACACCGCACAGTTCGATCCCGTCGTCGAGCAGGCGAGTCAATCGGTCCTGATCCGGGACCAGTTCCCCGACGACTGGAGAGTGCTCAAGGAGAGCGACCCCAACAAGACCTCCACCGAGGGAGACACTCGGTTCGTCGAGTTTACGAACCAGGTCAAAACGGGTGAGACGGGCGAGAGGCGGACGTACTTCGCCGACGTGCCCGACAACACCGGCGTCGACGAGTTCGGCCCGATCGAGTACAGCGTCGACGGCGAGACGTGGACCGAGATCTCGGGGACGACCGAGGAGATCCTCGTCGCCGCGTCGGGCACGAGCGTCTGAACGTCGGCAAACCCTACTCGATTAGGCCACCTGCTTTTTCCCCTCTTGTGGACGCTGGTATGAATGGGAGTGACTCCCCCCACGACGCGACCATCACCGACACCGTTCCCGGGAGCCGAAGCAGGGCAACGACGAGGAGAGCGTCACCCGCACCTACTTCGCGGAAGCGCCTGACTCGACCGGTCAGTACACCTTCGGTCCCGCAGTCGCGCGGGCAGTCGACGCGGACGCGGTGAAGAACGCCACGGCACAGGTCGCCGGTACGGACACCAATACCGTCGGCGGGGTCGACACGGACGTCTGATCGGCTGTCGTCGGTGGTTCGTCTCCGGTGGACGGAGCGGTCACCCCTTGATGTTGCAGACCGGGAACGTCCGCGCGACCGTATCGCCGATCCCGAGTTCCTCGGAGACCCGCACCACCTCGTCGACGTCCTTGTAGACGCCTGGCGCCTCCTCGGCCACCGTCGCGCCGCTCTGGGCCTTCACGTACACCTTCTGCTCCTGCAGGTCGTCCTGGACGTCCTCACCCCAGAACTCGTTCTTGGCCTGGGTCCGACTCATCGTCCGGCCCGCGCCGTGGGCGGTCGAGCCGAACGTGGTTTCGAGCGAGGCCTCGCCGCCACGAAGCACGTAGCTCCCTGCGCCCATGCTTCCCGGAATGATGACGGGCTGGCCTACGTCGCGGTACGCACTCGGAACCTCTTCTCGGCCGGCGGGGAACGCCCGCGTCGCGCCCTTCCGATGGACGTAGAGTTCGCGTTCTTCCTCGCCGTCCTCGCCCCCGACGTCGTGGACTTCCTTCTTCGCGATGTTGTGCGCGACGTCGTACAGGAGGTCCATCTCCATGTCTTCCCACGAGCGATCGAAGACGCGCTCGAACACCTGACGAGTGCGGTGCATGATGAGCTGGCGGTTGACCCACGCGTAGTTGATCGCCGCACACATCGCGCCGTAGTACTCCTCGGCGAGTTGGCTCCCGGCGGGCGCGGCCGCGAGCTCCTTGTCCGGGAGTCGATCGAGCAGTCCCGAATGAGCCTGCTCGACCTCGCGGGTGTACTCGGTGCAGACCTGGTGGCCCAGCCCCCGGCTCCCGCAGTGGATCAACACCACGATCTGATCCTCGGCGAGACCGTACGCATCCGCCACGTCCGCCCGGAAGACGTCGGTCACGCGCTGGACTTCGAGAAAATGATTCCCCGAACCGAGGCTCCCGATCTGATTCTTCCCGCGGTCCTTCGCCTTCTGTGAGACAACGCCTGGATCGGCGTCCGGCCGGCGGCCCTCGTCCTCGCAGTGGGCGAGGTCGTCCTCGACGGCGTAGCCCTCCTTCAGGGCCCAATCCATCCCCCGTTCGAGGATGCCCTCCACGGTGTCGACATTGGTTTCGACCACGCCACCGCCGCCGAGTCCCGACGGGATATTCGCAAAGAGGGACTCGACCAGCTCCTCCTCGTGGCCTTCGACGCCGCCGTAGGTGAGGTTTGTTTTCATCATCCGGACGCCACAATTTATGTCGAATCCGACAGCTCCGGGCGATATACAGCCGTTCTCGGCGTCGATGCCCGCGACCCCGCCGACCGGGAAGCCGTAGCCTTGGTGGCCGTCGGGCATGCAGATCGCGTGCTTCGTCACACCGGGAAGGTGCGTCGAGTTCTTGAGCTGTTCGAGCGTCATGTCGTCGGCGATCTCGTCGAGCAGCGCCTCACTGGCGAGCACCCGTGCGGGCGCGTTCATCTCCCCTTCTTGAGGGATCGCCCAGACGTGCTCTTCTATGCGTTCGAGCGTGATCCCGTCGGCATCGTAGGTGTCCATACGCGCTCTACTCCAGCGCGCCCGGAATAGGTTTCGTCTCTCGCCATTAGACGTCGAAGACGACGTAAGCTTGCCATCCGTCGTTCTCCTGCTCGATCGTCATCTCGGAGTACGTCACTGCCTTCACCTCCCGCGCGTCGATCGTTTCGAGCGGGACGCCACGCGCGCTCGCGTCGAGCTGCCACGCGTCCGCGGTTCGCGCCCCGTCGTCGTGTCGGACCGTCGCCTGGTTGTCCACTGGCAGAACGCCCCGCACGTCGCGCTGGTAGATGAGTTCGGCAAGGAACTCGTAGAGCAGCGCCTCGCGGTTTTCGGCTGCCGCAGTCAGCTTGAAGCGCTCGCCGCCGTCCCGCGGGATCGCCTCGCACATCGCTGCCGCGAGACCGTCGGCGACCGCCCCGAAGATTTCGTCGAGATTGGAGCCGTCGGCGGCGACCGCGACATCGGCGGTGTGCTCGCGGAGCTCGAAGCTCACGACTCGTCGGTTCGAGCGGATTCGTCGCCGGTGGACGGGTTGCGATCGTCGGCTCCCTCGCCCTCCGGCTCGGTGCCGTCGGTCGCCCCCACCATCGCCTCCTCGGTGTTGGTTGCTTGCGTGCCGTCCGGGCCGGCCGAGCCATCGCCGCCAGCCCCGGTAGTACCGGTCGCCGCAGCACCGTCGTACCGACCGAGGGCGGCGAGTTCGTCGGCCGAGAGGCTCGTGCCGTCGTCGGTGTCGCCGATCGCCACGCCGCTGGTGACGATGCCGCTGACGGCCTCCTCGACGGAGAGATCCACGTCGTAAACCCGCGCTGCCGGGACGTGGATCAAGAATCCGCCCATCACGGGGTTCGGCGCGAGCGGCATGAACAGGGTCCGGAGGTCGTCGTGGTTCGTGGCGTCGTTGAGCGTGTCGGGCGACTCGGCGGTCACGAACGCGAAGGAGTAGGTCCCTTCGTTGGGGAACTCGATGAGCTTGACCTCCTGGAAACTGGCGGTGTCACTCTCCAGAAGGACGTCGCTCATCCGCCGAAAGCTGGTGTAGACCGAGCCGACGCCGGGGATCGCCTCCATCGCGGTGTGAAAGAGTTTGGAGAACTCGCGGTCGGAGGAGGTATGCTTTGCGACGATCCCCACGACGAGAACGAACGCCAGCAGTACCAGGACCGTGCCGATCTCGATGAGGACGGAGCCGAACTCCGGTCCGAGTCCGAGCGAGCGAGCGAGTTCGACCGTCGGGCCGACGAGACCGAAGTATCTCGCGATGCCGACCACCGGCGTGAGGAGGTTGCTGACGAAGTTGAGGACGAAGGCGAGCACCATCACCGTGATGAGAAACGGGATCGTGAGCGCGGCTCCGGTGATCACCCACTCCCGGAGGGTTTCGCGAAACCGTGTGTCCGTCCGTGGTGCGGCCGCCCCGTCGGGGTTTATCTCAGACATACTATCGCCTGACCGCCCCCGGCCGAAAACGTTGTGGATGCGCGGGCGGTGGAATTATATCGATGCGCGCGCTATCGGGCGGCAGTGAGCGTCGATGTCACGAAACGCGTCGCTGAGGCGGGCAGCGACGAGCACGTCGACGCCGCGTGGGAGCTGAAGGAGCACGTTCGCCGCGAGGACGGCGTGCTCAAACAGCGCCACGGCTTTTTCACCAACGCCTACCGCCGGGCGACCGTCCACCTCCTGTTCGCGGGCGTCCGCGGTGCGGGGCGCGGTTCGGAGCCGGACGACCTCATCGGGTTCGCCGCCGTCCGGCGCGACGGCTACGTCCTCTTCCTTGCGGTCGATCCAACCCACCGTGGCGAGGGGTTCGGCCGGCGGCTCATGGCGACCGTCGCCGACGAACACGACGCCGTGACCTGTCACGCCCGCGCGACCAACGAGGCCGCCGTCGACTTCTACGAACACATCGGCTTCGAGGTCAAACGCCGCATCGACAACTACTACGAGGACGGCGGGGCGGCGTACTACCTCAAACTCGGCGGCGGCAGCCTCACCGACCGCATCTCCGATTTCATGCGGCGCTGAGTCGGACTATTGTATCGATCGATTGAAAAGTACTGCTCTACCAGCAGAGACTAACCCAGTCGCCTTCAAATCTGCTGACGAATTTGCTCGCCGTAGTGGGTTCGGGCGGATTTGAACCGCCGGCCTCCTCCATGTCAAGGAGGTGTCATAACCAGCCTAGACCACGAACCCGTCGAGTGTGTACCCTGACATCGATCACCGATACAATTGAACGTTTCGGAACGTGCGCCCACCGGCGGTCGCCGCCCCGCCCGTGGACGATAGGTTTATGCTGGTGTACGATGTTGTCCATTACAACGCGAAACCGTACATCGGAGATCCACAATGCAAGAGTACATCGAGCGCGTGACCGACGGCGAGGACCTCCCGCTCGCGGAGGCGCGGGCGGCGAGCACGGCGGTGTTCGAGGACGCGACCGCGGCCCAGATCGGCGCGCTGCTCGCGGCGCTCCGCGCGAAGGGCGAGACCGAGACCGAGATCGCGGGCTTCGCGGCCGGAATGGCTGCGGCCGCCAGGACCATCGATCCCGACTGCCGACCCGTGGTCGACACCTGCGGGACGGGCGGTGACGCCCACGACACGATCAACGTCTCGACGACGAGCGCGGTCGTCGCCGCTGGCGCGGGCGTGAACGTCGCGAAACATGGCAACTACTCGGTGTCGTCGTCGTCGGGCAGCGCCGACGTGTTCGAGGAACTCGGGGTGACGATCGACGCCGAACCACGCGAGGTCGAACGCTCGATCGAGGAGCGCGGGATCGGATTCATGCTCGCGCCGGTCTTTCACCCCGCGATGAAGGCGGTCATCGGCCCGCGCCGGGAGCTCGGGATGCGGACGATCTTCAACGTGCTCGGGCCGCTCACGAACCCGGCCGGCGCGGACGCACAGGTCGTCGGCGTCTACGATCCCGACCTCGTCCCGGTGCTCGCCCGTGCGCTCGCACAACTCGATGTCGAGCGCGCACTCGTCGTTCACGGCGGGGGGATGGACGAGATCTGTGTCCACGACGAGACGGCCGTTGCCGAGGTCCGGGGTGAAGAAATCGAGGAATACACGCTCTCGCCAGGCGATCTCGGCCTCGCTGCCCACGAACTCGATGGGGTCGCCGGCGGCACACCAGTCGAGAACGCCCGCGACCTCGAGGGGATCGTCGCCGGCGAGATCGAGGGCGCGAAACGCGACATCGTGCTCGCGAACGCCGGTGCGGCGATCCACATTGGGGGGGCTGCTGATTCGCTCACGGAAGGCGTCGAGCGCGCTCGGGAGGCCATCGATTCGGGGGACGCGGACGAAAAGCTCGCCGCGCTCCGAACCGTCGACGAGGCGGTCGCGGGCGAGACCGCATGACCCGCACGAAGATCTGCGGCCTGGTCCGCGAGAACGACCTCGATTGCGCCGTCGCGGCCGGCGCGGACATGGTGGGGTTCGTCTG
>PXSV01000162.1:0-18444 GCA_003022685.1 Halobacteriales archaeon SW_9_67_24 | reverse complement strand
CGGCGTGGACGTTTCGAGCGGCACGGAACGCGCCGGCGGGGTGAAAGACCACGCGGCGATCCGGCAGTTCGTCGAGCGCGCGACAGCGCCACGAACGGCGACGACATGAGCGAGGAACGGCCGTCCCTCGGTCGCGGCGAGTTCGTCGCCCTCGCCGAGGACGCCGACCGGCCGGCGGTCATCCGGACGACGGTCGATCTCGACGCCGACATCGAGCCCCTGGCGGCGTACGCGGCGCTCGCCGACGCGTCGGGTGCGGCACACACCTTTCTCCTCGAAAGCGGCGAGAAGCTCGCGTCGAGTGACCCGGACGGCGCGTTCGCGCCCGCGAGCGAGGAACGCCACGCGCGCTACTCGTTCGTCGGCTACGACCCGGCGGCCGCCATCACCCTCGATCCCAACGGAACCGACATCGACGCCTTCGACTCGCGGTACGCTGACCTCGTCGATCCCGGCGAGGGTGATGCCCTCGACCGACTCCGCGGCGCGCTACCGGACGTCGAGCGCGTGAACTTCCCCGCGACCGACCGCCAGCAGCTCGATGGCGGGCTCGTGGGATTCCTGGCCTACGACGCGGTGCACGACCTCCATCTCGACGAGGTGGGCGTCGACCGGCCAGACTCGCAGGTGCCCGACGCGCAGTTCGTGCTAACCACGAGGACTCTCGCGTTCGATCACGCCGCCGACACGGCGTCGCTGGTGTGTACGCCGCTCGTCCGGCGAGGCGACGACGCGGGCGCGATCCACGACGACCTCGTGCGCGAGGCCGAGCGTGTTCGAGAGGTCCTCGCCGATGCGACGGTCGATCCAGGCAGGTTCGTTCGCGAGGACGAAACTGCGGGGTCGCGTGAGGCGTACGAGACGGCGGTCGAGCGCGGGAAGGAGCACGTCCTCGACGGCGACAGCTACCAAGTGGTGCTCTCGCGCGCCCGGGAACTCGTCGGCGAGATCGACCCGCGTGGGCTGTACGCCGCGCTCCGCGATATCAATCCCTCGCCGTACATGTACCTTCTCGAATACGGCGACCGATCGGTGGTGGGTGCGAGTCCCGAGACGCTCGTCTCGGTGCGAGGCGAGGAAGTCGTCTCGAACCCGCTCGCCGGCACCTGCTCTCGGGGGGCCAGTCCGGTCGAGGACCGCCGGCTCGCCGGCGAACTGCTCGCCGACGAGAAGGAACGCGCCGAGCACACCATGCTGGTCGATCTCGCGCGCAACGACGTTCGCCGGGTCAGCGAGCCAGGCTCGGTCCGCGTCGGGGAGTTCATGACCGTCCTGAAGTACTCTCACGTCCAGCACATCGAGTCCACCGTCACGGGGCGGCTCGCGGCCGATGACGATGCGTTCGACGCGACGCGCGCAACCTTTCCGATGGGGACGCTCTCGGGCGCACCGAAGATCCGGGCGATGGAGATCATCGACGACCTCGAAACCAGTCCTCGGGGTCTCTACGGCGGCGGCGTCGGCTACTTCTCGTGGGACGGCGACGCCGACATCGCGATCGTGATCCGCACGGCGCTGGTCGATCACGCACCGAACGAACGGGGGGTTGGCGAGGCGGCCACGGCGGACCGCATCACTGTGCGGGCGGGCGCGGGCATCGTCGCCGACTCCGATCCAGCGAGCGAGTACGAGGAAACCGAGCACAAGATGGACGGCGTGCTCGCCGCGCTCGATCGGATCGAGCAGTCGTCTTCGACGCCGCCCCCGGAGGTAAGTCGGTGAGCGAATCCGCCGACCGCCACCGCGAAGCAGACCATCCGACCGGCGACGACATCGATCGTCCGCGCGTGCTGTTCGTCGACAACTTCGATTCGTTCACCTACAACCTCGTGGAGTACGTGAGCGAGTACGCCGAAACCGAGGTCGTTCGGAACACCGCCTCGCTCGTGGATGTCCGCGCCGCCGACCCGGACGCGATCGTGATCAGTCCCGGGCCTGGCCACCCCGAAAACGACCGCGACGTGGGTGTCACGCTCGACGTGCTTCGCGAGGTAAGTCGGAACATTCCGACGCTCGGCGTCTGTCTCGGTCTCGAAGCCGCGGTGTATGCCTATGGCGGGGTGGTCGGGCGCGCACCCGAACCCGTCCACGGCAAGGCGTTCGCGATCGACCACGACGGCCGTGGCGTCTTCGCGGGGCTGGACCAGGGCTTTCGTGCCGGTCGGTATCACTCCCTCGTTGCCACCGAGATCCCCGACTCCTTCGCCGTGACCGCGCGCACCGACGACGGCCTCGTGATGGGCGTGCGCCACCGCGAGCATCCGATCGAGTGCGTCCAGTTCCATCCTGAAAGTGTTCTCACCGGCGTCGGCCACGACGTGATCCGGAACTTCCTCGACGGCATCGAGCCTGGCGTCGAGCATGCCCCTGCCGAGGATTGAATCCGACGCCGAGTCTCCATCCGAAAACCCCCTCCAGCTTCGCGTGGATGTCCGCACTCCGTCTCGTGGATCCACCGATCCGACGACCACTTTCACTCCGGTCTACCTACCGTTATATGCCTCGGAGGCACACATCAGTACCGTAACTCGGCGTATCTCGTCGGACTCGCACGAACAGCCGCTACGCCAGCTATCCGGACCGCATCGACACGAATCGAAGACCGATGCCGAAGCGTTGATGACCCTCGCTTCGGTAGGAGATCGCCGTCACAAATGACAGAAACACCGTCCAACTTCGACCCGTGTATCGCCCGCCAATCACCCGCTCACGACCGGAGGACCGAGGCGTGAGTCGCGCGAACCGCTCGGCCGACGAGGTCACCCTGCCGGTCAAACGCACCGACGGCGACACCCTCGAAGAACGACTGACCGCGAACGCCTACGACAACATCCTGCCCGCGCGCTACCTCCGGAAGGATTCCGATGGCGAGCTCGTCGAATCCCAGGAGGACCTCTTCGAGCGCGTGGCGCGCAACGTCGCGCTCGCCGAGGCGGTGTTCGAGGCCGACCGCCAGGACACCGAGATCACTGTCACGCCGGACCAATTAAAACCCGACCCCCCGCGACGGGACGACCTCGCGAGCGAGGTGTTCGGGAAGGGGACCACCGCCGGGGACGACGCCGAAACCCACCTCTCGGCGTACAACGTCAACAAGTTCGCCTACGAGACCGTGGTGCCCGATCTCCCCGCGGAGATCCGCGAGCACGTCGCAGAGACCGCCGATGCGTTCCAGGACGCGATGGAGGATCTCTCCTTCATGCCGAACTCGCCCACGCTGATGAACGCGGGCGACGAGCTCCAGCAGCTTTCGGCGTGTTTCGTCGACTCGCCAGGCGACGACATCGACGACATCCACGAGACCGCCAAAGAGGCCGCCCAAGTGTTCCAATCGGGCGGCGGAATGGGGTATGCGTTCTGGAAGCTCCGGCCGTACGGCGATGCTGTGGGGAGCACCGGCGGGATCGCGTCGGGGCCGATCACGTTCATGCGCACATACGATCAAATGTGTGAAACGATCGCCCAGGGCGGCGCACGCCGGGGCGCACAGATGGGCGTGATGCGCGTTTCCCATCCCGACGTCATCCAGTTCATCCACGCAAAGAACAAGGACGTCTCGCTCGCGCACTCGCTTCGGCTGAACGACCCCGACGACTTCACGCACACCAGGTTCGTCGACGCCTTGGAAGAGGCCCGTGAGCTCATCGACGACGAAGGTAGAGTCCCGGAACACCTCCGGAACGCCGTCGAGGGTCACCTCTCGAACTTCAACATCTCGGTCGGTGTGACCGACGACTTCATGGACGCGCTCGAAGACGGCGGCGAGTTCACGTTCACCAATCCCCGTACTGAGGAATCCCACATCGCCACCGCCGAGACGAAGGAGCTCTACGACTGCTACGGGCTCGGTCACCACGTCGAGGTCGGCGAGGAGCTCTCGATCCCCGCAGCCGATCTCTGGGAGCACATCGTGGACGGGGCCTACCAGAACGGCGAGCCTGGCGTGATCTACCTCGAACGCGTGAACAAGGAACACTCATTCGATGTCGAGGAGCACCCAGAACATAAAATATTAGCAACAAATCCCTGCGGCGAGCAGCCGTTGGAGGAGTACGAGGCCTGCAACCTCGGTCACATCAACCTCTCGACGCTCGCCGCGAGCGATGCGCCGGACTGGCGGATCTGGTCCGACGAGCACGCCGCCGAGTACGACACCCAGGAGGCGGCGATCGAAGCCTACCTTGACAAGGCCATCGACACCGAGGCGTTCGACCGCCGGATCGAACTCGGCACGCGGTTCCTCGAAAACGTCGTCACGATGAGCGACTTCCCGGTCGGGAAGATCGAGCAGAAGGTCCGGGAGATGCGCAAGATCGGGCTCGGAATCATGGGGCTCGCCCAGTTGTATATCCAGCTCGGCGTGCGTTACGGCTCCGCGGAGGGCAACGAGATCGCGCGCCAGCTCATGCGTCACATCAACCACGGGTCGAAAGGGGCCTCCCACGAGCTGGCCGAGGAGCGCGGCGTCTTTGAGGACTGGGGCGACTCGAAATATGCTGATCCCACCGCATACCGCGAGTGGTTCGAGGCCCAGACCGGCGAGTCGGCCGACGACTGGGAGAATGGTTACTCAATCAGAAATCACAATACAACGACAATAGCCCCCACGGGGACGACTAGCATGGTGGGTAATACCACAGGTGGCTGCGAGCCGATCTACAACGTCGCCTACTACAAGAACGTCTCCGACGACGTCCAGGGCGACGAGATGCTGGTGGAGTTCGACGACTACTTCCTCCGGGTGCTGGAGGCCAACGACATCGATGTCGAGAGTATAAAGCAGGAGGCCCAAGACCAGATGGCTGCGAATGAGTTCGACGGCGTCGAGGGCCTCGATACCGTGCCCGACGCCATCGGCGAGCTGTTCGTCGTGACCTCGGACCTCTCGGGCAAACAGCACGCCGCGGTCCAGTGTGCGTGCCAGGCGGGCGTCGATTCGGCGATCTCGAAGACCTGCAACTTCCCGAACAGTGCTTCGAAGGAGGACATGGACGAGGTCTACAGGTACATCTACGACAACGGCGGGAAGGGCGTCACGGTCTACCGGGACGGCACGCGCTCGAAGCAGGTCCTCACGACCCGGGCGGACAACGCCGAGTTCGCCGACGAGGGCGAGGCCGCGGAAGTCCTCGTCGAGCAGATCGAAGCGGTGTTCGGTGGGGTTGAGGGCTTCCTCGACAACGAGGATGTCCGCGCGGCGCTCGACGCCGACCTCGCATCGATGGTCGACACCGAGCCGGTCTACGCCGCGAAACAGCCCCGACCCGACGTGCTCCACGGCGTGACCCAGCGCGTCGATACGGGCTACGGCAAGCTCTACGTCAACATCAACGAGGACGACGAGGGTCGCCCCTTCGAGCTGTTCGCCAACATCGGCCACTCGGGCGGCTTTACGAACTCATTCACCGAGGCGCTCGCGAAGGTCATCTCGACCGCGCTCCGGTCGGGCGTCGATCCCGAGGAGATCGTCGACGAGCTCGACGGCACCCGGAGCCCGAAGGTGGCGTGGGACAAGGGCGAACAGATCCAGTCAATCCCGGACGCCATCGGCACCGCGATGCGGCGGTATCTCGACGGCGAGATCGAGAAGACCTACCCCCAGGCCAGCGGACCGGGAGCCGACGCCGGCACCGATCAGTCGACGGGCGACGTCCAGGCGATGATCGACAGCGGTGAGAGCCCCGAGTGTCCCTCGTGTGGCTCGCTGTCGCTGTACTACTCCGAAGGCTGCAGGACCTGCGAGTCGTGTGGCTGGTCGGAGTGTTGAGCTGAGACGAGTCCCTCCACCGTAACTCGGCCGAACGGATTACTTTTCGATCGTCTTCGAGACCCACCCCATCGCGCCGCTCGGGCACCGGCCGGTTTCCTTCTTCGGCTGGAGCGTGCCGGTGCCGTCGACCGCACGGACGACGACCTCGTGTTGCTCGCCGGGCGCGTCGTAGTCGTACCGCCACTGCCGCCAGACGTCGCCACCGAGGTTCGGCGTCAGGACCGGCGACAGTTCGGCCTCGTTCCACGAGTCTCCGCCGTCGGTCGAGACCTCGACGCGCTCGATTCCCTGAACGCCGGCGTTCGCGTGACCGGCGACCGTGATCCGCCCGTCCGCACGGTTCGTCGCGTGGAGCTTCGCGACCGTGTTCACCGGGCCGGTGCCCTTCCAGCCCTTCTTCTCCCAAAAGCCCTTGGCCGGGCGATCGAGGATTTCGAGTTCGTCGATCCACTTGACGTTGATCTCGCCCCAGTGGCCGGGGATCAGCGCGCGGACGGGGTAGCCGTGCGCGCGGGGGAGCACCTCGCCGTCCATGCCGTAGGCGAGGAATCCAGTCCGGAGCGCCTCGACCGGGAACTCCTCGTAGTAGCCGTCGACCGACCGGGCCATCACGAACTCGCCCTGGAGGTCAACCCCGTCGAGCACGCGCTCCATCGGGACGCCGGTCCAGAGCGCGTTGTCCATCTTCTTCCCGTTGCGCGGATCGCTGACACACCGCAGCGTCATGAACCGGTTCTCCGAGCCCATCGACGTGATCTCGTCGTAGTCGAACGTGTGCTCACCTCCGACCGCGCCCGTGATCGAGAGCGTCCAGTCCTCGGCGTTCACGTCGGGGTCGGGGTTCGCGGTGTCGACCCGGTAGAAGTCGTCGCCGCTGACGAGGCCTTCGAGCCCCTCGATCCCGAACGACGCCGCCTCGGCGTTGGCGAGGAGGTCGTCAACCGACTGCTCGTTCGCGCCCCCAGCGCTGCTGGTGTCAGCACCCTCACTGGCCGTCTCGCCGTCGGCAGCCGCACCGGCGTCGTCGGCCGCGTCGCCGCTATCAGCCGATCCGGTAGCCGTGTCGTCGCTGGAGACATCACCCGCACCGGCCGCGACGCCCGTGCCACCCGTTTCGTTCGCCTCGTCCGAATCGTTGGTGATGCTCGACAGCGACGCCTCCTGGGCCGACGCCCCGGCGTTGGAGCTTCCGAGCACGTACCCGATGACGCCGACGCCGAGCGCGCTCGCGAGGCTCCCGAGCACCGTCCGTCGGCCGTTCGAGACGCCCGATTTGGTGGTCCCGTCGCCCGCCGTGGCGAGGGCGGCAGTGGCGACGCCGACGACGACCGCGCTGCCGATCCCGGCCCCGAGCGAGGGGATCGGCGCGCCCGTCAGCACCGCGGTCGCGAGCCACGCGCCGAGTCCCGCGAGACTCACCGTGGCGGCCCGGCTGTCGAGCCGGTAGCCGGTCGCGAGCGCCGCGAGCGCGAGCGCGCCCAGCAGCCCCGCACCGAGCGTGAGCGCGAGCAACAGGTTGGTCTGCTGGCCGAGGTGGTCGATCCCGACGGCCTGGCCGACGTCGGTGAGCGTGACGATCGCGAATCGGAGGACTGCATCGGGCATCACCGCGGTGAGGAAGTCCGTAATCGGCGACGCGAGGAAGGCGGGGGTGAACCCCGCGAGCGCGTACGACCCCGCGACGCCCGCGAGTCCCGCGAGCGCCGCCGTGACGAGCGCCGCGCCGACCGACTCCTCGAAGACGTTCGTAGCCATGTTCCGAGCCAAGGGTCCGACGGGAAAGAACGTTGTCCGGACTCTCACCCAAATCTCTCGAAACTCCCGCGTCCCTCCGTCGAACATCGGTCCGGCGGAAGGTTCAACCCCGCGCCGCCGGTCGAGGGGGACATGGCCGGTGCGAGCGAGTCGGGTAACGGCGACGATCGAAACGAGGTCGCCGAGGAGGGCGCCGCGAATCCGAACGAGAGCGTGAGCGCGGACGGCGAAGACGTGATCGATGCGGGGCGGCCGTGCCCGGCCTGCGGGGCGGCGATGGATCGTCGCCACTGTAAGTACGTCTGCCCGCGCCACGGCGTCGTCTATGACTGCTCGGACACGTTCTGGTGAGGGCCCCGGCGAGGCCCGCGGTCGCGAGCCGGTCGAGCGACCGTCCCGCAAGCACCGCGGCGACCGTCCACGGGATCTCGCCGAGAAGCGTTCCGCGGAGGTACTCCCGAAAACCGACCCCGGAGAGACCTGCACCGACCGACACCGGGTCGGCGGGCAGCGGCGCGAGCCGTGCGGCGGCAACCCCGCGAACCCCACCCGTCCGCTCGACGAAGCGCTCGCCTGACCCGCTCAGTCGACCGACAAGGCCGCTTTCGCTCTCGGTATCATTGTTGCCGCCGGCGTAGCGTCCGAGGACGTATGGCGGGAGGCAGGTGACACATACCCCGACGAGCGCGAACGGGAGGCCGACGAGCTCGTAGCCGTAGCCGACGACCGCCGAGCAGAGGCTCAGCGGCCACGCGACGAGGGGTCGGACGAGATAGAGTGCCGTCACGACCGCCGCGAACGCCGCCGGCCGGGATCGAAGCGCGGCGAGCCGTTCGAGAACTCGGTCGGGCGACAGCGCGAGCCCGGCGAGCGCCACCGCCCCGACGACGACCGCGATTCCGACCACGCGCCGACGAGCACGCCGCACGGACGACAGCCCGCATGGAGGCGGCAAAACCCGTTCCGGTTCGGCCGCTGGGGAGTTCGACGTCACACAGCCCGGGCAAGCGGTCGCGCAACCCTTACCACGCCGCCCGACCGACCGCTCGCGTGAGCGATGCCGACCCGGTCGAACTCGGGGTAGAACTCCTCGCGACGCTCGAGGACGGGAAGCTCGACCTCGCGACCGCGATCGACCGGCTCGAAACCGTGACCGACGACCCCCACACGACCCGTGAGATCCTCGACACGGCCGAGGTCCGCGGCGTCATCGAACGCGAGGACGGTATCGTGCGGGTGCTGTCCGGCGAGTTCGTTCGCTTCGGGCGCGACGTCGTCACGCGGGAGGGCGAGTTTACCTGCCGGCGGTGCGGGGCGGACGTTGCGACGGGCTACTTTCTTTGCCTTGATGCCGGCGAACACGGCCCGTTCGGGTCGTCGTGCATCGAGACGGTCATCGGTCGGCGCTGAGTCGCGTTCCTGGTCGTCCTGGGATCACTCGTCGTCGGTGGCCTCATCGACGAGGCGTTCGAGCGTCGTCTGCTGGCGTTCGAGGAGCTCGGTCTGGCGGTCGACCGCCTCGCGGAGCGCGTCGAGCTCGTCGACGATCGCGGCGGCGTCCGCGTCGTCCGACAGCGCGGTTTCCGGCGGGCGATCGGTCGCGTCGTCGATCGAAACGGCAGGTTCGGTTGAGGCGTCGCCCGGCTCCGAGAGGGGGTTCGGGGACCGGTCGGCGTCGACCGGCTGACCGTCGTCGGCCGAGTGGGTGTCGTCGGACGATCGTGCGGGACGGGACGACGATTGCTCAGTGCTCGCATCGGCCTCTCGAACAGCGGCGTCGGGGGACTCCGCTCGGGTGTGGTCGGACGTGTCAGGGTTCGCCGGCTCTCGATCGGTTGTTTCGTGGGTCGTCGCCGACTGGTCGGCCGCTCCGTCGTCGCTCGCCGACGGTTCGGGGCGGAGCTCGTCGGTGCCCTGCAACCCGATCTCCACGAGGGTGTCGACGTCGTGGAACGCGCACAGTGCGTTCTCGATTGTTCGGTAGGCCTCCCGATCGCCCTCGCCGGAGAGATCGAGCCGTCGCTGTCGTCCCTTGACCGCGACGAGCAGCGTGCCCGCTTCGAAATCGACGCCGGTGACGTCCTCGTAGGCGTAGCTCTCGAACTCGCGGTCCCAGACCGCCTCGCCGACCGACGTGAGCAGCCGCCGGTCGGCAACTACCAAGGTGCGCTCGCCGAACCGGTAGCTCTCGATTATCTCCTCGTCGTCGTCGATCAGTCCAGTGGAGCGGAGGACGCCCGCGATCACCGGCGGAAGGACGGTCTCGATCCGATCGCGGGGGATCGAAAACCCCCGTACGTCGCTGTCGGCGTACTCGAAGGCGAAGGAGGCCTCGCGCCGGCCGGCCGAGACGTCGAACCGTGCGGCGTCGTGGGGGTACTCCTCGACGGACTCGCTGCTGAACAGCCCCGCGGAGTGATAGACCAGGGTCCGCGACGGCGTGACGTACACGCGGTCGTCGTTCCCGATGCTCACGCTGGTCAGCTGCGACTCGTCGGCGAGGCGCTCGCCCACGATGTCGGGAACGTCCATACCCCCGTCTGTGCCACCGCCCGGCATAAGACTGCCGGACGGGATGGGAAGCTTAATGACGCCGAGTCGAATACGAACGGCCAGCCCGGGTGGCTTAGCTGGACATAGCGCCGCACTCATAGGGTTTCGAGACGGGCGCAGCTCCCTTCGAGGCCGCCGCCTCGAACCTGGGACATGCGGAGATCGAGGGTTCGGAGCCCTCCCCGGGCACTCTACGAAAAGTCGACATACCCGAGCCGGTAGCCACGCCTGCGTCTTTTCATACTGTCGAACGGAACTGTCTCGGAAACGACGCCGGAACATCCAGTTACTGTCCGATAGTACGAGTCGTTTCGATATGCCACCGACACGGGGTCGGCGGCTATCGGGAAACAGTCACAACAATCCCTGTGAGCTACGACCCGAGGCTACACCGGTTCTCGATCCGACCGGCCGAGCCTATCGGTTCGGCGACTGCACCCCTCGCTGTCACGCGGCGAAGTTTGCGGGCCGGTCGTGTGTCACCGCACGGATCAACCGGGTCGACTTCGAACGGCCGCTATCGAAACGGGCTGTATTCGCCGTTGATGTCCCACTCGTGGACGCAGTGCACCTCGCCGATGGCGTCGCCGTCGATCGTCCACGTCGCCGCGTTCTCGTCCCAGGCCTCGTGGCGACCACACTGTAGGCATTCGCGTTCGCGCGGCGGCACGAGATCGGTACCCATGCTCAGCCCGTAGCACCCCGCGGCTCTTAATCGCTCGGTCCATCCACCTGCGCCGACGCTTCCGGCCGGTAGGGCGATTCGGGCTGCTCGCATCCTCCGCGCAGGATTCCATCCGCTTTCGACCGAACGCGGCGACGATCCTGCGAGACGGCTGCCGTCGCCGCCGCGGCGATCTATCGATCCGACGAGCCGTACCACGAGTGCATGGACTGTCACAACCGGGTCGGCGCGGACGACGGCGGCGGGCTGTGTCCCGAGTGCGGCGGTCCGCTTCGGAACCTCGCGGTCTCGCGCGAGTAGCTAAAACTCCGGGAGGTCGTCGGGTGCGTCGTAGCCGGCCTCCCAGTCGATGTAGTCGTTCTTCAGGACGTCACAGACGGTCTGGCCGAGTTCGGTCAGCCCGGCGTTGATCGAGGACACCCGCTCCCACGAATCGAGATCGGGGTGGAGGTCTCGTTCCTTCCAGTCCTCGGGCAGGCCGGGCGCGTGATAGCCCACCCGGTCGGCGAAGTCGTCCCAGAAGAAGTCGAACCGGGCGAGGAGATCGAGGTCGCGGACGATGGCGAACTCCGTCTCGGTCACGTCGGTCTCGGCCCGCCACGCCGCGAACGCCTCCTCCCACGCGCCCTCGGCGAGAAAGTCGCCGAGTTCCTCGCGGCGGTACTCGTCGCCGCCCACGTCGGCGTCGTCGTACTCGTCGGCGTCGACGTCCGTGGCGAGCTCGGGCGGCGGGGGTGTCTCGACGTCGAGGCTCATGTCGGGGCGTGGCGAGCGTCGCGGATAAACGTTCCTCGCCAGCGCCGACTGTTCGACGGGCGCGCGCCGACGCCGCCGGACGACCGTCGAGCGCGCCGACGGAATCCAGCAGGCTCATTCCCGACGTGGCCGAACCCCATCCATGACCGACGTGGTGGACACGCACATCGAGAACCGCGAGATGGTCCAGCCGAACCACGCGAACAGCCTGCAAACCGCTCACGGCGGCCACGTCCTGAAGTGGATGGACGAGGGGGGCGCGATGAGCGCGATGCGGTTTGCGGGCCGGTCGTGTGTCACCGCACGGATCAACCGGGTCGACTTCGAACGGCCGATCCAGGTCGGCGACATCGCGCTGATCGAGGCCTACACCTACCGTGCCGGCCGGAGCAGCGTCCGGGTGCGACTCCAGGCGTTCCGGGAGGACCTCGGCACCGGCAACCGCGAGCTCACCACCGAATCCTACTTCGTCTACGTCGCGATCGACGAAGACCGTGAGCCAACGACCGTCCCCGAACTCACCGTCGACACCTCGGAGGGCGAGCGCCTGCGCGAGGAAGCGCTCGACGGTGACGGCGAGAGCGACCCCATCGACGAACGTCGATCCCGACAGGGGTAAGAAACCGGGGTCCATGGGTTCGCCAATGAGCGACCCAACGGCGTCGGCGGGTGCGGGTTCGGACTCCGCCCCCGACGCCGGCACCGGTTCCGGCAGCGTCCGGGTCGTCGGCACCGCCCACGTCTCGGCCGACAGCGTCGACGAAGTCGAGCGCACCATCGCCGAGGAGCGCCCCGACGTGGTGGCGGTCGAACTCGACGAGGGCCGCTATCGCCAGCTCAAAGGCGAGGAGCCCGAGGATCTCGACGCGGGCGACCTCCTCCGGGGCAACACCGTCTTCCAGTTCCTCGCGTACTGGCTGCTCTCCTATGTGCAGACGCGGCTCGGCGACGAGTTCGACATCACTCCTGGGGCTGATATGCTCGCGGCGGTCGAAACCGCCGAAGGTCTCGGCTCGAACGTCGCGCTCGTCGATCGGGACATCCAGGTCACCGTCCAACGCTTCTGGGCCCGGATGACCGGGACCGAGAAACTCCGGATGCTGTTGAGCCTCCCGCTGGCGTTCGCCCCGCCGGCCGCGGTCGCGCTCGGCGTCGGCCTCTCGGCGGGCGCAATCATCGGCTTCCCGATCGAGGCGTTCGCCGGACCGGTCGTGCTCCCGCCGAGCGCCGTTCTTCCCGGTCTCGTCGTCTCGATCGCGGACTACCTCCTCGTCGCGGGCATCCTCGGGCTCGCGGTCGCCGTGGTCTTCGCCGGCCTGTTCGCGCTGACCGCGCCCGAGGAGAACGAACACGAGGAGCTGGCGATGGAGGACCTGACCGACGCCGACGTGGTGGGCGCGATGCTGGAGGAGTTCCGGGCGTTCTCGCCGGGCGGCGCGGAGGCGCTGATCGACGAGCGCGATGCGTTCATCGCCCACCGCCTGGTGGGACTGCGCGAGGCGGGCAATCGGGTTGTCGCGGTGGTCGGCGCGGGCCACCAGGGCGGGATCGAACGCTACCTCGGAAACCCGGAACTCCTCCCGCCCCAGGAGGAACTCGTCGGTCGAGAAACGGGCCGGCGCTTTTCGCCGTATAAGATCGTGGGCTACCTGTTCACGTTCGGCTTCCTCGCCTTCTTCGTCCTGCTCGTGATGGCGGGTGCGCGCAACGGATTCCTCCTCAGACTGTTCGGCGCGTGGTTCCTCGTCAACGGCGCGTTCGCGGCCGCGCTCGCCCGGCTCGCGGGCGCACACTGGACCAGTGCGGGCGTCGGCGGTGCGGTCGCGTGGCTCACCAGCGTGAACCCGCTGCTCGCGCCAGGCTGGTTCGCGGGCTACGTCGAACTCCGCTATCTCGACGTGAACATCGGCGATGTCTCTACCTTGAACGAGATCCTCGGCGACGAGGAGGCCCCGATTCCCGAGCTCCTCGATCGGCTCCGCGAGGTCGCACTCTTCCGACTGATCGCGGTCGTCGCGCTGACCAACGTCGGGAGCATCGTCGCGAGCTTCCTCTTTCTCTCGGTCGTGCTTCCCTACTTCTCCGCCGGCGTCGACATCACGCAGTTGATGCTCGACGGTGCGCGCAACAGCGCCGACCTGCTCTGGGAGGCGGTAACGTGACCCGGAGGGGATCGGCGTGAGGTTCGCACGGCGGGAGGTGTTCGACCTCGCGATCGCGTGGTTCGCGCTCGGGGTCGCGTTCGCGCTCTTTTTCGACTCGTTTTTCGACGTCTCGCTCCGAGCGGCGCTCCTCGTGGGCGATGTCGGTGCGCTCGTCTCGCCGGCAGTCGTCCGGGTGTTCGCGCTCAGCATGCTCACCGCGGGGATCGGCTTTTTGCTCCACGAACTCGCGCACAAGGCCGTCGCCCAGCGCTTCGGGCAGATCGCCCACTTCCGTGCCGACTACGGGATGCTGTTCTTCGCGGTCGTCAGCGCGCTCGCGGGCTTTCTGTTCGCCGCGCCCGGTGCGGTCTACCACCAGGGACGGATCACCGAACGCCAGAACGGCCTGATCGCGCTCGCCGGCCCGGTCACGAACCTCGCCCTCGCGGTCGCGTTCGCCCCGCTCGCGCTTCTCGCAGGAGGATTCCTCGGTGCGATCGGCGCGTTCGGCGTCGGCATCAACCTCCTGCTCGCGGGGTTCAACATGCTCCCGTTCGGCCCGCTCGACGGCCGGAAGGTGCTCTCGTGGAGCGTCGCCGTCTTCGCCGTCGCGTTCGCCGTCAGCGTCGGCTCGGCGGTGTTCGTGCTCCTCACGTTCGGGATCGGCATCTGAGGTCCCGGGCCGTCGGAGCGGGACTGCCGTCGGCCACGGCGTCGCCCGACGGCGACGGCCGCCGGCGGGGATCGCTCACGCACGACTGCCGGAACGAACGCTGTCGCTCACCGCTCGCCGGTGAACGCCGCCGTCGTCATCGGTTCCGAACCCCCCGTCCTCGCGATCGACGATTCGATTGCTTCTCGATAGGCCGCATACGCCTCGATTGGTTCGCCGTCGTGTGTGACCGTCTCGGTGCCGCGCACGCCGTCGAACATCGCCCAGTCGGTCTCCTTGTCCTCGTTGAACCAACACCACATCTCGATTCCCTCCCGATCGAAGAACTCGAAGGCCTCCCGGATCCACTCGTCCTTTCGCTCGGGGTCGTGCCCCGAACGCGTCTTCGAACCGCTCGCCGTCTCCGCGACACAGAGCGGCTTGTCCGCGAGGTTCCGTACCCGCCCGAGCATCTCGCCGAAGACGTCCTCGGGCGTCCGCCAGTCCGACCAGTTCTTGCTCTCGCCCCACTGATAGCCGTCGACCGAACACCAGTCGACGTATTCGTCGCCGGGGTAGAGCTCCTCGGCGGTGTACGACCCCACGTCCTCGGCGTTGACACACCACATCCACTGGACGTGCTCCGGCCCGATCCCGTTGGCCTCGAACCGGCGGTGGACGTGTCGCCACATGTCGACGTAGCTCGATGCGTCCCCGTCCCCGACCGTCGGCGACCACGGGTACCAGTCGCCGTTCATCTCGTGTGCGAGACGGATGTACGCCCGCCGGTCGTCCGCCGTGCCACCCGCCCCGTCCGGGCCCGCGAGCCAGTCCCGCAGTCGGCCGGCCCACCGGTCGATGTAGCGGTCGTACTCGCCGTCCGCGATCCGTCGCCCGATGTCGTTCGGCGTCGTGTCGGCGAGGGTCCCGAGGTGGACCTCGTAGGATCCGCGCTCGACGCGGGTTCGGGTGTCGACGGACGCAGCTTCGGCGCCGGGCGTGAACGGCTCCCACGTGATGAGCGGAACCCGACCGGCGTTCCGGATCTTCGGCAACACGCGATCGAACAGCCAGTCCATGTGTCCTTCGTCGGCGTTCCACGGCACGAAGAGGTTCTGGACGGGATAGGACGCGCCCTGCCACTCCTCCATGCGCTGTATGGTCTCGAAGTCCGCGTCGCTGAGGCCGCTGTATATGCCGAGCAGCGGTGGCAGCGTCCCGTCGATCTCCTCGCCGTTGCGGTAGACGGTCACGTCGCCCGCCACGTCGAGATCAATCAACTCGCCGGAGAACGCGTAGCTGTCGCGTCCACCATCGCCGCCCTGCCCGGTTGCCGTGCCGTCCGAGATGCTGTCCTCGGCGTCGATCGATGCATCCCTCGCGTCGCTCTTTTCGAGCACGCCGCTCACCGAGAACTCGTAGGAGAACCGACCGCCGTTGCTGGCGAACGTCAGCGTGTTCTCGGCCGGTGTCGCCAGGTCGAGTCGGTCGCCGTCGAGGAAGACATCGGCGTCGCCGTCGAGATCGAAGTCGAGGAGGTCGCCCGAGAACGCATAGCTGTCGCGGCCGCCGCCGACCGCACCGTCGACACGTCCACGTTCGATATCGATGTCGTCCTCGCCCGAGTGACCGTTCTTTCCAGCGATACCGCCCGAAACGTGCAAGGAGTAGTCGGCACGCGGCCCAGTCCCCTCGATAGCGAGAGTGTGTGAGAGCAAGCTGGTAATATCGACTTCTACGCCGTCGAGGAAGAGCTTCGCGTCGCTGGACATGCTGAACGCAGTGATCTCGCCCGAGAATCGGTAGCTATCCCGCCCGGCGGCAACCGCGCCGGAAGCGCGCTTCCCATCGGCGTGGATGTGATCCTCGCCGGTCAGTCCGTCCCTCGGGCTGATACCACCCGAAGCCGAGAAGGCGTACTCGGTGTAGGTATCGACACCCTCGATGGCCAACGTCCGGGTAGAGAGGTCGGCAGGATCGGTTCGTTCGCCGTCGATCAAGAGCGTGGCGTCACCGGAGAGATCGAACCCGGTGATCGCGCCCGAAAACTGGTAGCTGTCCCGCCCGGCGGCAACCGCGCCGGTCGCCGTCGACCCCGACACGTCGTCCTCACCAGAGAGGTCAGCTTGTTCGGCGAGGTCTCCACTTACCGACAACGCGTATTCAGTGTACTCGCCAGTGCCTTTGACGGTCAGCATCCGGGCGAGTGAACGCGCGGTCGCCCCGGACGACGCACCGATGCCGGCGACGCCGAGCGCCGTCATCCCCAGGAGTCGTCGCCGCGAGACGGGGCCACGGCCCAAACCGACCCGCTCCCTACCGTCCGATCGTTCCCCGTCCCCCGTTTTCCGGCTGTTGCGTGGTTCGTCCATACGCTGCCCTTCTCCATCCGAACTTCGTATTGCAGATTAAGTTTTGTGGCCGACGCACGAACGGATCGGGTCGCCTGGAACGGCACGACCGCCAAGCAAAAACCCATACCGACGCCAGCCCTCGGGCCGCCAATGACGGCCGACGGGACTGCCGACGCTACCGATGCCGACACAACTCCTCCCGCAAACGGGGATCAGGAAGTGCGCCTCGCTTCCGAGACCCGCGGAGCGCGTCTCGCTTCCGAGGCCCACGAAGTGCGCCTCGCCGTCGACGTCGGCGGCACCTTCACCGACGTGGTCCTGCTGACCGACCACGGGCTCACGACCGCGAAGGTGCCGACCACCGCCGACCAGAGCGAGGGCGTCGTCGACGGAATCGAAGCGGTCTGTGAGGAATCGGGTCTCGATCCCACCGAGATCTATTCGTTCGCCCACGGAACCACGGTCTCGGTCAACGCACTCATCGAGGGGACCGGTGCGACGGCCGCGCTCGTCACGACTGCGGGCTTTCGCGACGTGCTGGAGATCGGTCGCCAGGCCCGCCCCGCGCTCTACGACCTCGACGCCCGGAAACCTACGCCGCTCGTGCCCCGTCGACGCCGGTACGGGATCAACGAACGCGCGACCGTCGACGGGATCGAGACATCGGTCGACGAGAGCGAGGTGCGAAACCTCGCCGATCGACTCGACGACGACGTCGAGAGCGTCGCGGTCTGCCTGCTCCACGCCTACGCCCACCCCGAAAACGAGGAGCGGGTCGCGAGCGTGCTCCGTGAGGAGTGTGACGTCCACGTCTCGACCTCCAACGAAGTGCTCGCCGAGTTCCGCGAGTACGAGCGCACCGCGACCACCGTCGCCGACGCCTACCTCACCCCGACGATCGACGCCTACGTCGGCCGGCTCGAATCGCGCGCCGCGGACCTCGGCGTGCCGGCCCCCCGCGTGATGCAGTCGAACGGCGGGATCGCGGACCCTGCCACGGTTCGCGAGCGCGCGGTCACCACGGTTCTCTCGGGGCCGGCGGCCGGCGTGGTCGGGGCCGACGCGACCGCGGGCAGGCACCTGGACGATCACGCGGACGGCTGCCGTGGCCTGATCACGTTCGACATGGGTGGTACGTCCTCTGACGTGAGCCTCGTCCGCGACGGCGAGATCGAGCGCACGACCGACGCCACGGTCGCGGGCCGCCCGATCGGGACCCCGATGGTCGATCTCACGACCGTCGGTGCCGGCGGCGGGTCGATCGCGTGGGTCGATGCCGGCGGCGCGCTCAGGGTGGGCCCCGAGAGCGCGGGTGCCGACCCCGGGCCGGCGTGTTACGGTCGCGGCGGCACCGATCCCACGGTGACGGACGCGGCCGTGGTGCTCGGCTACATCGGCGACGAATCGGCGCTCGGCGGCGACCTCGCGCTTGACGCCGACGCGGCCCACGAGGCGCTCGCCGATCTCGCCGGGGAAGCGAATCTCGACAACGAGGCGCACTCCGGGGACCTCGACGACGCAACGGCCGCCGCCCGTGGCGTCTACCGAGTGGCGAACGCGACGATGACGCGGGCGATCCGTTCGGTAACCACCGAGCGCGGGCACGATCCGCGACGGTTCGGCCTCGCGGCCTTCGGCGGTGCGGGACCGATGTGCGCGGCCGCGCTCGCCGACGCGCTCGGGATCGGGACCGTCGTGATCCCGCGCGCCTGTGGAGTGCTCTCGGCGTATGGACTGCTCGCGGCCGACGAGAAACACGACGCGGCCAGGACCCA
>PXSV01000161.1 GCA_003022685.1 Halobacteriales archaeon SW_9_67_24 | reverse complement strand
CCCCGCCGCTATGGCCGCCTCAATGCCGATCCGCGGAATCGAACCGCGTGCAGCCAGCGATCGGTGAGGCCAGCGGACGTGGCGGTTGTACGTGCGACCCAGATAGCGCCTGGACCCGTCCGGCAGGACGGATTCAATGCGTTATGACTGTGTGGCTCGGTCTGTTAGTGCTCGCGGGCTGAACGCCTCGTTGCCTCGGCGCGTACACCCCGAGTCTATCGAACTCGTCTTTGACGAGTGACCTCGGCGGTACCTCTTTTCCAGGTGGGTTTCGAGCTTAGATGCGTTCAGCTCTTACCCCGTGTTGCGTGGCTGCCCGGCACGTGCCCTTGCGGACAACCGGTACACCAGTGGCAACCAGTCGTAGTTCCTCTCGTACTATACGACCGTTCCCGTCAGGTACCATGGCAGGATGGAGGGAACCGACATCGAGGTAGCAAGCCACTCGGTCGATATGTGCTCTTGCGAGTGACGACTCTGTTATCCCTAAGGTAGCTTTTCTGTCGTAAATGGCCCGCATCAAGCAGGCTCATCCGTTCGCTAGACCACGCTTTCGCGTCAGCGTTCTCGTGTTGGAGAGAACACTGTCAGACCACCGTTTGCTCTTACGCTCTTTTCCGGGTCTCCGACCCGGATGAGGTGATCTTTGGGCGGGCTCGATATTCTTTCAAGCCCGTACCGCCCCAGTCAAACTGCCCGGCTATCGGTGTCCTCCGCCAGGAGTAAGGGTCACAGTCACTAGTGGGTAGTATTTCACTGGTGTCTCGGTGGCCCGCTAGCGCGGGTACCTGTGTAACGACTCCTACCTATGCTGCACACTAGCGACCGTGTCCCAGCGACAGCCTGCAGTAAAGCTCTATAGGGTCTTCGCTTCCCCTTGGGGGTCTCCAGACTCCGCACTGGAACGTACAGTTCACCGGGCCCGACGTTGGGACAGTGAGTTACCCCCGCCGTTGACGGGTCCTTCGCCCCGTTGTACCGGGTGTTCAGATACCCGCACTGGGCAGGATTCAGTGACCGTACGAGTCCTTGCGGATTTGCGGTCACCTGTGTTGTTATTAGACAGTTGGAGCGTCCGAGTCGCTGCGACCTGCTCCGTTCCGGAGCAGGCATCCCTTATTGCGAACGTACGGGACTAACTTGCCGAATTCCCTAACGTCGGTTGTTCCCGACAGACCTTGGCTTTCGCCGCCACGGACACCTGTGTCGGATCTGGGTACGGTCAGCGTGCGCCTTTTCACGGGCTCTGGGTTGGATCGAGTTTCCCTGTGCTGCCGTTCGCCCGCTTCGTGCCGTTACGGCTTCCACGGGTTTTGACAGTTCGACCGGGCGAGTGCCCGGCTCGATCGACCCCAAAGCGTCGGCGTTGTTGCACGCAGGCACTGGAATGTTAACCAGTTTCCCGATTCGTCCCCGTCGAGTTGCGGGGGGACTAAGGACCGGCTAACCCTCGGTTGACGAACATTGCCGAGGAACCCTTGTCCGTTTGGCCGTCGAGATTCTCACCCGACTACCGCTGCTACTGTGGCCAGGATTGTCGTCACCGCTCGGTCCACACGAACTCTCGCCCGTACTTCCACCCGAACGGAGCGCCGACCTACTGGATCGCACCGTCTGGTGCGCCGCTAGGTCTCGGTGGTGGACTTGAGCCCCGATCATTTTCGGCGCTCCAAACCTCGGCCGGTAAGCTGTTACGCTTTTCTTAGCGGGTAGCTGCTTCTAAGCTCACCTCCCGGCTGTCTATGGCTCGGAACCACCTTCGATCGCACTTAGTCCACACTTGGGGACCTCAACCAAGCTCTGGGTTGTCTCCCTCACGGTGCGCAGGCTTACCCCGCACACCGGACTCCCTGCGTCTGCGGCGTTCGTAGGTTCGGAGTTCGACAGGAGGGCTGACTCCTCTCGGAGTCAGACCCCCCAATCGGTCGCTCTACCCCACGAACTACCTCGACAGAGGTCATGCTTCGACATGTTTCGGTCGGAACCAGCTGTTGCCGGACTCGATGGGCCTTTCACCCCTACACGCTGGTCACGGGAGGGTATTGTAGGACACCATCCCTAACAGGCCTCCACGCGGCTTTCGCCACGCTTCACCTTGCCATCGTGTAGATCGTCCGGATTCGGGTCGTGTCCGCCTGGCTCCCCGCGCTTGAACACGGCGGCCCTCGGATGAGGTGGCAAAGCCACCCGCCTGCGGCCATGTCGGTTTCCCTACGCCTCCCCCGATACTCGGGTTAGACTCGCCGGGCAGACACACTCCCTGACTCGTTTTTCAAAACGCACGACGGAACACCGGCTCGTGTCGAGTCCTACTGCGGGGTCGCCCCCGGGTCGTTCGTCGACACGCCTTTCGTGCCCCGTCGTTCGATCGCCAACTGAGTTCAAGCCCTGTTGCACCTCCCTTCTTGGGGTGCTTTTCAGCGTTCGCTCACGCTACTTGTTCACTATCGGTCTCGAGGTGTGTTTAGTCTTGGCCGTCGATGCCGGCCACGTTCACGAGGGAGATCCAACCCCCGATACTCTGGAGCTGACGCACACCGTACTGGTCCATGTTACGGGGTTGTCACCCTGTCTCACGCTTCGTTCCAGAAGACTTCACATGGACGATCCGGCGATGAGAGCCAGTCCGAACACCACATTGCCCGAAGGCTTCGGTTTGGACTGTGTCGCGTTCACTCGCGGTTACTGACGACATCCCGTTCGGTTTCTCTTCCTGTCCGTACTGAGATGTTTCAGTTCCGGACGTTCCCCATTGCGCGAAGCAATTGCGATGGAGATTCTCATTCGGAAATCCCGAGTTCTTCGCCTCCGTGCGGCTCCCTCAGGCTTATCGCAGCTTGGCACGTCCTTCGTCGGCACTCGAGCCGAGCTATCCACCAGTTGGCATAGTAGCCACGGTCGTCTACAGAATCCATGAACCCGCTGAACGGGTCCAGTGGACGCCTGGATCGCACGTACACACGGTCTCATCCACATGCCCGGTGTGGCCGGTGCATGTATCGACCCTTCCCACCCGCGCTCACACGGGGTGGTGCATCGGTTCGGTCGGACTCGATCGTACCGTCGAGACCCACTTAAGGGCCGCGGTTCGGACCGAGTCGACGCATGGACCCACTGGGATTCGAACCCAGGGCATCCTCCTTGCAAAGGAGGCACTCTTCCACTGAGCTATGGGCCCGCCTTCCATGAAGGAAGGCACGACGGATGTCAGCCCTAATAGTTCGTCGGTGCCCGGTCGGCACCGCGAGTCGCCGCGTGCGAACCGTGTGTGGGTCGGGCCGTCGGCCCGATCCCGTTCTGTAGGAGGTGATCCAGCCGCAGATTCCCCTACGGCTACCTTGTTACGACTTAAGCCCCCTTGCGAAGCCCAGATTCGATCGACGTTGCGTCGACCTCATCCGGACCTCACTCGGGTGCTTTGACGGGCGGTGTGTGCAAGGAGCAGGGACGTATTCACCGCACTCTTCTGAAATGCGATTACTACCGAATCCAGCTTCATGCGGGTGGGTTTCAACCCGCAATCCGAACTACGACCGAGGTTAGGAGATTAGCGCCCCCTCTCGGGGTAGCGTCCCACTGTCTCGGCCATTGTAGCCCGCGTGTAGCCCGGCACATTCGGGGCATACTGACCTACCGTTGCCCGTTCCTTCCTCCGCTTTGGCAGCGGCAGTCTCCCTAATGTACCCAACCACCACGTGGGTGTTGCTGGCAATTAGGGATGCGGGTCTCGCTCGTTGCCTGACTTAACAGGACGCCTCACGGTACGAGCTCCGGCGTTGAGTCCAATTAAACCGCAGGCTCCTCCGGTTGTAGTGCTCCCCCGCCAATTCCTTTAAGTTTCATCCTTGCGGACGTACTTCCCAGGCGGCTCGCTTCTCGGCTTCCCTACGGCACAGCGCAGGCTCGTAGCCTGCGCCACACCTAGCGAGCATCGTTTACGGCTTGGACTACCCGGGTATCTAATCCGGTTCGAGACCCAAGCTTTCGTCCCTCACTGTCGGATCCGTCCTCCTGCGGCGCTTTCGCCACCGGCGGTCCGTTCGGGATTACGGGATTTCACTCCTACCCCGGACGTACCCCGCAGGTCCTCCGGTCCCAAGCCGACTGGTTTCCGCCGGACGCCCACCCGTTGAGCGGGTGGATTTCCCGACGGACCCGTTCGGCCAGCTACGGACGCTTTAGGCCCAATAAGAGTGGCTATCACTCGGGCTGCCGGTATTACCGCGGCGGCTGGCACCGGTCTTGCCCAGCCCTTATTCTGAGACCACCTTACGGTCACGAAAAGCGAGGACTGTATGCCCTCGCACTCGGGATCCCCTTATCGCACTGTCGTGCAGTGTAAAGGTTTCGCGTCTGCTGCGCCCCGTAGGGCCCGGACTCTTGTCTCAGAGTCCGTCTCCGGGTTCTTGCTCTCACAACCCGTACCGATTATCGGCACGGTGGGCCGTTACCCCACCGTCTACCTAATCGGCCGCAGTCACGTCCTCCGGCGGCGGACCGTTTCCGGCTTTCCGCGTTCCAGCGTGAAAGCAGTATCCGGGATTAGCCTCAGTTTCCCGAGGGTATCCCGGTCCAGAGGGTAGTTTGACCACGTGTTACGGAGCTATTCGCCACGGGTCTGAACCCGTGCGACTAGCATGACTGAATCGGATCCCGATAGCAATAGCCTCCGGCAGGATCAACCGGAATGTCCCGAGCACGAGGCTCGGGGGGTTCAGGCGGGAACACAAGGTATGTGTTTACCTATCGGGTTCGCACTCGGCGACACCGCGGACCGAACCGGGTGTCACCGAACTATCAGGGCTGACATCAGATCCCGTCTTGACGGCGGACCGCAGGGGCGGAATCCTCATTTCCTTCGGACTTCATCGTACACCGTTCGAGGTCATAAACCCTTCGAAGGTGTCCGGCGCGAATCCAACTCGTCCCGGAAGCCCGCAGCGGAGACCGGTTCGAACGGCCTCCCATGTCGTTCGCTTTCTGCATTCCATCCGAACGCCCTGTATCACTTAAGCGCGTCGGATCGTCGTCGTGCCGGCGGTCGATTCCGACCGGCCGTTCGCGTTCCACTTGAATCGCGATGAACGGATAAACCCGTCGACTCAGCCGGCCTTTGTGCTCTGGTGACTCGGTTCTCGCGACCAGCTCCCGAGGACCGCTCACTGCTATATTCGAGGACGATGTTTCCGGTACCAAAACGGGACCATTCGCGGATCGACTGTCGAGCGACTCCAGTCGGTCCTCGAAGTACTCTCGTCCGGAGCATCGGAGAACGATGTCGCACGGCTGGAGGCCGACTCCTCACCCCGCGCGTGCGCGTTCGGTCGAGTCGGGTGTCTGGCCGCGCATTCGGTTCTCGCGCTGCCGGCTGAAATCGGTGCGGATCTCGTCGGACCTCAGAGCGCTTCGAGGTGTTCGATCCCCTGTTTCGAGACGTTGGCCTCGGTGATCGTCTCGGGCATCCAGTCGGGCTTGTCCGACGGTGCCTCCTCGTTCCACGCCCAGCCCTCGTAGATGTGGACCTTGTGCGTGCCTTTCTCCCGGAGCCGAAGCTCCTCGCGGCTCGCGTCCTCCTCGCCATCGGCGGCGTCGAGCCGCCTCGCAGCCTTCAGTGCCGCCTGGCGTGGCGTTCGTCCCGAGAAGACGCTCGATTCGTCGTTGCCGTCCCCACGGAGCGCGAAGTTTCGCTTGTCGTCCGTATCTCGTGCCATGGCTTAGACCACTCCATGCTGAATCAGCACATGCCACACTATAAATATATCCCCGGCGCGGGGCCGGGTTTCGGCCGAACGTCGCAGTCGAGTTATGGTTTCGTGCCTGCACTGCGCGATCGAGGACGAGTTGTGCGGCGGCGGACGACGAGCAAGAGCGAGGCGTGACTGACCATCAGTCTGGTGTTCACCGAATCGGACAGGCAGCGGTCGTCGGACCGTAAGGTTCAGTGTATCCTGTATCGAACGGCGGCATAAGACACCGGGATGGTACGGAAAAAGAGGCTCAGTCCGAGCGGGCCGAAAGACGACAGCGGCGAGTACCACAACGTCCACGTCAATCTCCACGAGGACGAACTGGCCGCCGCCGGGATGGCGATCGGCGACGAGGTGTTCGTCCGGGTGCGCGAGGACGAGATCATCGTCCGAAACGCCGGCCAGGACGAGGTCGAACACGACTCCTAAACCGACGGGCCGACGACTGCTCGGCCGTTCGAGAGCACGATGCACTTCTACGACGCTCTGAAACCACTGTTGTTCCGCCTGCCGGCCGAATCCGCCCACAGCACCGTTCACAGGCTGCTCGAAAGCGTCCAACACACCCCGATCGAGCGCGCGGCGAGCGCGCGCTACGACGTCGCCGACGACCGTCTCCACACGACGGCGTTCGGCCTCGATTTCCCGAACCCGGTCGGCGTCGCCGCCGGCTTCGACAAGAACGCCGAGATCCCGCGCGCGCTCGGCCGACTCGGCTTCGGCCACGTCGAGGTCGGGGGCGTCACCGCCGAGCCACAGGGCGGCAACCCGCGCCCGCGGCTCTTCCGGCTCGCCGAGGACGGAGCGCTCGTCAACCGGATGGGGTTCAACAACCACGGTGCCGACCGGATCGGTGATCGTCTCTCGCGCGTACGCGCGGACGTCCCTGCTGGCGTCAATATCGGGAAGTCGAAGGCGACGCCGCTCGAAGCGGCCGCCGCGGACTACCGCTACTCCTACGAACGCTGTGCCGCGGGCGATTACTTCGTGGTGAACGTTTCGAGCCCGAACACGCCACGCCTCCGCGACCTCCAGGGCCGCGACCACCTCGAACACATCTTCGGCACGCTTCAGGGCGCGGGCGCGGACCCCCTCTTGGTGAAGCTCTCGCCCGACCTCACCGAGGCCACGATCGAGAAAGCGCTCGCCGTCGTCGACGAAATGGACCTCGACGGCGTGATCGCGACGAACACCACGACCGAGCGGCCGGCGTCGCTCCGGAATCGGAATCGTGTCGAGAAAGGCGGCCTCTCGGGGAAACCGCTCGAAGCGCGTGCGACCCGAATGGTGAAATTCGTCGCCGAGCGGAGCGACGTCCCGGTGATCGGGGTCGGCGGCGTGTCGAGCGCGGCGGGGGCCTACCGGAAGATTCGGGCGGGCGCGTCGCTGGTGCAGCTCTACACCGGCCTCGTCTACCAGGGACCGTCGATCGCGCGCGACATCAATCGTGGACTGCTCGAACTCCTCGACAAGGACGGGTTCGACAGCGTCAAGGAAGCGGTCGGCGCGGACCTATAGACAGTCACGTTGGAAGTGGCCCGAGCGACGGGGAATTTCGCGATCCCGGGATCGGACGAATGGGGTTTTTTGTGATTCCGGTATCAACGATCGAGCATGGGACGGCCGGTCCTCACGCACGTCGGCGCTGCGGCGGCGACCCTACTTCTCGCGGCGCTCGTGGTCGCCATCGGCGCGTTCGCCTCGCCGCCGTCGATCGTGTACTTCGCGCTGGTCGCCCTCGGGGTTTCGATGACGGTCGGTGGCGTCGTGGTTTCGGCGGTCGAGTGGACCGTCGTCTTCGCGCTGTTCCCACCATGGGTGTTGGCTGTGTTGCTCCCCCCGAGCGCGGCGCTCGCGCTCGGATTTCTCGCGGGCGGCGTCGGCGGCGTGCTCGCCGTGCCGCTCGTGGTTCGTGTGGGCGAAACCGTCGAACGCGTCGCCGGATGAGTCGCTCCGCGGCCGGTTCGGTCACGAGTCGAATCCCGTTGTGCCCCGTGGCCGACGACCGGTGAGACACGACAGGTTCGGATCGATCGCCGAACCGGCGGATGGAACATCGATCGAGCGTTAGGACGCTTTCAACGGAGCCAGTGATCGGGGACGTATGGAACTGTCGCGCGCTGCGGTCCGCGGAGCCGTTCGGTCGAACGCCGAGCGGGTCGCGGTCTGGATCCTCGCCCTAGCCCTTGTCGGCGCGAGCGCGGGCACCTGGTACGTCACGACGCCCCTCCATGGTAGTGACGCCTCGATCGAGACGGTGCGCACCGACGAGCGGGTAGAACTCACCCACCGAAACGGCGTGTACGCGCTCGAACCCGTCGGAGAGAATCCGACGGCTGGGCTCGTGTTCTATCCTGGCGGGCGCGTCCACCCCGACGCGTATCTCGCGGCGCTCGCGCCGCTCGCTGCCCAGGCGGACGTCGCGGTGTATATCCCGGAGATGCCGTTGGGGTTCGCGGTGCTCAACCCGGACGCCGCCGAGGAGGTCGTCGGTAGCCGGTCGAGAATCGAGCAGTGGTTCGTCGGCGGCCACTCCCTCGGGGGTGCGATGGCGTGTCGCTATGCGGACGGACACCCAGAGCAAGTCGACGGACTCGTGCTGTTCGCTGCCTACTGTGAGTCGGACGCCACCCCGGCAGACCCGACGCTGAGCGTTACCGGCAGCGCCGACACGGTGCTCGACCGCGAGACGTACCAGGCTCGGCGTTCGGATCTCCCGACCGATGCAATGGTGGTCGAGATCCGGGGAATGAACCACTCGGAATTCGGCTCGTACACCGGCCAGCGCGGCGACCGTCAGGCACCCATCGGGTATCGGACAGCACACGACCGCCTCGCAGGCGTCGTCGTCCCGTGGTTCGAAAATCGGACGGAGGGGAACCGAACCGCCGGATAGTCGTCGTCGCGAAGGGCGTTCAGCGCAGCGCGTCGGCCCGGAACTCGAACGCTGCCACAGGGAGCTCGAGACCGTGCTCGACCAGGACTTCGGGATGGAGTTCGCCGACGACACCCGCGCGCTCGCCGTCGAGAACGATGCTCGCGGCGCGACCGTCGACGAACGAGGGATGGTCGGTCGCGGGCGTCGTGAGTTCAGGGTCGAACGCGCGCGCGAGCGCGCTCATCCTCCCCTTCGCGTCCTCGTAAGAGGCGTCGGTCCGCGCGAGCACACCGGCAACGTGGCGTTCCTCCGCGACGTTCGTGTTCTCCGTGCCGTCAACGTGGGCGGCGAGGCCGACCTCGGCGAGATCCTGGGGGTAGCGTCGGTGGGTGTTGTTCTCCAGGACGATCACGAGCGAGGGCAGCGCCCACGTCCGGACCATGCCGTACTCCTCGCTGTACGGCTCCGCGATGGTCGTCGGTTCGGCCGCGCCGAATGCGTCGTCCTCCGGGGAGAGTCCCATCCGATCGAAGTTCTCGGCCTCACCGATGAGGTGGAAATCGAGCAGGTCCTCGAACCCGAGGCCCACGAGGGTATCACGGATCGCGCGTTCCCGTCGCGAGCGCTCGTGGCGACCGCCGACGGTGCTCACGTCGGGGTACTGTGGCTCCAGCTCGTTGAACCCGTACGCGCGACCGATGTCGTCGATCACGTCGACCGGATGGAGCACGTCGACGCGATAGGGCGGGATCGACACGTCGTAGACCCGGCTCCCGTCGCCGTTGTCGTCTTCGCCACGCCCGTCTCCACCGCCCGAATCGACGGCGTCGAGACCCGAACGTTCGAGGAGATCCACGACTTCGCTCTCGTCGAGCGAGACGCCGAGGGAACGTTCGATCCGCTCGTGGCGCACGGTCTTCTCGGAAACCTCGAAATCGGGACGATCGAGCGTCCGGTCTGGGTACTCGACGTTCACGCGCTCGACCGTCGCACCGCGGGCGTCGAGCGCGTAGCAGACGATCGCGCACATCCGGTCGATGGTCCACTGGTCGGTCCCGGTCATCTCGACGAGGAGTTCGCGGCTCTCGGTGTTCACTTCGGTCCGACGGCCGTTGATGACCGGCGGGAACGAGAACAGTCCGAGATCGTCGTAGATCGCGGGGTAGCGGTCGTACTCGGCGATCAGGTCGGCGTAGGTCTCGCCGGTCGGGTGGTCGGTGAGGACCTCCGCCGGCGTGAGTTCGGCGTGGCTGTCGAGCGGGACGAAACTGTCCTCGTCGGGGTCGATCCCGCGATACGTGATCGATTTGGCGGCGTCGTCGGCGAGCGCCCGGCCCTTCAGCATGGTAAGGTCGTGGATCCCGATGGCTCCCTTCGCGCGCCCGCGGCCCATCGTGGCGTGGAGCTTCTCTTGGAGCTGGAGCAGCGAGTCGAGGCCCGCCCCGTCGAGGTCGAGACCCCGAACGACCGCGCCGGTGACACAGGGCCGTTCGTCGGGCGTCGAGGGATCGACCTCGATCGTCCAGTCGGCGTCGTTGGTCCGTGGGACGTACACACCTCTGTCGTCGCCGTACTGATATCGGAGGGAGCGCGCGATCCCCTCCACGGAGAGGCGGTCGAGCCGGTCGGCCTCGAACTCCAGTTGCATGAGTCCCTCCTCGGTCTCGCCCTCGTATTCGAGACCGAGCTCGAACAGGTCGTCGAGGAGTTCCTCGTCGGACTTCTCGTCGTGGCCGGTGAGCCGCCGGAGTTCGTCGGGATCGACGTCGACGACGGCCATCAGTACACCACCTCCGCGTTCCGGAGGAAGTCGAGGTCCACCAGCGTGCCGTGAACGTCTCGAATGTCCTCGAACCCGTGGGTGAGCATCAGGAGGCGTTCCAAGGCGAGCCCCCACGCCATCACGTCGCAGTCGACCCCGAGCGGGTCGAGCATCTCCGGACGAAAGAGTCCCGAGTTGCCGATCTCGATGAGTTCCCCCGTGCGAGGGTGTTCGCCGAACAGCTCGAAGCTCGGTTCGGTGTAGGGGTTGTACGTCGGCTTGAACTCCAGATCCGTGATCCCGAACTGCTCGTAGAATGCGGTGAACGTGCCCATCAGGTCCCGGACCGAGAGGTTCTCCGCCATCACCCAGCCCTCGATCTGGAAGAACTCGAGGAGGTGGGTCGCATCGAGGGTGTCGTTGCGGTACACCTTCTCCACGCTGAAAAAGCGCTGTGGCGGCTCCAGTTCACCGACTTCGAAACCGGAGAGGTGTCGTGCCGACAGCGACGTGGTGTGCCCCCGGAGCGCGAGTTCGCGCGCGAACTCGACATCCCACGGCGAGTGATAGCCGTCGCTGTCGGGGCCAACGCCGTCGCGGTGGGCCGCGCGGACGCGCTCAACCAACTCCTCGGGCAGGTCGTCGATCTCGGTTGGCTGGTCCATCTCGAAGCGGCCCCAGTGGGTTCTAGCGGGGGGGTCCTGGGGCATGAACAGGCAGTCGTGGATCCAGAAGTCGGCGTCGACGTGCGGGCCGTCCATTTCCTCGAATCCCATCCCGACGAGCACGTCCTTGACGCGTTCGGCGGTTCGCCGGAGGACGTGGGTCCGGCCGCCGTGGGCCGCCTCGGCGTCGGCCTCGACGTTGTACTCGGCGAACTCGACGTTCCGCCACTCGCCGGTGGTGAGGAGTTCGGGC
>PXSV01000160.1:17454-24766 GCA_003022685.1 Halobacteriales archaeon SW_9_67_24 | reverse complement strand
GCTCCCCGACGACGCCGACCGATTCCCCCTCGACACCGTGCGCCTCGTTCTCGACGGCGCGACCCACCACGCCAGGATCGAGTCCGGACTCGACGGCGACCGCGAGATCACCGGCGCGTACGACAACGCGCGGCTCGCCCGCGACCGCGACGGCACCGATCGGCTTGACGAGTGGCGGCGTTCCTCGGGGATCGAGCTGGGCCGGAGCGTCGCGATCGATGTCGTCGAACCTGGTTTCCTGTACGGCGTGCGCGAACCGGGCGAGCGCGCGGTCTACGAGGCGACCGAACCGCCCGACGAGGGCCTTGCCGCCATTGCACGGGACCTCGATGGCGACCGCGACGACTGACTCGCCGCGATCCACGCGTCCCGAGACCGCCCGCTTTTGCCGTCAGCCAGGATAGCGCCCGCATGGACACCGCACGCACGGAGTTCCTCGCTGGCGATCGCCCCGAAGACGTCCTGCTGTTCATCGCGGAATCGGCGGTCTCGGACCTCGGGACGCTCGCCCAGCACGGCGAGCAGGTCCCGAGGGGCGTCGTTCTCGTGCTCGAAGCCGAGCGCGGTCGGAGCGCGTTCGAGGGCGCGACCGGCGTCGATCCGATGACGCTCGCGAGTTCGGCGATGGGGGCGGAGGGCGACCTTGATCTCGCTTCGTTCGAGGGCGAGTGTCCCGAAGCGACCGCGGACCGAGACTCGGATGGTGAGGGAAGCGTGGACGAGGCAGGCGACGCCGAGGCCACGACCGAGGAGCACGCACCTCGATTCGTCTTCGGGTTCGCCGAGGAGCGAAACGAGGAGGCCGGCGGGATCTACGCCGAGGGCGACGTGATCCACGCCTACGCGGTCTGTGAGTGTGGGACGGCGTACTCCGATCGGTGGGTGGCCGGCGAGTGATGGCTGCCGTCGATCCTCCGCCATGAACGATGAGTCGTCGGTCGCCGACGCCGCCGTCCACGGGATGATCGGTCACCTACGCCCGGAGTGGACGGTCGACGCGATCCGGCGCAGCGAGCACGGCACCGATCTCGTGGCGTTTCTCGATGTCGTGACGCCCACCGAAACACTCAGTGTGGTCCTGAAGGCGACGACTGCCGACTTCGTTCTGTCAATGGTCGCGCGGTCGGAACCACGCCTGCTCGATCTCGTGGGCCGCGAAACCTCGATTCCCGTTCCGGAGGTGTTCGGGTTCGCCGATTCCCACGCCGAGTACCCGGCACCGTTCTACCTGATGGAGCGCGTTCCCGGCGAGAACTACGAAGGTCGTCCGGCCGATCTCGCTGCCGACGCCCGCGAACGGGTGGTCGCCGAGGCCGGGCGACACCTCGCCGCGCTCCACGATCTCGGAACGCTGCCCCAGGTCGGCCGGGTCGGCGTCCACGAGGGCGAACTCACCGTGCTCGACGGCGAACACGGTCCCGTCGATGACTTCCGTGAGTGGGTCCGCGCCGATGTCGAGGACGCACTCGACGCGCTCGCGGACGGGACGTACTACCCCGACCTCGCCACGAAACCGGACCGCTTCGCCGACCTCGTGCCCGCGCTCCGCGAGGCGCTCGATGCGCGTCTCGCGTCGCTCCCGGAACCCGCGCCACCGCGGTACTGCCACTGGGACTACCGGTACGGCAACCTCCTCGTCGACCCGGAAACGGGGGCGACGCGGGCCGTTCTCGACTGGGCGAACCTGCTCGCCGCCGAACCGGCGTACAACCTCGCGAAGACCGAATCCCATCTGCTCGATCCCGGTGCCGACGACTCGACCGAGCGCGCGGCGGCGCTCAGCGATTCGTTCCGCGACGCGTACGCGGCCGAACGCGACGAGTGGGCGTTCACGGATGCGATCGAGCAGCGGATCGAGACGTACCGCCTCAAATGTCGCGTGGACGCGATGGCGTGTCTCCCGCTGTGGCTCCAGGACGCCACGCCGGCGGAGCGGGACGACCGCGAGCGTCAGCACCGCACGTTCGTCGCGTCGTATCTATAGCCTGGCTTCCCTCCGTCACTCGTCGCTTGGAGGGCCAACTGATCGACAGTTGTGCCCAGTCACGCACGTACTGTACGGTATCGTCGAGCTCGTCGAACTGGCGCTCGATCCGGGAAACGGCCGTCTCGACCGCGCCGGGTTGCATGTCCTGTGGGACGAACAGGACGCCGTGGTGGGAGCCGAACTGACCGAAGTCCTTGTCGTCTTGGTCAGCACGACGAGTCCGGCCTCGCGCGCGTATTCGATGATCGACTCGCCGGTTGCCGCCCGGTCGAGAGCGTCCTGTACCCGCACGACCTCGTGGCCGTGCGAGCGAAGCGCATTGAGATATGCCGACTTGACGTGGACGTCAGCGAGCAGATCCATGAGGCGCGCTATACCGCGTCCGGACGTTCGCGGCGGATCCCCTCGACGAACGACTCCCGACGCGCCTCGATTTCGTCCATCTCCGCCGGGTTGTCGTGGTAGTACGCGAGCGCGTGATAGACATCGGCGAGATCGATGTCGTAGTCGGTGGCGATCCGTGCGGGATCGTCGCCGGCATCGAGACGCTCCTTGACGTGGATGACGCCGACACGGGTCCCGTCGAGCCGCGGATCACCGCCGAGAACCTCCTCCGTCCGTACGACGCTGCGCATATGAACTGATGGTCACTCGTGACGGTTGAACATCTCGCCTGAGCTATCGTTCCGTCTCGGTCCCTTCGTCGCTCAGCCGCTCGAACGCCCCGAGAATCACCCGTTTCGTGGTCGCGCCGCGGGTCGTCCAGTGGTGGGCGTAATCCAGCATATCGTCGTAGATGTCGGGTTTGCAGCCCGCGGCCTTCGGGTGGCCGCCGCCGTTGACCTGGCCCGCGACCTCGTGACACCGCTCGAAGGTCTCCGTCCCCCGAATGCTCGCCGAGCCTGACGGCTTGACCACCACGGCGGCGTCGGTACCGGCTTCACGGAGCGCCTCCGCGACTTCGTTCTGGGAGCATCGGCCGTAGGTCATTCCAACTACCCACGGGCCGATCTCGTGGGTCTCGCTCCGCTCGACCGCACGCTCGATCAGCGCCTCCTTCTCGACGCGCTGCTCGGCGAGGTACTCCTCGGTCTCGTGGGGGAGGTCGGGGCCGTGCTCGCGGACGATCTCGACGTACTCTTCGGGATCGCTCCAGTACGCGAAATCCGCGAGGTCGTCGCTTCGCGGGTCCTCGCGGAGCCAGAGGTCGTGATCGCGGGTCACGGCCGCGAGGTCCGCATAGAGGGGATCGAACTCGTGACCGAGCGAGGCCAGGGTCACGTCGGCCGAGCACTCCTCCTCCGAGTCGCCGACGACGAGTTCGGCCCCCGCCGCACGGACCTTTTCGACGGTTTCGTCGGCCCACTGGTGGTGATCGAACCAGCGCACGCTCGACGCGCGCTCGACCAGGCGCTCGAACTGGCCGGCGATATAACGATACTCGTCGGGACAGAGATCGCAGACGAACACCCGTGCGCCGCGCTCGACGCCGTCGGCCACCCGATCGAGCGTGTCGCTCAGATCGTGGGGGCTCGTCGGCACCAGCGCCGCCGCGCCGAACGCCTCGTGGAGCAGCGCGACGCACGCAAGACCGTCGGCGTCGGGATCGGCGAGCACGACGGTTTCGGCCCCCGTGACCGCTTCGCGGACTTCCTGATCGGCCCGCTCGGCGTCGAGCGAGTCGGGATAGAAGAAGCCCTCGCCAGGGAGGACGGACTTCCGGGCGAGGTCGAGGCGGTCGTCGTCGATGAGTCGGTCGTTCATGCCCGCTTCACGCTACGGTGGCCGAAGAACCCCTCGGTCCGCCACTCGGCCTCTCGTCCGATTCCCGAGCCGCTCTCGGACCTGTTCGCGCTACGCGCTCCCGGCGTCGAGCTGGCGCACGGTGAGGACGGGGACGGGACAGTTTCTGACGACGGCTTCGGCGACGCTCCCGAGCACGAACCGGTGCTCGCCGTGGCGGCCGCGCGTGCCGACCGCCACGAGGTCGGCGTCGTGTTCGCGGGCGTGTGTCCCGATCTCGCTCGCCGGCCGGCCCTCGCGGACCGCGGTCGTGATTGCCTGGCCGCTCGCCTCGCGGACGTCTTCGAGGGCGGTCTCGCCGTCGGCTTCGAGCGCTTCGCGGAGGCGGTCGCGGACGTCCTCGGGTGCGGCGGCGACATCGCTCTCCTCGACGACGTACAGCGCGTGGACCTCGGCCCCGAACCGGCGCGCGAGGTCGAGCGCGACCGCGGTCGCCCTAGCGACGCTCGCCGAGCCGTCCGTGGCGAGCACGACGGAATCGATCATACGTCGGCTATCCAGCGGCGGGGCTTAAACGGTGGTGACCGTGACTGCGCCGTCGAACTCCAAGATTACCGACTGGGTGAGGTCGCCGAACAGCGCCTTGCCCGTTGGCGAGCGTTTTTGCCCGCTGATGAAGAGGTGATCGCAGTCGCGCTCGGCGGCCCTCTCGAGGATCGTTCGCTCCTTGTCGCCGAGCGCGCCGACGGGCTCGTACTCGACGTCGAGCCCCTCGAAAACTTCGCGACCGATGTCGTCGGCGAACTGGCGCGCCCCGTCGCGCGCTTGATCGACGTTGTACTCCGTATCGTAGTTCGGGATGCTCGCGAGCGAGTCGGCGCGGTCGCTGAACTCCCCCTCGGTGGTGACGTGCAACAGCAACAGCTCGGCCCCGACGCCCGCAGCCAGTTCGCCGGCCTCCCGGACGAGCCGTTTGGTCTCCTCGGTCCCCTCGACGACGGCGAGCGCGCGATCCATGCCACACTCCCCGTCGTGTATCATGGTAAATCCCCCGGTACTCCTCGCCACCGTCGACACCGACCCGGGCGTTCGGCGAGCGCGTCGTCGCTCCCGACTTCACACCGCCGGCCCGAGGGGAGCGTTTTTGGGTCGGGCCCGCGACATCGGCGTATGGACGCCGGAGCCGACCGCGAACGGGGTTCGGATGGCGCGACCGACGACGCGCCACACGACGCCGCACTCGACGTGACGACCGTGCTCGTCCCGGTCGACGGCAGCGACGAGTCGCTGGACGCCGTCGAGTACGCGGTCGCGGTCGCCGAGCGCTACGGCGCACGGGTTCACGCGCTGTACGTGCTCGACCCCGAGACCGCCCGCGGCACGACTCCGGGCGGCCCCGACGACGCGATCGCCGCGACGAGCGAGGAGTTCATGGACGCCGCCCGCGAGGTTGCGGCCGAGCGCGTCGATCTGACCCACTCCTCGGCGTACGGGTTCTCGCCGACGATGAAGTCCCGCCATCCCGGAAGCGTGGTGCTCGACGCCGCCGCCGAGGCCGACGTGGACTTCGTCGTGGTCCCGCGCGAACCCGGTAGCGAGGCGACCGACCTCCTCGGGCGCGCGGCGGAGTACGTCCTCCAGTACGCCACCCAGCCCGTTCTCTCCGTCTGATTCCCGCGATCGGCGACCGCCCGTTCGGTTACTCCACACCTTCGACGACCCGAACGCCCCGCTCACCGCTCGCGTGACCGCCGGATACACAGGACATATGCCACGGTCGACCCGTCACGGTTCCCATGCAGCGGCGAGCGTTCCTCGGGGCCGTCGGGATCGCTGGATCGGTCGGCGTCGCCGGGTGCGGGACGGTTCGTCCCGAAACGACGCTCGCCGAGCCGACCGTCAACACGGAATCCGACGGGCGGGGCTCGATCAGCTTCACCGCGAACGGTACGGAGATCGCTTCGCTGGGCGTCGACGGGGCGGTCGCGTCGGGCGCGATCGACGTCTCGACCGAGATTTGGCACCGCAAGGGGACCAGGGTGGAGTCGATCGCGCTGGGGGTCTGGATGCTGTCGACGGGATCGGGCTCCGCCGCGGACGTCGCCGTTCTCTCGCCGGTAACGGGCGATAGTCCGCCACCACCCTCGATCTCACTCTCCTCGCCCCGTCCCAGCCCGGGAACGCTGATCGAGAGCACCGATCCCGACGACCTCGCGGACGAGACGATCAGCACGCTCGATCTCGTCGTTCGGCCTCCTTCGACGACGGCAACGACCGTCGCGTTCGATGCGACGATCGAACTCACGAACAACGCGTTGCTCATACTGTCGGACGGAACTGCGTGACAACGAAGGCCGAATATCCATGCGTCGTCCAGCGGTTTACCGTCACAGGATATTCGATGTTTCCGTCCGACAGTATCAGCAGCGGCTACACGCTCGAGGCGGCTCGAACTGGCGTTTCCCGCTCTTCGGGACGATAGTCACGACTGTCGGGTTCCAGCGGGCGATCCTGATCGGTACCGGCCTCCCCCCGTTCGCGGCTTAGGCCGCGTGGTGTACCGTTGTTCGCTCGTCCTCGTCGGGATGGGCGACCCGGATGTGTCTGCGAAGCGTGGCCTTGTCGTCGGAGTCGAGCTCGACGACGGTCTCACAGAACGGACACTGCTGGTGTGGCCCCATGTGAAAACGACGGGCCAACGGCTATTGAATCCTTGGGATACTCTCGCATGCCACACCGTATGGGCCGGCGTCACAGCCGGATCGCCATCTCGATCTCGAAGCTCTCGGTGTCGCAGGTCTCGAAGCCGACTTTCCGGTAGAGCGCGATCGCGGCGTTGTTCCACCGCTCGACGGTGAGCCAGACCCGCTCGACGCCCTCGCGGCCCTGGTGGGTGTCGAGCACGAAGATGGCGAGCTCGTGGGTGTCATCCTCGTCGGCCACGAGCGTCGCGTGGCCAACGCACGTATCGCCGTGGTACGCGACCACGTCGTAGCCCGACGCGAGCACGACGTCGAGCCACTCGCCGATCGCCGCCTCGCCCGCCGGCGGGATGCCCTGAGCGCGGTCGGCGGGATCGAACGCGACGTACATCCGCTTGAGCGCCGCGAACTCGCTCTCGTCGCACACCGAGATCTCGATCTCGCGGCCGTGAGCGTCGGTGAAGCTCGCCGGCGGGCGCTCGAACGGCCCCACGGGCTCGTCGGGGTACGGCCGGCTCATCGCGCGAGCGTGACCGAGGTCTCCGCGTTCAACAGGACGAACTCCGCGGTGGGGCCGAGCCGGATCTTCCCCGTCGGCGTGCGCTCGCCGTCGCCGACGACCACGCGATCGAACCCCTCGTTCGCCAGCTCGACCAACCCCCCGCCGGCGTGGCCCTCGATCCGGCGGATCGGGGCTTCGATCCCCGCCTCGTCGAGCGTTTCGCGCACCCGGTCCTCGACCCGCTCCGGATGATCGGTTTCGTCGACGACGACCGCCACCGTGAGGTCGTCGCCGGTCTCCCGCGCCCGCGTGACGGTGCGTTCGAACGCCGTGAACGCACGCTCGCCGCCGTCGATGCCGACTAAGACGTTCATACCC
>PXSV01000160.1:0-17393 GCA_003022685.1 Halobacteriales archaeon SW_9_67_24 | reverse complement strand
CCGACGTCGACGAAGCCGACGACCCCTCCGCCGGGCACGCCGACGAGACCCCCTCGAACGAAGACCCGGCGAACGACGATGCCTCGGACGCCGGGCCTGCCGACGGATCGGCTGATGGCGAACCCCGCGATGCAGCCGCCGACGAACCGAACACCGACGCGGCGACCGCCGGCGACGACTCCTCCGGGTCGGCGGAGCCGTCGATCCCGGCTGACGTCCGCAAATACGATCGCTTCACCAAAATGGACGGCGCGCGTTACGACCGCGCCAACGAGTTCCTGCGCGATCGGACGTACATCACCGCGCGCGAGTGGGCGATCGCGCGGCTTTGTGCGGACTTCCGCACCGAGACCGGCGTCGAGATGACCAAGATCGGCGAGCACCTCCCCGAGCTCGTCCCCTTCATGACCGACACCTACACGCCCCAGGCGGTGAACCAGGCCCGGACCGCCTTCGAGGAGAAAGTCCGGATGGCCGGTGCGACCTTCCTCTACGGTGCAATGAGCGATTTCTTCACCGCCGAGGGACTGGACGACGTGATGTACGAGGCGACCGAGGTGGCGAAGTTCCTCCTCGAAGTTGAGGGCGTCGATCTCGCGGTCGACGAGGAACTGGCGGCCGAGGAACGGATTTCGAGCACGATGCGGGAAGTTCGCACCCAGAGCGCGGCGCTGCGCCACGACGACCTCACCTGTCCGCACTGCGGGGAGTCGTTCGAGCCGGGCGACGCGGCCGACGAACCGACCACGGACGAAGCCGAAGCGGACGGGACCGATGGGTGTACATTCGGCCCTCCGCGTGCGCCCGGCGGGCCATCTCGTCGGCCTCGCTCTCGTCGTAGTACGCCGGACAACACACTGCCTGCTCGTTCGTTTGGTCTTCGAGCACCGCGAGCACGAAGGCGATCCCCGCCTCCTCGGCGCGGTACACCTCGTAGGAATCGAACGTCCCCGCCGCGGCGAGGTCGGTGAGGGGCTCGTACTCGTTGCCTGGCACGAGCACGTCGAGCCCGTAGCGCTCGTCGTCGAGAACCGTGACGTCGCCGGGGTGGAGTTCGAGGACATCCCAGCCCGCCTCGCGGTACTCTTCGGCCGTGGCCTCCATGTCCTCGGTGACTGCCTCCCACGGCTCGACGACCCGATCGAACGGGTTGTGCTCGGACATACCCCGTGTCGGGACGGTGAGGCCCAAAAGCGTTCCTTTCGGTTGCGGCAAACATTTATACCACGATTCCGAACCCCCGGCGTGACCGATCTACTCTCGATTGCAGGTCTGCGGACCGAGTTCGCCACCGAGCGGGGGACGGTGAAGGCGGTCGACGGCCTCAATCTCACCATCGAACCCGGCGAGACGGTGGGCCTCGTCGGCGAGTCGGGTTCGGGCAAGTCGGTGACGGCGCTGTCGGCGATGGGCCTCGTCGACGATCCCGGTCGGGTTGCCGACGGGACGGTCGAGTTTCACGACGACGACCTCGCACGTTCGTTCGCCGACGACTACTCCGGGGAGTTCGTCGATCCCGAGGCGGGCACCGTCGATCTGACGCGCGCGCCCGAGGACGCGATGCGCACAGTACGAGGCGGCGAGATGAGCATGATCTTCCAGGATCCGATGACCTCGCTCAACCCCGCCGTCCCCGTTGGCGAGCAGGTCGCCGAAAGCCTCCGGCTCCACCAGTACGGCGGTCCGAAAAAGGACTCGTGGTTCAACGCCGTCCGCGAGATCCTGCCCAAGACGGGCTCGGACATCGACGACGCGATCCTGGAGGACACGATCGAGATGCTCGCGGCAGTCGGCATCTCCGAACCCGCCGCCCGTGTCGACGAGTACCCCCACGAGTTCTCCGGCGGGATGCGCCAGCGGGTACTGATCGCGATCGCGCTCGCCTGTCGCCCCCAGCTCCTGATCGCCGACGAACCCACCACCGCCCTCGACGTCACGATCCAGGCCCAGATTCTCGATCTCATCAACGACCTCCAGGCGGAGTTCGGGATGTCCGTCCTCTTCATCACCCACGACCTGGGCGTGATTGCCGAGACCGCCGACCGGGTCGCGGTGATGTACGCCGGCGAGATCGTCGAGGAGGGCCCCGTCGAGGAGATCTTCGCCAACCCCTCGCATCCGTACACCTACACCCTGCTCGAATCGATCCCCCGCGAGGACACCGACCGGCTGACGCCGATCGAGGGCAACGTCCCCGACCTCGTTGACCTCCCCGATGGCTGCCATTTCGCGCCGCGGTGTCCGTGGGCCCAGCCCGAGTGTCGCGAGGGCGAGATCCCGTACCTCCAGCACGGGCCAAGCGAGGTCGACCATCGCTCGAAGTGTATCCTGGAGGACTTCGACACGGACGAGTACGGCACCGAGGAAGGCGCGACGGCCGCGAGCGAGCCCGCCCCGGCGCAGGGCGCGACCGAGGAGCCGTTGCTCGATGTCGACGGCCTCGAAAAGCACTTCTCGCAGGCCGACGACCTGCTCGATTCGTGGCTCGCGCGCGAGCAACAGCCGGTGCGGGCGGTCGACGGCGTCGACTTCGAGGTGTATGAAGGGGAGACCCTCGGCTTGGTCGGCGAGTCGGGCTGTGGCAAATCCACGACCGGTCGAACGCTCCTCCGATTGCTCGAACCGACCGACGGCCGGGTGGTGTTCGCGGGCGAGGAGCTCGGCGGCCTCGACAAGGACCGGCTCCGGGCGAAGCGCCGCGATATACAGATGATCTTCCAGGACCCGATGAGCAGCCTCGATCCCCGGATGAGCGTCGGCGCGACGATCGCCGAACCGCTCACGATCCACGACCTCCCCGAGGCCGACCCCGACGACGACCGCTCGGATCGACAGCGGCGGCGCGATCGGGTTGAGGAGCTCATCGAGGCGGTCGGCCTCGACCTCGGCCAGTACGACCGCTACCCCCACGAGCTCTCGGGCGGCCAGCGCCAGCGGGTCGGGATCGCGCGTGCGCTCGCGGTCGATCCCGAGTTCATCGTCTGCGACGAACCCGTGAGCGCGCTCGACGTCTCGGTCCAGGCCCAGATCCTGAACCGCCTCGAAGACCTCCAGGAGGAGTTCGGGCTGACCTTCCTCTTCATCGCGCACGACCTTTCGGTGGTGCGCCATATCTGCGATCGGATCGCAGTGATGTACCTCGGCGAGATCGTGGAGGTCGCGGGTACCGAGGAGCTGTTCGCCGACCCCAAACACCCCTACACGCGGGCGCTGCTCTCGGCGATCCCCGAACCCGACCCGACGGCCGCGAGCGATCGGGTCGTGCTCGAAGGCGACGTCCCGAGCCCGATCGATCCGCCCTCTGGCTGTCGGTTTCGGACGCGGTGTCCGTCGGTGATCCCGCCCGAGAAGATCGACGTTTCACAGGAAGCCTACCGCGAGGTGATGGACTACCGCGAGCGCGTCGAGGACCGCGCGATCTCGGTCGAGTCGATCCGCGCGGAGGCCGACACCCGGGCGGCCGAGGCGATGGCGACCGACGGGGGGATGGACGACGCGAAGCGAACGTTGTGGATGCATTTCTTCGACCACGACGACGGGCTCGACGCCGACTCGCGCGCGGCCGTCGAGACCTCCTTCGAGCACGTCGTCGACGACGACTTCGACGAGGCCGCCAGCGTCCTCCGCGAGCGCTTCGAGAGCGTCTGTGAGCGCCAGCGCCCCACGCTTCAGGAGGAGGCCCACCCGGCGGCGTGTCACCTCTACGACCAGCCCGATGACCGGGGGACGTGACACTGGTCCCGCGCAAACCTTTCCGGTAGCCTTATTATCCTCGTCTCGTCAGTAGCGCTATGTCATTCGATGATGATGCTGACAGACGCTCCTTCCTGAAGGCCGCCGGCGGCGCGGCGGCCGCGACGGCGATCGCGGGCTGTCTCGGTGGCGGTGGGGACGACTCCGGCGGCGACACGGAGGGCGGCGGAACCACTTCGGGCGGCGGCGGTACCGAAACAACCGGCACCGAAACCGGTACCGAGACCGACAACCCCAGCACCGAAACCGACAGCCCCGGCACCGAGACCGGCGACGGTGGCAACGAGTCCGACGGCACTCAGGGCGACACCGGCGGCGGGACGCTGGTGTACGCCCGCGGGAGCCACTCCTCGACGCTCGACTTCCAGAACTCGACCAGCGGCGAGGTGGCAAAGGTCACCGAGCAGATGTACGACTCGCTGATCGGGTTCGTGCCGGGCGAGGCCACCCTGACCGAGGAGCTGGCGACCGACTACAGCCTCGACGGCCAGGAGGCCACGCTGACGCTTCGGGAGGGCGTGACCTTCCATAATGGCGAGGAGTTCACCGCCGAGGACTTCATCGCCACGTTCCGGCGCTTCACTGACGCCGAGTACCAGTACTACGCGGGCGACGACTACGTGTCGGCGTACGGGCCGTTCACGTTCGGGAGCTGGATCGACGAGATCTCGACCGACGGCGACTACAGCATGACGATCTCGCTGACCCAGAAGTACGCCCCCTTCCTCCGGAACCTCGCGATCTTCGCCGCGGCGCTGCACTCGAAGGCCGCGATCGAGGACGACAGCATCGATCTCAGCCAACAGGCCGCCGGGACGGGGCCGTTCCAGCTCGAGAACCTGAACGACGGCCAGGGCGTCATTCGGCTGTCGGCGTACGACGACTACTGGGGCGAGGGGCCACAGGTCTCGGAGGTCGTCTTCGAGACGATCGGCCAGAACTCCACGCGCGCGCAGTCGCTCACCAGCGGCGAGCTCGACATCGCCGACGGGCTCGGTGCACAGGCCTCCCAGCAGGTCGAGAGCGCCGACAGCGCCGAGCTGCGATCGGTCGAGGGGATCAACACCGGCTACATGGCGTTCAACATGAACGTCGAGGAGTTCCAGAGCAAGCAGGTGCGCCAGGCGATCAGTTACGCTATCGACACCCAGGCGATCGTCGAGAACATCTACGCCGGCTTCGCCGATCAGGCCGCCCAGCCGCTGCCGCCGAACGTGCTCGGCCACAACGAGGAGCTCGACCCGTACCCCCGCGACCTCGACCAGGCCCAGTCGCTGCTGGAGGAGGCGGGCTACGGCGACGGGTTCTCCTTTGAACTCGCGACCTTCCAGAACCCACGGGGGTACAACCCCTCGCCGCTGCCAACAGCGCAGACGGTGAAGTCGAACCTCTCGGAGGTCGGGATCGAGGTCACGATCAACCAGCAGTCGTTCGATCCGTTCCTCACTTACACCGCCGAGGGCCAACACGACGCCTGCTTTTTGGGGTGGTACACCGACAACGCCGACCCCGACAACTTCGCGTACGTCCTGCTCCACCCGCAGGTCGAGGACAGCAAGCTCACCGAGGGCCAGGACTGGGTCAGCTTCGACACCGAGGGGTACAACACCTCGAACCGGGCGGCGTGGGCAAATCGTGAGTACATGACCCTCGTCGAGGAGGGCCAGGCGACCTACGACGAGGCGACCCGGAAGGAAAAATACACCCAGGCGATGCAGATCGCCCACGACGAGGCCCCGTGGGTGTACCTCGACCACGCCCAAGAGCTCCGCGGGGTCTCCGGCCGGGTGTCGAACTACACGGTCGCGGCGATCGGCGGTCCCTACCTCAACCTCGTCACGCTCGACGGGTAACCCGCCGCTCCATCGCCGCACCGCTTCATCGCCGCAACGCCGCCACGCCGTCCCGGCCACGCTACCAGCGTTGCTGAAACCCTCAGGCTACCGAAATCGGTCGATGACGAGCGAGAAACTTTTAGGGCTGCCGTGCCGGGTTCGGCGTAATGGTCTCGCTGCGGTTCGTCGCGAAGCGGCTGTTGCTTCTCGTTCCGGTGCTGTTCGGGGTCGCGACGCTGGTTTTCGCGATCCTCCAGCTCTCGCCCGGTAACCCGGCGCGCGCGATCGCCGGCCAGCGTGCCTCCGAGGAGTTCGTCCGCCAGATCGAGCGCGAACTCGGGCTCAACGACCCCATCTGGGTGCAGTACGGCCGGTTTCTCGTCGAGGTGGTCCAGTTCGATCTCGGCCAGTCGTACACCATCCAGCGCGACACGGCGGTGAGCACGATCCTCCGGAACAAGCTACCGATCACGCTCGAACTCGCGCTCTACGGCCAGCTCATCGGCATCCTGCTCGGCATTCCCTTCGGCATCATCAGCGCGGTCAAACAGGACACCATCACCGACCACCTCACCCGCGTTGGGGCCCTCTCGGGCATCAGCGTCCCGATCTTCTGGAGCGGGCCGCTCGTCATCCTGCTGTTCGCCCAGATCCTCGGGTGGTTGCCGACGAGCGGCCGGATCGACGCCCAGCGGTTCGCGATCGAAGGGATCACCGGGCTCATCACGGTCGATACGTTCGTTCAGGGGGTGCAGGCGACCCTCGAAAGCGGGTTCGCGGTGAGTCACTTCGGGCCGTTCTTCTCGGCGGTCAGTCACATGATCCTGCCTGCAGCGACGATCGGCATCTACTCGATGGCGCTGATCTCGCGGATGATGCGGTCGTCGATGCTCGAAGTCATCAGGCAGGACTACATCCGGACCGCCCGTGCGAAGGGCCAGGGCGCGAAGATCACGCTGTTGAAACACGGCCTCCGGAACGCCTTGATCCCCGTTATCACCGTGATCGGCATCCAGTTCGGCTCGCTGTTGGGCGGTGCGGTCCTGACCGAGACCGTCTTCGGGATCGGCGGGATCGGCACGCTGCTGGTCGAGGCGATCAAGGTCGGCGACTATCCGGTCGTCCAGGGGACGGTGCTGGTGTTCGCGTTCCTGTTCACGCTCGTCAATCTGGGCGTCGACATCACCTACTCCGCGCTCGATCCGAGGATCCAGCAATGAACGACACGGTGGAGGCACGGCGATGAGCACCGAGACGGAGATGGGCAGCGGCCGCACGCGTGGGGTCTTCGATCGGCTCCGCGCGTCGCCCTTTCTCTCGGATCTGCTCTCGAACCGGCTCGCGCTCGCCGGCCTCGTCATCGTGTTCGGGATGACGGCGATCGCGATCTACGCCCGGCTGTTCATCGACCTCGAAGCGATCTCGCTCACCCAGTTCGGCGCGAACCCGCCACGAGCGGCTCCGGGCTGGTGGGCGGAGCTGTTCGGGGGCGGGGCGACCGCGGCCACGGGCGGCCTGCTCGAACACCCGTTCGGCACCGACGGCCAAGCCCGGGACATCTTCCCGCGGGTGCTCTACGGCGCGTGGTATGCCATGCTGTACGGCACGATCACGGTCGGCGTCTCGACGATCGCCGGCGTCGGGCTCGGGATCGTCGCGGCGTACTTCGGCGACGTCACCGACAACGTCGTGATGCGGACGATGGACGTGCTGCTCGCCTTCCCCTCGCTCCTGCTCGCGCTCGCGCTGGTCGCCATCTTCCCCGACGGCCTCGGGCTCTGGCGCGCGGTCGCCGCGCTCACGCTGGTCTACACGCCGCGGTTCGCTCGCGTGATTCGCGGTGCGGCGCTCGCCGTTCTGGAGGACGAGTACGTCGACGCGACGGTGGCGCTCGGCGCGACCGATCCCCGGGTGATCGTGCGCCACATCCTGCCGAACTGCCTCGCACCCATCACCGTCCAGAGCACGCTGAACTTCGGGCTCGCGATTATCGACCTCGCCGCGCTCTCGTTTCTGGGATTCGGCGCGCCGACCGGCACGCCCTCGTGGGGGTTGATGCTTTCCAATGGTGTGGAGCAGGGCCTTCTAACTGGGCAGTGGTGGTGGTCCTTTTTCCCGGGACTGTTCCTCGCGGTCACCGTGCTCGGCTTCAACCTCCTCGGCGACGGGATGCGCGACGCCCTCGACCCGCGGATGCGCGAGGCGATCGACTGACCCGTGGCGCTCGGCGCGTGGCTCCGCCCGCGAGTCAGACTGCTCGCCACGGCGGGCACGATCGGAACCGTCGCGGGCGCGCTCGCCCTCCTCGCGCTCGCCGCCGTTCGCACTCCCGAGTTCGCCAGCACGCAGACCTTCGCGGTCGGCGCGCTCGTGCTCGGCTTCGCGGTGCTCGGATGGTCAGGGTCGGCGCTCGCCGGTCGCGGCATCGAGTCGCTCCAGACCTATCTCGACGCCGACACCGGCTGGACCGAGCGGGACTCCCGGCGTGCGATGGCTCGGTTGAGCGGGTTCGGTGCGGGCGTGATGGTCGGTGTCGTGATCGCGACGACGCTACTGATGTGACTGGACATTCTCGCCGACCGCCGCGCCGAACTTCCTCCCTTCGTCAGTTCGCCGATACACCGTCTCGCCGCGCACCATCGTCCACTCCGGGAACACCCCTTCGAACCCCTCGAACGGGGTCCATCCACAGTCCGTCGCCAGCTCCTCGCCCCTGATCTCGCGGGTCGCATCGGGATCGACGAGCACGACCTCCGCGAGGAGCAGGGGAAGCGCGGTCTCGACGCCTGGCACGCCGCTCGGCGCGTCCCAGATCCCCGTATCCTTTTCTTCGCGGGTGTGGGGCGCGTGGTCGGTCGCCACGAGATCGACCGTCCCGTCGGCGACACGCTTGTACACCCCCTCCCTCCGCTGCTCGCTCCGTAGCGGCGGGTTCATCCGGCCGAAGGTGCCGAGCTCGTCGTACTCCTCGCGCGAGAGCAGGAGGTGATGTGGCGTCACCTCGCAGGTCATGCCCATCCTCTTCGCGGCGTCGATCCCCTCCGGCGTGCTCGTGTGGGCAATGTGGAGCTGTGCGCCGGCGTCCCGGCCAACTTCGCACGCGCGTTCGACTGCCGCGCGCTCGGCGTCCGGGGTTCGGAACGCGCTCCACGCGTCGGGATCGTTCGCTCGTGGGCGTTGCCCGCTCGCGCTCTCCGAGGTCGTTCGAGAGGCGCTTTGCGCCTCTCGTGATGACGAGACGGCTTCGCCGTCTCGAACCACGCGTTGGGCCTCGCTGCGCTCCCTGGCGGACGCGTCGAAGCGCGCCGCGTCCTCGGCGTGGACGGTGACGGGAACGCCGCGCTCGGTCGCGGCCGTTACGGCGTCGGCGAGGAGATCGACGTCGATCCCCATCTCACCCGTCGAATCCGCGAGGAAGACCTCGCCGAGCGCGAACAGGGGCCGATCGAGCAGTTCGTTTGGCTGCCACGCGGGCGTGACGCCGCCGTTGATCCCGAAATCCACGACCGAGTCCGCAGCCAGTTCGGCCTTCCCGTCGAACGCTTCGCCCGTGACCGTCGGCGGCTGGGTGTTCGGCTGGTCGACGACCGTGGTGACGCCGCCGGCCGCCGCCGCCCGGCTCCCGCTCGCCCACGTCTCCTTCTCGGGAAAGCCCGGTTCGCGAAAGTGGACGTGGGAATCGATCATCCCCGGGAGGAGGAGCTTCCCGGCGGCGTCGATGGTCGTCTCGTCAGCATCGGCCGACAGTCGGCGCTCGACGGCGGCGATCCGCTCGCCCTCGACCTGGACGTCGCGCCGGTGGCCGTCGGCGAGCGTCGCGTTCGCGATGAGCATGGCTTCGCTCGACCGCCCGCGGGCCTAAGCCTCCCGGTCGTCGTCCGCGCCCGCCGTCGATCCGTCGGCGCTATCCCGGTAGCCCTCGACGAGTGCCCGCTTGATCGTGCGAGCGACGGTCCCAGGGTCGGCGTTGCCGCCGGCGCGTGCGACACTGCCGACCGAGTCGGGATCGAACGCCACGTCGAGCGCGTCGTAGATCGGTTCGAGCACTTTCGCCATCGCTTCCGCCTCGCGGGTCACGACGATCCCCGCGACGAGCGCGGCGTCGCCCGTCACGCGCTGGGCGAGTCCCGCGATCTTGCCGTCGGCCCGGAGCGAGTGCGACCCCGGACAGAACGAATCGGGGGGCTCGCCCTCGCGCGCCCGGACCCCGAGTCGATCGAACGCACCCTGAAGGTCGGCCGTCGCGCGGGCGTACCGCTGCTGGATGTCGCTGTCGCGTCCCTCGGCGGGCTCAGTTCGGGCGAACGCCACCGTCGAACCGGTGTACGCGACCGCGCGGCCGCCGACCTCGCGTTCGACGGGGGGGAAGTCGTGTGCTTCGGCCACCGCGCGCGCCCGATCGTAGTCGTCGGCGCGGGCGTCGCGCCGGCCGAACGCGACCTGGCGATGGGGCGTCCACGCGCGCACCGTCGGCTCGCCGGTCTCGACCGTGTGTGCGAACAGCTCGCGGCTCCGTTCGCGGTCGGCGTCGATGTCGGCCGCTCGCCCCTCGAAGACGCGCATGGTGCGAGGAGGGGCCGACGGGGCTAAACGCCCGTGCTTTCCTGCTGAGCGACGAAGCGCCCGGACGCCGCGAGCTACCCCTCGCCGATCGCGGCCGCAAGCCGGTCGGCCTGCTGTGACCCGATGACGACAGTTTTCCCGTTCTCCCGGTGGATCTCCACTCCGTCCCCGCGGCGCGTCATGTAGGCAACGGCGCTCGGCGTCCACCTGATACCGATCCCACCGTAGGTCAGCATACCGAACTCCCGAGGGCCGTGGCGTTCGATCTCCTCGAACCCGATCCGGCGAAACGAGCGATGGAACGGCGCAAAGCGGACGTAGACGCCGTCCTCGCGCACCTCCGTCGTGAGTCGTGCGACGGCGAACAGCGCCGCGACACCCGCGGCGATCACCGCTCCGATTCCCGCGCCCGCCACCAGCGAGACGACGCCGACGCCACCGACCAGTACCCAGAGCCACGGCTGGCGAAAGCGCTGGGTCTCGCGGAACGTCACCCGTTCGTCCATACCGTTCATTACCCGCAGAACTCATAAAGACACTGACGATGCCCTCCCTCGCTGCCGACGTCCTCGCACAGTACCGTCGCTTCTCGCTGTACAACTCCCCGTACGTCGCTCACGAGCGGGGCCACGCGATAACCCTCGATCGCGCCGTCGCCGGTCGCGGGGCGGGTGCTCGACACCAGAACCGTGCGCGCTCCCCCGAAGTCCCACGCCGAGGCCGACGACCACCTGCTGCTCGTGGACACCGGCGAACACGTCGCCAGGCTCCTCCATGTCGAACCACGGGTCGAGCGGGGCGACTCGATCGGGATCGGCGACCCGCTCGGCCGGCTCGTTCGGGCGGGATTCTTCGCGCCGTGGGTCGACAATCACGTCCACCTCGAATTCCGTTCGCCGGACGCGAACCCCTATCGTGCAAGCGGGTCGCTCCCGATCGGGGTCGACGTCCCGATCGCGGGCCTCGACTGGGACGGCACCGGCACGGTCGTCGATGCGGGCGAGACCTACGCCGTGCTCGATGCGCCGAGCCATCCCGCGCCTGGCGAGCGCTTCGTCGGGATCGCCGCCGACGGGCGAGGAGTGCTCGACGGTGGCCTCGTCCACTACGCGGGCGGCGGTGTGCTGGCCGCTGGCGAGCCCCGCGAGCGCGACGGCGCGGTATCCCTGCTCGGGCGCCAGGTGGGTCGCGCCACCGGCCGCGACGTGGCGTGGGAGCCGCTCGACGTGCTCGCCAACGGCGAGTCGATCACCGGACTCTCGTTGTTCTGCGGCCGCGAGGCCGATTTCGGTGCGAAGCTCGTCTGTCCCGACGCCGAGTTCACCCATGGCGAGCAGGTCACGGTGGAGTTCCGCCCGAGCGATGACCCGGTACGGCTGGGCTGAACGGCGAGAACTTATTGCCCGGTGGGAGCTTACGGGTCGACATGAGCACTGTCGCGGTGCACGGGATCGTCCCCGGCGACGAATCCGCGATCCACGACGAACCCCACATCGAGGGTAGCCGCATCACGGTGCGGTACGTTCGCAGCCAGGTCGAGGAGTGCGATCTCCAGCCCGCGACCGTCGCCGACCGATACGATATCGATCTCGCGGACGTCTATGCGGCGCTCGCATACTACCACAACAACCCGGCGGAGATGCGGCGTGTCGAGCGCGACCGCGAGCGAGCAATCGAGACCGCCGAGGAGATGACGACCCTTTCACCGCCGGACGAGTAGCGCGAAATGGGCTATCGACTGCTTCTCGACGAGAACATCGAACACGAATCCGCCATCGGCTCACAGCCGACGGCCACGACGTCGAACACGTCGATTCCGTCCCACGGCTCGGAAAGGGAACCAGCGATGAGACGATCGCTCGCTACTCGCTCGACGCCGATCGAACCATCGTGACTCACGACGACGATTTCGTCGAAGACGTATTGCCGGATCGGTATCGAGCAGCACTGTTCGTTGCGGACGACACCGTATCCGCAGCGGAGATCGCAACCATCATCGACAGTATGTCGAAGCTCCACTCCCTCGGCGCACAGACCTCGCTCTCGCTCACGACCATTATCGACAGTATGTCGAAGCTCTACCCTTACGAAGAGCTCGTCGGCTCACAGAAAACCGGACGTGAATGGCTTTGAGTCCGCTCTGTCGTCGCTCCGCTCACTAGTGTTGCTTCCGGTGTTCGTTTTTCATCCGCTGATATTCGTCGTCGTTTTCCACCATCTCTCGCCAGGCCTCGTAGACGAGCGCGGCCTCGCGCTTGTCGTGATCGGCCCAGCGTTCGGGCTCGCGCTCCTCGCCGTCAACGTACTTCCGGCCGCCAGGATACCGCGCGTAGCGCATCGATCGGGTGTACCCCATCTGGAGGTACTTCCGCGCCATGTCCATCCCCGGAAACTCCTCGTTCTCCCGGTATTCTCGATACTGCTCGTAGATTGCGTCGCCCGACTCGTCGGCGGCCTCGCGGTCCGCGTACCCCCACAGCGCCAGGAGTTCGTCCTTGTACGGCTGGATCTTGAAGACGCCCTCCTCGCCGCGACCGATCTCGTACTCCTCGGGGTGGGCACGAAAGTCGATGTCGTGTTCGGGATCGTCGGTCACGGCGTACGTTGGCGGCGGTGGAGTTTCACGCTGTCGTCCCCGTGATCGGCTTCCGCATCGGTGGCTACTAACCGCCGGCGCTCGCGGTGACTCCATGATCGACGAGACGGACGACGCGGCGGCCTTTCTCCAAGCGTACATCGACGAGCACGGCTACCTCTCGTGGCTCGGCACCCAGGTCGAGTCGATAGGACACGACCGACTCGTGATGACGATCCCCTTCGACGAGAAACTCACGAACACCCGGCCGAACGGCGACGACAATGCGACCGCGAACATCCACGGCGGGATCGCGGCGACGCTGATCGACACCGCCGGCGGGATCGCGCTCCGGCCCGCACTCGACGATCCGATGGAAGACGGCGTGGCGACGATCAATCTCAACGTCAACTACCTCCGGCCGGCCGCCGGCGACCTCACCGCGACCGCCGACGTGATCCGCGCGGGATCGAGCGTCGGCGTCTCCACTGTGCTGGTCGAGAGCGAGGCCCCCGACGGCGAAACGAAGCCGGTCGCCACGGGCCAGGGGGCCTATCGGCTGTTCCAAGGCTGACTCGAAGCTTCGCTTAGGTCGTCCACTGGAGAAGCGTGAGCAGGTAGTCGTTGCCGTCGAATCGAACGTACCATTCGTCACTGGAGGGGCTGGGCAGTCGTTTTTCCTCCGGAAGGCGATCGCGGAGTGTCGGAAGCGCGGACGGGATGGCTTCACAGCCCTCGTACTGCTTCCGGACCGCTCGCTCCACGATGGCGCGCTCGTCCCGCGGTAGCTCCGTCAGGCGGACGCGGTATCGTGACGCGAGTACCTCCCGAAACGCGGCGGTGCTTCCGGCCACCCGCTCGGCGGTGTAGCTGTGGGTGCGACGCTCCGTTTCGGTCGATACCCCGAGTTCGACCCGGAGGACGCTGCCTTCCCACGCTACCCACGTGACGCCGCTCCCGACCAACCGTGACCCGTCGCCGCCGTCCGGGTACGGGACGGGGAAATCGCCGACCGACAGCCCTTCCGTGGGGAGACACCGTTCATCGCTACTCGCCGACACATCGATATGGCCCGGTTCGCCGCCGCAGACGGCGAGCCGAAGCGCCGTCCGGTCGGCATCCGAGAGATCCGCGAACTCGACGATGGGTGCGTCGGCGGGCGCTTCTTGCCCGCGCTCCCACTCGACGTTCATCCGGTATGCGGACACCACCGTTGTTTCGATCGCGTGGTCGATCTCGTAGAACGCCCCGTTGTCGGCGACGAAGACCTCGTCTTCGAGCGGCGTCTCGCCGTACGAGACCAGTTTCGTTTCGCCGTCCTCGATCGCTTCGGCGACGATGGCGCGCCGCTCGTCGTCGAGCACCACGGTGGCGTGCTCCGCCGGATCGAACGGTCGTAGTTCGAGGATGAACCCTCCCGGACATCCCCTGGTCGCCCGGGCGGACGTTCCGGGACCCTCACTCGGGGCGGGTTCGGTGGTGTCCGGTGCGGCTGTTTTCCGGATGTCGTCCGCCGTCGGTTCGGCGGTGTCCGTCGATGTTTCGACGGTCTCCGTCGTTTCGCTGGCGCTCGTTTCGGTCGCTTCGGCAGTGGACGATGCGGTCGGTCGGGGGGATGGTGTGGGCGATCCTCTGCTCGTCGAATCGTTCGACGGTCCGGACGCTGGACCGCCGGTACACCCCGCGAGAAACGGTAACACGCTCACGGCTCCGGTGAGAACGGTTCGACGATTCATGTGCGACGATAGACACATGGTGACAAGTGCTTTGTGGTGATTCGACCCTATTTTCTATCACGAGGGTGACGGTTCCGCTCTCCCCAGCGAACGAATGCGGTGGCTGGCTGACGACACCTCACTCGAACGCGACCTCCGCACGTTCGGTGACCTCGCCGAACAGGAAGTCGGCGTGATCGAGCGCGTACTCGCGGTGTGACTCCTCGATGTAGCCGATGGCGTCCCCGACGAGCACGGGCCGGAAATCGCGGAGCCCGGCGCTGCCGGCGGTGTGGAGCACGCAGACGTTGGCGAGCGTGCCACAGACGAGGAGGTCGTCGATTCCATGAGCGTTGAGCCATCCTTCCAGCTCGGTGTTGTGAAAGGCGTCGTAGGTGTGTTTCGTGATGACGTGATCGTCGGCGTGAACGTCGAGTCCGTCGACGATCTCGGTCTCCCAGGTCCCCTCGACGACGTGCTCGCCCCAGCGCTCGAACTCGTCGTAGTAGTGGTTGCCGTCGAACTGTCCCTCGGGGTGGACATCCCGCGTGAAGACGACGCTCGTCCCGGCCGTGCGCGCGTCGTCGAGCAGGTCCGCGATCGGCTCGACGACGGCCTCGCTCTCGGGGGCATGGAGGCTGCCATCGGGATGGCAGAACCCGTTTTGCATATCGATTACCACGACGGCAGTTCGATCGGGATCGAACTCCATGTAAGGGGTAGTCCGGGTCCCCAGAAGTCTCTTTCTCCAGTCGGGTCCTTTTTGCTTGTCGCCTCCTTCACACGGATATGCGAGCACTCGCCGCCCTGTTGTTCGCCGCCCTCGTCGTTCTCGCCGGCTGTGGCGCGCCCTTCACCGCCGGCAACGGCTCGGCCGACACCGACGCCTCGCCACAGGCATCGCCTGCCTCGCCTGACGACGCGACGGCCACACCCACGACGGGCGGGGCCACCGATGCCGCGACGAGTACGGCCGACGAAACCGATCCGACGACCGGGGATAGCTCGTCCACCGAGCGCACCGAAAGTACCGAAAGTACCGGCACCCAGGGAGCACGGAGTCTCGCCGATCCGCCGACGGACGTACTCGGCTGGGAGAACGGCGTCTGGTACAACGAGTCGGTGCCGGTCGTCGCGTCGGACGGCCTCAACGCGACCGAGCGCCGCGCGGTCGTCAACCGGACGATGGCCCGGATCGAGCGCGTTCGGAAGCTCGAGTTCAGTCAGACGGTGCCGGTCGAGGTGACCTCGCGCGAGGATTTCCGGCAGCGTCCCAGCGGCACCACCGGCGACGCCTCGTCCGCGTTTCGGACGTTCGACAACGCGAAGTTCGAGGGGCTGTTCCTCGTCGGGGAGGAGGAGAACTCGCTCGCGGTCCAGCGGTCGAACCGCAATCAGAGCGTCGCCGGCTACTACAGCCCGACCGAGGACTCGATCGTGGTGGTCTCCGACAGCGCCACGCCCCGGCTCAACCGCTCGACGCTCGCCCACGAACTGGTTCACGCGCTCCAGGACCAGCAGTTCGATCTCACGGCGAACAACCCGGCGACCCGCGAGGCGTACAACGCCCGGAACGGCCTCGTCGAGGGTGAAGCCAACTACGTCCAGCGCCGGTACGGCGACCGCTGTGGGGAAGAGTGGGACTGCCTCGATCTCGGTTCGCCGGACGCCGCAAACAGCAGCAGCGGTAGCCTCCCAAATCTCGGCGTGTATATCCTCTCCTTTTTCCCGTACGCCGACGGCCCGGGCTTCGTCGAAGCGATCCACGAGCAGCGCGGCTGGGAGGGCGTGAACGCGCTCTACGACGACATCCCCGCGAGCACCGAACAGGTGATCTACCCCGACCTCTACGGCGAGGATGCCCCCACCAACGTTTCGATCGACGACACGAGTTCGGCCGAGTGGTCGCGCGTCGAGCTGGACCGTCCACGGCCCGACTACGCCGTCCTCGGCCAGTCGGCGCTCTCGGCGATGTTCGCGTACACCCTTTACGACGAGTACAACCGTTCGACGGTCGTCTCGCCGACGGCGTTCCTCAACTACGACGGGCTCGGCGAGGTCAACCAGTCCGACCCGTTCACCTACGGTCTCAACTACACCGACGGCTGGGACGGCGACAAGATGGTCGTCTACCAGCAGGAGGATCGGACGGGCTACGTCTGGAAGCTGACATGGGACTCGCCCGCCGAGGCCCGGGAGTTCGTCGCGGGCTACGAGGAACTCCTCGCCCACTGGGGCGGTTCGCCAACCGGTGAGACCGGGAACACGTGGCAGGTCCGCGAGGAGTCGCCGTTCGCCGACGCGTTCTCGATCCAGCGCGACGGCGACACCGTGACGATCGTGAACGCCCCCCAGACCGACGGTCTCGACGCGGTCCACGACGGCGCGAGCGACGGCTGATCGCCGACGACGGGGTGAATCGATCCACGAGCACGATCCGACGACGAACCCTTTTGTCCACTCCCGGATACCGTCGATCATGGCCGCCTTCGACATCGTTTCGTCCGAGACCATCCGCGCGGGCGGGGCGACCGACGCCTACTTCGAGCGGACGGTCGAGACCCTCGAACACGCCGGCCGGAACCCCCACGTCACGGCCGAGGTGACCGCCGACCAGTTCCCCACCGGCGCGTTCGAAGTTTTCGCCGGGGTCGAGGACGCCGCCCAGCTGTTCGCCGATCGGGGCGTCGCGGTCGACGCGCTCCCCGAAGGCCAGCTGTTCGACGGTGGCCCCGTGCTCCGGATCGAGGGACCGTACCTCGAATTCGCCCGGCTCGAAACCGCGCTGCTCGGATTTCTCTCCCAGGCGTCGGGGATGGCGACCAACGCGCTCCGCGCGCGCCACGCGGCTCCCGACTCCTCGCTCCTGAGCTTCGGCGCGCGCCACGTCCACCCCTCGATCGCGGCGACCGTCGAGCGCAGCGCCCTGTTGGGTGGGTTCGACGGGTTCTC
>PXSV01000159.1 GCA_003022685.1 Halobacteriales archaeon SW_9_67_24 | reverse complement strand
CAAGATACCGGCAACGAGCCGGACGCCGATCTCGGTTGGATTCATCGACTATCAGTGTGGCTCGCTTTTCGTGCCACGCGTTAGAAAGTAGCGATCGTCCAGTCACGCCCGTGCCACGGCGTCGAACCGCCGTGAGACGGCCGAAAACCCCCATCCGATGGCGATCGGCGGACAGCGCTGCTGGCGAGGCTACCGAAGAAGGGGCGAACGGCGCTCCGCGACCTCGGCGTTGGGGCCTCGTGATGGGCCGATCGCGAGCAGCGCGGAACCGAGCGGGCCGTCCGCTATCCTTTTGCACCCCCTCGCACAACCGAGGGCATGCTCACCGTCCGGGCCCCGGCGACGAGCGCCAACCTCGGCAGCGGGTTCGACGTGTTCGGCGTCGCCCTGGAGGCCCCGGCGGACGTGGTTCGGGTCGCGAAAGCCGACCGGACGACGATCGAGGTCACGGGCACCGGGAGCCAGTACATCCCCGAGGACCCCGAGAAGAACACCGTCGGCGCGGTCGCCGAAGCGCTCGATGCACCCGCCCGCATCGAGATCGACAAGGGCGTGCGGCCGGCCTCCGGCCTCGGATCGTCGGCAGCGAGCGCCGCCGCCGCCGCGGTCGCGCTCTGTGAACTCTACGATCGCGGGCACACGCGCGAGGAACTCGTCCCGATCGCGGCCGAGGGCGAGGCGGTCGTCTCCGGAACCCCCCACGCCGACAACGTCGCGCCCGCGATCCTCGGTGGGTTCACGGTTGCGGCTGGCGAGGGGGTCTCACAGGTCGACACCGCGATCCCGCTCGTGGCGTGTCTGCCCGAGATCGTTGTCTCGACCCGGGACGCGCGCCGGGTCGTTCCCGAGAGGGCGACGATGGAGGAGCTGGTCGAGACGGTCGGTGCGGCCGCGACGCTGACAGTCGGAATGTGTCGCGGCGATCCCGCGCTCGTCGGCGAGGGGATGGACGACCCGGTGGTGACGCCCGCCCGTGCCGACCTGATCGACGGGTACGACGCGGTCAGAACGGCGGCGTTCGAGGCGGGGGCGACGGGCGTCACCGTCAGCGGCGCGGGACCGGGCGTGCTCGCGGCCTGCGGGGCGGACGACCGACGGCGAGTGGCGAGCGCGATGCTCGACGCGTTCGCCGCTCGTGAAATCGAGGCGCGCGCGTACCCGACGCGAGTCGGGCAGGGTGCGACGATCCACTGACCGCCCTTCGTTCAGAGCTCGTTTCGTTCCCCGGAAGCGATGTCGTCGAGCGCCTTCGTCAGCGACTGGTTGACCTGCTGGGGGTGGGGGACGCCATCGAAGGTGATGTCCATCGTGTCCGAGCCGGCGGTGTAGATCGTGATCGTGCCATAGGAGAGCACTCGGTCGAGCACCGACTGGTCGTAGGTCGTGTTCTGGACGCGATCGAGTCTGACCTGGGCGACGTTGCGGTTCACGATCCCGGTCTTGCGGTAGACCTCCTCGCTCGTGATGATGTAGTGGGTGCTCCGCTGGGTGACGTACGCCCACGCGACGATCCCGAGCCCGATCGGAACTCCTACGAGGGGAAGCCACCGGACCGGCGGTCTCGGTGAGCGTGACCCACTCCGGTACGTCGTTTCTTTCCGACATGCCCGCCGATACTGAGGGGTATCGGATAGATGTATCGGCGCTCGACCGTTCGACCGTGGGTTTTGGCAGGTTGGGGCGAGGCGGCCCCGCCGCCGCGCGGCGGTGCGGCTGCGGTGGCGGAGCGGTTGCGGTGCCTGGTGGATCGAGGGCGAGAACGCGACCGACGGGACCGTTCGAGGGCTCGGGCGGTGCTATACGGTGGCGGTGCAGTTGCGGTTGCGGTGCCTGGCGGATGAAGGGCGAGGCCCGCTCCGCGGGCCGAGGGCTTCTGCGGTGCTGTGCGGAGGTGTGCGGAAGAGCGCCAGCACTCGTACCGCGAGTGAGCGCGAAGCGCAAACGAGCGGGTGTTTTTAGTCGAGGTTTTTGCGAACCCCCTCGCGAGCGAAGCGAGGCGCGAACGAAGTGAGCGCCTCGAATGCGAACGGGGAGCGAAGCGACCCGTGAGCGAGCCAACGGCGAGCGAGCGATGGGGGTAAAGTAAAAAAGTCGGTGCTTTAGACCCCGCGGCCCTGCAACTTCTCCTCCTCGGCGAGGTCGGCGTTCGCGTCGCCTTGCATCCCCGAGCCGGCGTTCGTGGCGATCCCCGCGAGCGTCTCGGGGTCGTCCCACGAGTTGGTGGCCTCGACGATCGCCTCGCCCATCGCGGTGGGGTTCTCCGCGCCGAAGACGCCCGACCCGACGAAGATGCCGTCACAGCCGTGATGCATCATCAGCGCGGCGTCGGCGGGCGTCGCGATCCCGCCGGCGGCGAAGTTCACGACGGGCAGCCGGCCGGCCTCGGCGGTCTCGTGAACGAGGTCGGCAGGGGCCTCGATCTCGCGGGCGTAGGCCTCGCGCTCCTCGTGATTCATCCCTTCGAGTTTGCGGATCGCGCCCTTGATCGCGCGCTGGTGGTACACGGCTTGATTGACGTCGCCGGTGCCGGCCTCGCCCTTGGTCCGGATCATCGCCGCACCCTCGCCGATTCGCCGGAGTGCTTCGCCGAGGTCGCGCGCGCCACAGACGAACGGGGCGGTGAAGTCGCGTTTGTCGATGTGGTACTCGTCGTCGGCGGGCGTGAGCACTTCGGATTCGTCGATCATGTCCACGCCCGTCGCTTCGAGGATCTGGGCCTCCTTGGTGTGGCCGATCCGCGATTTGCCCATCACCGGGAGCGAGACCTCCTCGATGATCTCGGTGACGTCGGCGGGATCGGCCATCCGCGCGACGCCCCCGCGCTTTCTGATGTCGGCGGGGACGGCTTCGAGCGACATCACCGCGACCGCGCCGGCGTCCTCCGCGATCCGGGCCTGCTCGGCGTTCACGACGTCCATGATGACCCCGCCCTGTTGCATCCTGGCGAACCCGCGCTTTACGAGGTCCGTACCACGCTTCAGTTCCTCCAAATCGGTCTCGTCGGCCATACCCGAAGGAGGGGCCCGACGTACTTAACGACCGGCTTCGGCCACCCATCGCCTGCCTGGCGAAGGCAGAAGGACAAAACGTCGCCCGCGCGAATACTGCCACAGTCGTAACGATGATACTGCTCCTGTCCCCGGTCCAATCCCTCGAAACCAGCCCGTCACCCCCGGAGGACCGATGACGACGCATCGAGAGCCGCTCGGCTTCTATCAGAACTCGGTCGGCGCGACGCCGGGCCCGTTCGACTCGTTTCTCGTTCTCCGGGGCACGAAGACCCTCCCGGTGCGGATGGATCGTCACTGCGAGAACGCCCGCGCGCTCGCCCGATGGCTCGACGACCATCCCGACGTGAGCGACGTGTACTATCCGGGCCTCGACTCCCATCACTACCACGACCTCGCCGAACGCCAGATGGAAGATTTCGGCGGGATGTTGAGCTTCGAACTCAACGGTATCCTAGAGGAGGCGAGCGCGGTCGTCGAGGGGACGGACGTGTTCACGCTCGCGGAGTCGTTGGGCGGCGTCGAAAGCCTGATCGAACAGCCCGCCGCGATGACCCACGCCGCGATCCCGCGCGAGGAGCGCCTCGAAGCGGGGTTGACCGATGGCCTGATCCGAGTCTCGGTGGGGATCGAGCACCTCGACGACCAGCGCAGCGACCTCGATCGCGCGATCGACGCCGCGCTCAACTGACGGCGGCCGCTA
>PXSV01000158.1:14265-19244 GCA_003022685.1 Halobacteriales archaeon SW_9_67_24 | reverse complement strand
GTTTTTCGCTGCGGCGAGCAGGCTAACGACGACCTCGTCGACCTCGCCATCGCCGCGCTGGGTTCCGAGCGCGGTCCGCATCCGCTCGAAGTCCGCCCGGACGTTGGGGCCGAACTCGTCACCGAGCGTCTCGTGGACGCGCGAGAGCGGCGGCGTCCGGAGCCTGAACTCGTCGGCGTCCTCCCACTGTTCGGTGTACCCGGTTCGTGCGGCCTCCACGAACGTTTCGTCGCGGGTGACGAGCCCGGCGGCGTGTTCGTCGGTCGAGACGACCGACACGACCGCTTCGTCGGTACACAACAGCGGTCCGTCGAGACGCTCCTCGGTCGTGCGAAGGGAGAGAACGCCGGCTACCACGAGGTCGGCGGCGGTCCCGGCCACGGTGAAATCGCTCGTGACCGTCTTGAGCACCGATTCGGTCGCGAGGAGTCTGACGGTCGGCGGGTCGTCGCTCTCGCCGAGGACATCGAGCAACCCCTTGACGCCGCCGGTCGAGAGCCCCATCGCGAGCCCGTCCCCGGCCACATCGTCCAGAACCGCCCGGTAGACGTCCGATTCGTTTTGTTCGATCCGCGCGGAGTCCGTTGTGCAACTCATACGGATACTACAACGGGTTCGAGACTGGTAACAAAACGGGCTAGACGTCTAGATTGGTGTAATCCATTCGACAGCACGTAGGGTGGTCGGCGGATCGGAGGGACGACGCTCGGCTTCCGTTGACGCTACCGGCGATCCCGTGCGGGGCAGGCCGGGGCCGATCGTGGCGGACCGGAGGGTCGACGGACAGGCTCCAGCGAACACGGCGTGAATCCGCCGACGAAACGGCTTTAGGTGGGCCGGGCCTGCGCTCTCGCGTGACCCAGGTCTGTCTCGTCGGCGCGCCGGACGTGGCGGTGCGCTACGAGCTGCTCTCCCGGGAGACCGCCCGCGAGGCGCTCTCGACGTACGACCTGCGCGAACCCTACACCAACACCCTCGCGCTCGACACGGTGAGCCTCGGCGCGGCGGTCTCGTTGCTCAACGACCTCGACTGGTATCTCGTCCGTTTCGCGCGCGACGCGCTCGTGCTCGACCCCTCGATCGACGAGTTCGAATGGCTCTCCCGGGAGCTCGCGACGGCGGTGCGCGACGAGCGGATCGCGCCCGACGAGACCGGGGAGAACTGCAAGCTCTACGGCGTGAGCGACGGCGAACTCGTCGAACCGATGTACGCCGCCCGCACGAACGGCCTTCCGGAGTACGACCTCCGCGAGGTCGATGATACGCTCGTCGTCCGGATCACCGACGAGGAGTTCGGCGGCTGAGACGGCGAGAAGCCCGGTGGGAGTTCGAGACCGCGCTATTCCCCCCTCGTGAGATGTTCGAGTGCCGACTCGATCGGCTCGTCGCCAGCGAGGATCTCGAAGGCCTTCCCGTGGGTTTCGGCCGTGTCGAGTGCGGCGACCAGCGTTCGGGCGACATCCGCGCGGGTGATTTCGCCCCGGTCGAGCTTTGCGGCCGCTCGGATCTCGCCGGTGGCCGGCTCGTCGGTCAGCGCACCGGGCCTGACGATCGTGTCGGTGAGGTCGCTCGTCCGGAGCCGCTTGTCGGCTTCTTGCTTGGCGATCAGGTAGTCTTCGAGCGCGTCGGGACTCGATTCGGGTTCGTCGGCGTTCATCGCGCTCAGCATCACGAACCGACCGACGCCGTGTGCCTCGGCCGCCTCGATCATCCGTATCGCACCGTCGCGGTCGACACCTTCGACGTCCTCGCCGCTCGATCCCGCTGCGAAGATGATCCCATCGTGGTCCCGGACCGCGTGGGAGACGTCTTCCGTGAGGTCCGCGACGACCGTCTCGGCGTCGTACTCCGCCATGTCCGATGCGTAGGAGTCGGTTCGGACCATCGCCGTCGCTGCGCGCCCGTGACGAGTACGTTCATGACCAACTGCTGATTCGGCGCGAACGCTGGTAAGCCGTTCGTCCTCAGCGTCCTGACGAGCAAAGCGAGTCAGGGCACAGGAGAGTGTGCTCTCCTGGCGGATCGAGGGCGATGGTGCGAGCGGTAGCGGTACGGCTGCGGTGGCGGTGCAGTTGCGGTGGCGGTGCGAATCTGGCGGATGAAGGGCGAGGTCGCCCGAAAGGCGGAGCCTTTCGGGATGACGAGAGAGCGAAGCTCTCTCGAACCACGTGCGAGCGAACGGAGTGAGCGCACGCCGAGGGCTTCTGCGGTGCGGTTGCGGTGTGGAGCGGTCGCGGGGAGCGCCAGTAGCCCTACCGCGAGCGAACGCAGTGAGCGAGCGGGTGTTTTTAGTCCAGGTTTTTGGAGAGGGTTCGACCGAGCGCCGGAGGCGCGAGGGAGGACCCTCTGTAAAAAGTGGGGTTTTAGACAGCGAGGTCGCCCTTGCGTTGGGTGACCGTGACGTCGTCGGCGTCGATCGCCTCGACGTCTAGATGCATCGGGATGAAGTTCCGGCGCTCGAAGTCCTCGGTTTCCTCGGCGGTGCCGACCGTACACCACAGCTGGACCTGGCTGGGACCGTGCCACTCGCCCTGGCGGGAGATACCAAAACAGACCAACTCCTCGCCGTCGTGCTCGATGACCCCACCCTTCCGGACGCCGGGATCGCCCTCGATGATGAGCCGCTTCATGCTCGGAAGTCGCCCGACGGGAACCTAAGCGCTTCGGACCCGCGACGCGAGACCAAACGGGTTTTACCCCCCGGCACGCTACCGACAGCCAGCAACAATGCAGATCCCACGCCGGTTCAACACGTACTGCCCGCACTGCAACGCCCACCACGAACACGAGGTCGAGAAGGTCCGCAGCGGTCGCGAGACCGGGATGAAGTGGACTGATCGCCAGCGCGAGCGCGCGACCTCGGTCATCGGTAACACCGGGAAGTTCTCGAAAGTGCCCGGTGGCGACAAACCCACGAAGAAGACCAACCTCAGGTACCGGTGCAGCGACTGCGGCACAGCCCACCTCCGCGAGGGATGGCGTGCCGGCCGCGTGGAGTTCCAGGAGTGAGCATGGCGGGGAACTTCTATTCCGTGCGCTGTCCGGACTGTGAGAACGAACAGACCGTCTTCGGCAAGGCCGCGAGCGCGGTGGCGTGTGCGGTCTGTGGCACGACGCTCGCCCATCCCACCGGCGGCGACGCGAGCTTCGAGGGCGAAGTAATCGAGACCGTCGAGCGCCGCGACACGGGCGGCGAGCTCACGGACACCGGAACATGAACTACAGTGGGTGGCCCGACCCCGGCGAGCTCGTGGTCGGGAAGGTCGACGAGATCGCCGACTTCGGCGTGTTCGTCACCCTCTCGGAGTACGAGGACAAGCGCGGCCTCGTCCACGTCTCGGAGGTCGCCTCGGGCTGGATCAAGAACGTCCGCGACCACGTGAGCACGGGTCAGACCGTGGTGGCGAAGGTGCTCGACGTCGACGAGTCCGCCCAGCAGATCGACCTCTCGCTCAAGGACGTCAACGACCACCAGCGCTCGGAGACGATCCAGGACTGGAAGGCCGAACGGAAGGCCGACAACTGGATGGCGATCGCGTTCGGCGAGGACGTCACCGACGAGCAGTACGCCGCGGTCGCGAACGCCTTCCTCGCGGAGTTCGACTCGCTGTACGCGGGCTTCGAGGAGGCAGCCATCCACGGCTCCGAGGCGATTGAGGGGACCGACCTTACCGACGAGGAGATCGAAGCCATCGTCGAGACCGCCCGCGAGGCGCCGGCGTCGACGTTGTGCGCGAGGCACTCGACGCGGCCGAAGGCAACGGCGACGTCCCGGAAGAGGTCGAACTCGACGTGACCTATGTCGGCGCGCCCGAGTACCGGATTCGCGTCCAGGCCCCCGATTACAAGACCGCCGAAAGTCAACTCGAAGCCAGCGCCGAGCGCGCGTCGAGTGCGATCACCGACCGTGGGACCGCGGAGTTCCACCGCGAACGCCGCAGCGACGACGAGTAGCCCGACGGACCACCACATGAAATCCGCTATTCTGGTGTGCGAGAACTGGCAAGGGACCCACGACCGCCCGGTGTACACCCTCGCGGAGACCTGCCCCGAGTGCGGCGGCCAGGCGGTCAACAGCGCCCCAGCCCCATACAACCCCGAGGACCCACACGGCGAGTACCGACGTGCTCTTAAGCGCCGCGAGTCCGACTAACCCATGGACGAATTCGACGTCGAAACGCTCGCGGAGCCGTCGCTCTCCGATCCGGTGTTGATCGAGGGACTCCCGGGCGTCGGCCACGTCGGCAAGCTCGCCGCCGAGCACCTCCTCGAAGAGTTCGAGAGCGAGCCGGTCAGGCGCATCTACTCCGAGCACTTCCCGCCCCAGGTCAACGTCGAGGACGGCCGCGCAAAGCTCGCTTGCGCCGAACTCCACGCCGTCGAAGCCGATGGCGAGGACCTCCTCGTGCTCACGGGTGACCACCAGCCCCAGGAGTCCGCTGGCCACTACCGCCTGACCGACCGGCTGCTCGACGTGGCGACCGACCTCGGCGTCGAGCGCCTGTTCGCGCTTGGTGGCGTGCCGACGGGCGAACTGATCGACGAGTACGACGTCATCGGGGCCGCGACGGGCGAGGAGTTCGTCGACGATCTCGAAGACACGGGCGTCGAGTTCCGCGAGGACCAGCCCGCCGGCGGCATCGTCGGCGTTTCCGGCCTCCTGCTCGGCCTTGGCGAGCGCCGCGACCTCGACGCGGCCTGCCTGATGGGCGAGACCAGCGGCTACCTCGTCGACCCCAAGAGCGCACGCACCATCCTCGAAGTCCTCGAAGAATCCATCGGCTTCGCGGTCGACTTCGACTCGCTCGAAGAGCGCGCCGACGAGATGGAGGAAGTCGTCCAGAAGATCCAGCAGATGGAGGGCGGCCAGCAGGCCACCGACGACAACCTTCGGTATATCGGTTGAACCTTTTTACTGCGGGGGGATCGCGCTCGCTGCGCTCACGCGACCCCCGCTTGCAAAAACGTTTACCGGAGCG
>PXSV01000158.1:0-14173 GCA_003022685.1 Halobacteriales archaeon SW_9_67_24 | reverse complement strand
CTCGGCGCGCTTCGCGCGCCTCGCCCTCGATCCGCCAAGGCCCGCACCGCCGCCGCACCGCAACCACCACCCCCTCTCAGTCGTTATCTTGGGCACGCTCGATCTGGCCTTCGGCCTGGCGAAACAGTCCCCGAAGCGTCGTGACCTCCCGGCCGGTGGGATGGGCACGGCCGAGCAGTCGCCGGAGGAGGCGGCCGGTCTTCGCGTGCTTTTCCTCGGGATGGTCGATCGCATCGAGGAACGAATCGAACTGGCCGTAGAGCCCTTCGAGCGCGCGCTCGTCGGCTCGTTCGTGACGTTCGTCGGGATGCTGACTGTCGTCGAGCGTGAGGTTCCGGAGTTCGTAGAGCGCGACCGTCGCCGCCTGGCCGAGATTCAACACGGGGTACTCGGGGCTCGCGGGGATCGAACACACCTCGTCGATCCGCACGATCTCCTCGTTCGAGAGGCCCGTACTCTCGCGGCCGAACACCAGCGCCACGTCGCTCTCGATTCCGGCGAGGTGCTCGCGGAGTTCGGCAGGCGTCTTGAACGGGTAGCGGACGTGCTTTCGACCGTCGCGGTTCGTGGTTGCGGTGAAGCCGATCGTATAGAAATCGGTGACGAGCGACTCGAAGTTCACGACGTCGTGGTTCGGGAGGACGTCCTCGCGGGCGTGGCCGGCAAAGCCGTACGCCTCGCCGTCGGGGTCGAGTTCGGGCGGGTCGACCAGTTTCAAATCACTGAACCCGAAGTTCTTCATCGCCCGCGCGATCGTCCCCACGTTGCCTGGCGTCTCGGGATCGACGACGGCGACCACTACCTCACCCATCAGTCGATGTCGAGGCTGTCGAGGTCGACCGTGTTCGCCTCCCGCTCGGCCTCCGCGGCCGAGGTGGTGCCCGAGACCTGGGGCACCGCGGTCGGATCGGTGTCGACGTGTTCGACGCCGCCGTACTCCTCCGGCGCGCGACCCCCGTCAAGGAACCACTCGTGGAAGGCATCCTGAAGCTCGGGCTCGCCGCGATGCTCGCTCCCGCCCTCCTCACGGTACCAGTAGAGGAAGTCGGGCTCGTGGACGTCACAGACCACGACCTCGCCCAGGGGTTCGCCGTAGACCGCCGCGGCCACGTTGCACGCCTCGAGGTTCTCGTCGCCGTGGAGCAGCCAGCACGCGTGACACGGCGACCCGATCACCTCCCGGAGCCGGGCAACGCGCTCGCGGGTCGCGGGGTCCATCCGGTCGATCGGCATGATCTCGCCGTCGTCGGTGAACACGTCCGACTCGTCGAACCGCCAGCCCCGCAGCCCGATACTCACCTTGCCCATAGTTCGGTTACACAGCTCATGCGTAAAAGCGGCGCGTGTGAGGACTCAGAGCCTCCTCTTGCTACGATCCATCAGATCTGATCGAATCTGATGTGAAATAATCAATCAGGATGTCTCTCCGTAGTTGGGCCCCTCTTTCCGGAACCTCCGTTTCGACCGCCGGCGTTCTTCAGCGCGCCCATCGATAGCTACGACCAGAGACCATTGAAATTCCGATATTGCCTGGTTTGATCGGGCAGATTGGTATGAAGTGCGTTTCGGAACCTCCTCGTTTCGCACTACCCGTCTCTTTCAAATATTATACGGGACTTGTAACAACGCTTGCGCTGGCGCGACGAGAACGGCCGCCGGTGCCGTGGCGAAACGGTCAAACGGGCGACCCACGAATCGCACCCATCCGGATGCTGACCAAGCGCATCATCCCCTGTATCGACGTCGACCTCGACGAGGACGACGAGCCGGCGGTCTACACCGGTGTGAACTTCGAGGACCTCGAACACACCGGCGACCCGGTCGAGATGGCACGACGGTACAACGAGGCCGGCGCGGACGAGTTCGTGTTCCTCGACATCACCGCCTCCGCCAACGGCCGCGAGACGATGCTCGACGTCGTTTCTCAGGTCGCGGACGAGGTGTTCATTCCCCTGACCGTGGGCGGCGGCATCCGCACCCGCGAGGACGTCCGGGAGACCCTCCGGGCGGGCGCGGACAAGGTTTCGATCAACACGGCTGCACTCGAAAACCCGAGTCTCATCACCGAGGGCGCGGCGGCCTTCGGCAGCCAGTGTATCGTGATCTCGGTCGACGCGCGCCGGCGCTACGACGAGGCCGGCGAGCATTTCCACACCGTCGACGGCGAGTCGTGCTGGTTCGAGTGTACGGTGAAGGGTGGGCGCGAAGGAACAGGCAGGGACGTCGTCGAGTGGGTGCGCGAGGCCGAGTCGAGGGGTGCGGGCGAGCTGTTCGTCAACTCGATCGACGCCGACGGGACGAAAGAGGGCTACGACGTCCCGCTCACGAGGGCGGTCTGCGAGGCGGTCTCGACGCCGGTGATCGCCTCGTCGGGCTGTGGCGGCCCCGCGGACGCCCACGAGGTGTTCATCGAGGCGAACGCGGACGCGGCGCTCGCCGCGTCGATCTTCCACTTCGAGGAGTTCTCGATCCGCGAGGTCAAGGAGTATCTCGCCGAGCGCGGCGTTCCGATGCGACTGTGAGCATCGCCGCCCGTCGAGCGCCAGACATCGGCCCCCGTCGAGCGCCAGGCAGCGCCACGATCGGCAGGACGACCACATCGCCGGATGGCTGACCGGAGCGACGCCGACGACGGCGCGGCGTCGCGCGCGGACGCCGTCGACCGGCTCGAACGCGTGATCGACACTCAGATCGACACCGTCGACGACTTCGATCAGAAGGCCGCCTACGTCACGCGGTTCGTCGGCGTGGTGCTCGGCCTGGTGCTCACGGCAGTTTCGCTGGCGTCCCGGTTCGGCGGGGGCGATCCCGCCACGCAATTGCCGGCGGTCGCCGCCGTCGCCGGGGGCGTCGTCAGACTCGTGGCCGCCGTCGCGGGCGCGATCGTGACCTATCTGAGCAGCAGGGTCGTCGTCGGGTTGCATCCCCACGCCGCGCGGGCGATCGCCGACGGCGAGTACGGCGGCGACGAGTACAACACGCTGTTGCTCCGGGCGTACGCCGACGCCGTCGAGCGGAATCGCCAGGTGTTATCGGCGAACGCGCGCCGTTTTCGCTGGACTCTCGTCGCCCTCCTCGTGGGGATCGCGTACCTCGCGATGGCCGCCCTGCTGTTCGCGCTCGCTCCGAGCGGGATGTGGGGGTGGATCGTCCTGATTGCCGGCACCGTCGCGATCGGCGTCGTCGCGTGGTATCTCCTCACGGGAAGGTACTTGCGGCCGGGTTCCGAGAACTCAGGCAATGAGCGATAGCGACGAAGCAGCGGACGGCGAAGGCGTCGTTCGGGACGAAGACGAGAAACCCCGGTTTCGGACCATCGCCGTCGAGAAGAGTGCTCGATCGGACGACGAGTAACGTCCCACCACTACAGTCCTTCGCTGTTCGCTTCTCCGCAGTCCTTCGCTCCCGAGGCAGGAATGAAGTGCCACCCCTCACAAACCTCGATAATGACCTACGTGACGCTCCATCCGCACGATCCCGTGTGGTTCGATCGGTTCGAACGCGAACGCGAGCGTATCGGAACGACTGTTCCCGACATGCTCGACGTGTTTCACATCGGTAGCACCGCGATCCCGGATCTTCCGTCGAAGACGACGCTCGACGCCGTTGCGGTCTTCGAGGACGCCGAGACGATGGCCACCGCCCGCGACGCCCTCTACGACGACGGCTTCGGCCCGCACCGAGATGACCCGGACTGGATCGTCGTGGCCCGGTCTGGCGGGGAGTACGATGTCTGTCTCCATCTACGCCCACGGAAGCACGACACCTGGTGTGACCAGATCGTCTTCCGGGAGTACCTTCGAGAGAACGTCCGAGCACGGGCGCGGTACGAGCGAGTCAAGCGGGCGGCCGCAGCGACCCATCCGGGTGACGTCGATGCCTACGTCGACGCGAAAGAATCGAGCATCCTGTCGCTCGTGAGCGAAGCGTACGATCGGGGATACGACGAGCGGCTTCCCCACTACGCATCACGAGGTCAGTAGCATCGGTCCGGATTCGCCGCCCGCTCGCCTTCGATGGACCGCTCAGTGTGCTGTGACACTGCCCACGAGAACGACGAACCGACACGTCGTCCCCCGATAGAACCGTGAGCGGATCACAGGTGACGGCGGACGTTCACTCGGTCAGCGGGAGCACGATCCCGAAGCCGAACACCGAGACGAAGGCGATGAGGATGCCGGCCACTTCACCCTCGACGAGCAGCGTTCGCTCCCAGCCAGGCAACGGCCCGACCACCGCAGGACCGAGCGCGGAGCCGACGGCCCCGAACGCGAACAGGCAGACACCCAAGGCGAAGCCGGCCTTCGTCAGTCGTGCGTAGTCCAGATCACCGTAGCGAGCCATACTCCGTTCGTGAGCGGGTGACGAGCAAACCGATTTCGGTTCGGCCACGCGAAACGTAACCGCTTTCGGGCCACGACGACTGGGAGTGGACAATGCAGGAGACGCTGTTGGAACTCGGAACGGAGTTCGGTGCGGCCGCCGTCCGCGCGGTCGGAGCGCTGGGTGCGACCGCGATCGGGGTCGTGCTCGAACTGAACGGCCTCCAGGCGCTCGGCACGAACGTCGACGTCGTCGGCGTCTGGATGACGGCGCTCGGCGGCCTGTTGCTCGTCGTCGGCTACGTGCTCGCCAGCGACGCGCTCGACCTCGTTCGAGCGGCGCAATCGGCGAACTGACCTTTTTCGAGCGCGCCCGGTCTCAGGCCGCCTGGAACGCGTCACGGAACGTCGTCGTCATCTCGCTCACGCGGTCGGCCCCGGCCTCGATCGCGTCGAGCGGTTCGGTGCCGTCCTCGGTCCGCACAGTCAGAATGGGGTCGGTCTGACCGCCCGACTGCTCGGGGTTCACGTCGTAGGTGGCGGCGACCACTCCCGGCGTTTCGAGCAGTGCGCCCTTGAGCACGTTCATGAACGTGTGGTCCTCGCCCGCGATCTCGATCGCCAGCTCGTCGTCCTCGCTTTCGATGACCCGGAGATCCATACCGTCCCTTCGGCGTCGCGCGCTTCAACCTGACGACTGACCCCGTGGCAGACACTCGCACGGATCGCAGTCGTTCTCGCGGCCGCGATCTCGGTGGTGGCCGTTCGGCGGCTCGACGGCGGGAAGTGGGGCGCGGCGCTCCGGTCACGATTTCTCGCCGGCGTGCCGTGGGGCACGCTCCTCACGGTCGCGGGGCTGCTCTGGGTGTATCTGTACGTTCAGAACGGGCTCCAGAGCTGGTACTGGCCGGTCGTGCTCCCGTTCCGAGCGTGGTCGTATCTCTACCCGCTCGGGATGGGATTCGCGTCGTTCAGTCACGTCGGACCTGGCCACCTGATCGGCAACCTCGTCGGGGTCTGCACGTTCGGCCCCCTCGTCGAGTACGCGTGGGGACACTACCCGACCGAGCGCGGGTCGTCGACGTTCGCCTCGCTCCGGACCAACCCCTACGCCCGTGTGCTCGCCGTGCCCATTGGAGCCGTGATCGTCGGCCTTGTCGTGGCCGTCTTCTCGATCGGACCGGTGATCGGCTTCTCGGGTGTGGTGTTCGCGCTCGCCGGGGTCGCGCTGGTGCGCTACCCGCTCTCGACCGTGATCGCCCTCTCGGCGAGCGGCGTGCTCCAGCTGGTGTATCGCGCGCTCAGAAACCCCGTGACGCAGGCGAGCGCCGAACCCTCCTTCGGCTCGCCGTGGTGGTCGGGGATCGCCATCCAAGCCCACGCGATCGGGCTGTTGATCGGCGTCTTGATCGGCGTTGCGCTCTGCCGTCGCCGGGACATCCGCCCCGCAGCGGGCCGGCTCTGGCTCGGCACCCTCCTCTTCGCGGTGGCCCAGTCGCTCTGGGCGGTGTACTGGTTCCGTGGCAACGGCGAGTTCGTGCTCTTCCGGGCGGTCGGCGCGGTGCTCGTCTTCGGCCTCGCGCTCGTGGTGGCGACGAGCGTCGCCGCCCCGGACCGGCTGACGATCCCGCAGTGGCCCGGCGAGCGGGTCGGGGGTCTCGGCCGTCTCGGCGGCCTCAAGCGCCGGGCGGCCTCGGCGGGGATCATCCTGCTCGCGCTCGCGGTGCTCGCCGCCCCCGCCGTCCCGGTCAATCTCACGACCGTCGAGACGGGCAACGACGGGGTCGTGTTCGCGTCCGGGGGTGGCACTGGTCCCCAGCCCGGTCTCGACGCCACCGTCGATGTCCGGGACTACACCGTGACCTACGCCGAGAACGTCACGAACCGGAAGGTGTCGGTGTTCGACGTCTCGGCGTTCGGGGAGACGACCGAAGTACAAGCAAGCGGGGTGATCGTCGAAAGCGACGGCCGCCACGTCTGGACCACCGCGATCCAGGCGAGCGAGCTGGCGTTCGACGGGTGGTCGTCGGTCAAGCTCGGCGGGCTCGGCTGGAGCGAAACCGTGGCGGCCAATCGGAAGGGCTGGAAAGTGGTCGGCAGCGGCCACGCCTACAAGGTGTACCTCAACGGGCCAGGCGAGGGCCGCCAGCTCGCCTACCGCTCGGAATCCGCGACCGCGGAGCCGGTGATCGCGGGCAAGAACGTCTCGCTCGCTCCCCGAGAGGACGGCTTCGGGATCGTCGTCTCCCGGAGCAACGAGACGCTCGGGCGCACGCTGCTTCCCGATCGAGGCAACAGCACCCGGACGGCGAACCTCACCTTCAGTCGGGAGGGGAAACGGCTGTACGCCATCGCGGGGCAGACGCGCGTCCGGGTCGCGAGCCAGGAGGACTACAACTAAACGAGGAGCGGGTCGTGTCGATGCAATACCCAAATCGGGACGAACGCTTTTGCGCGCCGCCACGCAGTCGGATTCATGCGAATCGAACCGCTACTCGACGAACTCCGGCTGCTCGCCACCAATGGCCTCGAATACGCCGACGATCCGTGGGAGGAAGAACGCTGGGAGCGCGTCGCCGCTCTCGTGAGCGAGTACGCCGGCGGGACCGTCGACCTCCCGCCCGAGGAGGTCCGCGAGCGATTCGCGCAGGAGGTCGGCCACGTCACGACGAAGGTCGGGGCTGAGGCGGCCGTGTTCGACGACGATGACCGTGTCCTCCTGCTCCAGCGCGCCGACGACGGGACGTGGGGGGTTGCCTGGCGGCTGGGTCGAACCCGGCGAATCGCCCGCCGAGGCGGCCGTCCGCGAGACCCGCGAGGAAACGGGTCTCGACGTCGAGCTGGCCGGACTGGTCGACGTCTACGATCGCCGGCCTGGCGAGTGCGGGTTCCACGGCCAGGTGAACCTCGTCTATCGCTGTCGCGCCGTCGGCGGCGGGATCGATCCCTCTCACGAGGCGCTCGCCGTGGAGTATCGTTCACCGGCGACGGTCGAGGCCTGGCACGCCGACCACGAAGCGAGAGTCGCCGATGCGCTCGCCGCGCGCTAGTCCCACGCGATCCGGAACACCTCGGCGTCCACGGTGCGAGAATCGGCGTCGTGGAACTCGAACTGCCGAGGGAGATCGAGTTCGGCCCCGTAGGCGCGCGTCACCGCGCCCCCGTTGTCGTCGGCGAACGACTCGACGAAGTTCGAGCTGTCGGCGTTGTGAACCGAGTACGAGACCGTGGCCATCCGCGCGGCCGTGGCGAGGAACGCCCGATCGGCGTGTTCGTTCGCGTTCTGCGCACCGAACGGCGGGTTCATCACGACCGTCGTGGGCGTGTCGTCCTCGTGGGCAGGGTCATCGGCCCCCGCACTCGATTCGGCCCGCGAGCGAAGCGGCGCGTCGGTCGCGTCGGCCCTGACCCACGAGACGTCGGCAGTGGTGCCGACCCGGCGCTCGTTTTCCCGCGCGGTCCGGAGCGGGTCAGGGTCGACGTCGATCCCGACGACCGATGCCGGGCCCCGGAGCGCCGCACCGAGCGCTAACATTCCGGTTCCGGTGCCGAGATCGATCACGCGCTGGCCCTCGACGTCGCCCTGGAGATCCGCGACGTGGATCAGGTGGGCCGCGAGATCGGGCGGCGTGGGGTACTGTTCGAGACCGACTTGCGGATCCTCGAACCCCGCGACCACTCCGAGTCGCTGGGCCAGCGCGCTCACGGAACTCATCGTCGGAGATACCCAACGAACATACGAAAAAGTTTGGTAATTCTCGACAGTAATTCGGATGGGGCCGAAGCCTAAGCCACGGGCCACCGTGGGTGTCGGCGATGGCGGAACTCGATCCTCAGGCGCGCCAGGTGCTCGATCTGCTCGAACAGCGACGCGTGCCGCCGACCTACGGCGTCTCGGTCGAAACCGCGCGCGAGCAGCAAGACGAACTGCTCTCGATGCCCGATCCTCAGTCCGTCGGCGACGTGCAGAACTTCACGATTCCAGGGCCCGAGAGACCGATCCCGGTCCGGGTCTACGCACCCGAGAACGGCCCGAACGAGCCGTTGGGAGTGTTCGTCACGTTCCACGGCGGCGGGTGGGTGGTCGGCGATCTCGATACGCACGATCCGTTCTGTCGCGCGGTGACGAACGCGGCTGGGTGTCTCGTGATCTCGGTCGACTACCGCCGCGCGCCCGAGCACCCGTTCCCCGCGGCGGTCGAGGACTGCTATGCGGCCGTCGAGTGGGCCGCGGAGTATGCACCGGATCTCGGGGGCGATCCCCGGAAAATAGCGGTCGGCGGCGACAGTGCGGGCGGGAACCTCGCGGCCGCGGTCACGCTGCTCGCGCGCGACCGCGACGGTCCCGACCTGTGTCATCAGTCGCTGATCTATCCGGCAGTGAACTCCGCCGTGGGAACCGACTTCGACTCCTACGAGGAGAACGCCGAGGGCTATCTCCTCGAACGCGAGAGCATGGAGTGGTTCGAGGAGCGCTACATCCAGGACGACCTCGACGCGCGCAACGAGTACGCCGCGCCGCTGCTGGCACGTGATCTTGGTGGGCTGCCGCCCGCGACCGTCATCACGGCGGGGTTCGACCCGCTCCGCGACGAGGGGATCGCCTACGTCGACCGCCTCGAAGAATCGGGCGTCGCGGTCGAGCACGAGCACTTCCCGGGGATGATTCACGGGTTCGTGAGCATGCTCGGTGTCGTCGATCGGTCGCACGACGGGGTCGAGACGGTCGCCGACGGCCTCCGGGACGCGTTCGACGGGTAGTCCCGTACAGCAGACGAGGCCACTCCGCGACGGACCGCGATTGCCGGTGTCCGAAGACGATCCACGATTCTCCGCTTTCGTCACCGACTTTCCCGGGACCCGGCTACGCACCACCGATGACGGACGATCTGTTTGCGCCGCTCGAACTGCGCGAGACCAGTGTCCCGAATCGGGTGATGGTCTCGCCGATGTGCCAGTACTCCTGTGAGGATCGTGACGGGCTTGCGACCGACTGGCATCTCGTCCACCTCGGCAGCCGCGCGGTCGGCGGAGCCGGGATCGTGATGACCGAGGCGACCGCGGTCGAGTCCCGGGGGCGGATCTCGCCCGAGGATCTCGGGATCTGGAGCGACGAACACGGCGAGGCACTCGCGCCGGTGGCGTCGTTCATCGAGGACCAAGGCTCGGTGCCGGCGATCCAGCTCGCCCACGCCGGCCGGAAGGCATCGAAGAGCCGTCCCTGGGATGGCAGTGAACCGCTCCAGCCCGACCACGGTGGCTGGGAGACGATCGCGCCGAGCGCCGTCCCGTGGCCCGGCGACGGCGACGCGCCAGCGACGGCGGAGATGACGCAGGCAGACATCGAGGACGTGATCGATTCCTTCGGGGTAGCGGCCGAGCGCGCCCGCGAGGCCGGGTTCGTGGTTGCGGAGGTCCACGCGGCCCACGGCTACCTCCTCCACGAGTTCCTCTCGCCGGTGACGAACCGCCGCAACGACGACTACGGGGGATCGTTCACGGACCGGACCCGACTGGTCCGTGAAGTGACGGCGGCGATACGGGAGGTCTGGCCCGACGAAAACCCAGTGTTCGTCCGGATTTCGGCGACCGACTGGCTGCCCGACCGCGACTCGTGGACGGTCGAGGGGTCGGTGGATCTCGCCGACGACCTCTCGATTGTGGGTGCGGACCTGATCGACGTGAGCGCTGGCGGGCTCCATCCCGACCAGGAGATCTCGGCGACGGGACCGGGCTACCAGGTGCCGTACGCCGAGCGGATCCGCACGGAGAGCGAAGCGGAAATCGCGGTCGGAGCGGTCGGTGGGATCGAGAGTCCGGAACACGCTGACGCGATCGTGCGCAACGGGCGGGCCGAGCTCGCGATCCTCGCGCGCGAGCACCTCCGCGATCCGTATTTTTCGCTTCACGCCGCCGAGACGCTGGATCGGCCCGAGGGAGCCGAGCCGCCGGTGCAGTACCGCCGCGGGTTCTGAGCGGTGTGGTCAACATCGGAACGCGAGGCGACGTCGGGATACCGAGCGGTTTCCGTACGAAACCGTCACGCTCACGACCATTGAGAGGGAACGGGGACTACAGCCGATGAATCAGACCAGTCCGGGCTGCTGTCGGCGTATATTGGCCCGACACACGCCAGAGTGATGCGGAGACGCGATTTCTTTCGTAGACTGGGCGCGATCGCCGGCATCGTCGGCGTCGCAGGCTGTTCGTCGAACGCGTCGGAGGAGCCGGACGCGGGAACGACGGCCCGGCAGCCGACGAGAGGCGCGACCGAGGAGCCACCGACCGAGCGCGCCACGACGGAACCGATGCTCAGACGGACCACCGACGAACCGACAACCGTTCGGACGACCACCGAATCGACCACCACGTCGACGATCCGACCGACGACCGCCGAATCGACGACCGTTCGGACCACCACCGCGTCGACGACGACGGAGATGGCAACGCCAGTCCCGACCCCGGAGCCGCCCGCGAACAGGCTGTTGCTCGCGCCATCGCTCGGCGCGGGCTGGGGGTACGTCGACGACTCCGCGCCCCGGGTGCGGGCGAACGGCACGATAACGGCGCTCTACCGTGGCACACAGGAATACACACGGACCCTCCGAACGCGGCTCTGGCGGTGTGAGGGGCAAACGCTCGACGCACTCGGCGGGACGTGCTCGCTCGGGAACCTCCCGGATCGGTATCGCGCGCGAGAGGACGTCGAGACCGCCAGTCCTGCGGTCGGCGACACCGCGTTCGCGTGGTGGTCGGGGCCACGGACCGACATCGAGGTCGTCGCCGCCGACCACGTGTTCCGCATGACCCACACGCCGAGACAAGCGGACGGACCCACTGGCTCGCTCCCGTCCCGCGAGTCGCGGCTGAACGCGCTCGTCGAGATCGCACGCCGGCAGACCGAGAAGCTCGCCCGGCTCGGCTGACCCGCTCCCTGGTTTCGTGTTCGTCGTGCCTGGCGTTCGCTACGTCATCTAGATTTGTCCTCCCCGATCGGCTGCTCCCCGCGGTCGCTACGGTCCGAGAAACGCCCGATCGACTGCCGGGGCCGAAAGAGGCTACTGTCGGTCGGTCGTCGGTGGCGACGATGGCAACCGAAAACCGGAGCGACACGTTCGACATCGGCGGCGAGGATACGGTCCATCGACTGGGGTTCGGCGCAATGCGGCTCACCGGCGAGGGGATCATCGGCCCACCCGACGACGAGAAGGAAGCCAGGGAGGTCCTCCAGCGCGCGACCGACCTTGGCGTCGACTTCATCGACACCGCCGACTCCTACGGCCCGGCGGTCTCCGAGCGCCTGATCGGCGAGGCGCTCGCACCGTACGACGAGGCGTTCGTCGCAACCAAAGGTGGCCTCTGGCGCGACGACCGCGACAGCGCGTGGCCGCGGTGTGGCGAACCGGGCTACCTCCGCAACGCGATCCTCGGCAGCCTCGATCGCCTCCGGACCGACGAGATCGATCTGTATCAGTTCCATCGCCCCGATCCGGACGTCGACTACGAGAAGTCGGTGAACACCTTCGCGGAGTTCAAGGACGAGGGGAAAGTCCGACACGTCGGCGTCTCGAACGTCTCGGTCGACCAGCTCGAAACGGCCCGCGACGTGGTCGAGATCGCCACCGTCCAGAACCAGTACAACGCCGGCGACCGCGAGCACGAGGCAGTGCTCGAATACTGCGAGGACCACGACATCGGCTTCATCCCGTGGGCCCCGCTCGGCTCGGGCGAACTCGATGGGGTCGGTGAGGTCGCCGACAACCACGACGCAACCGAGTATCAAGTGGGGCTTGCGTGGCTGCTCCAACACTCTTCTGTAATGTTGCCGATCCCTGGCACGTCGAGCGTCGATCATCTGGAGGAGAACGTCGCAGCCTCGGAGATCGACCTCTCCGACGACGAGATCGAAACGATCGAGAACTGAGGTCGGCGTTCTCGCGATGTCCGGCCTCATTTTTCGTGATCGCTGGACTCGCAACCGCTGGAACCGAATGGTGGTTCTTCGCTGTCATCACAGTTGAACGATCGATCTCGGCGTCGGCTGGTTCCTAAATCGGGTGCCGTTCGGCGTCGTCGGGTCGGTTCCCGAGACGCGAGTCGAGCGCGGGCTCCGGTGGTCCGGGTAGGTCGCAGCGACGTCCTCGCTGGCACCGCCGGCGGAGCCGACACCGGCACAAAACACTTACAGTTAGTGTCGAATAGGTCAGTATGGATCGCCGTCACTTCGTCGCGGCGCTCGTGGTCGGCTCCACGGGCTGCCTCTCGGAATCACAATCAGGCGGGGGCAGAACGAGCGATCGGGGTTCGACGACGGAACGCCCAGCCGGAACTCCCTCCTCGACCGAACCCGCGATGAGTGCACCGAGGACGGAACGAACGACCACCGAACCGACCGACACCACCGTCGAGCCGAGCGAGCCGACGGACACCGAGGCACCCGATACCGAGACGCCTGGCACCGCGACGCCGACGCTACCACAACTCCAGGCTGCGCCCGGTGACTGTCCCGGGTACGGCGACGACGTGGTGAGCGTCGTCTGCTATGACGCCGCTCCCGACGACGCACCGATGGTGATGGAGCCGTCGCGCTCGGGGCTCGACCTGCCAGGCGAGATCGAGTTCACGCTCGAAAACGGCACCGACAGCTCCCTCCAGACGAACTTCTACAGCGCGCGTCTCCACAAACAGGTCGACGGCGAGTGGTATCTCGTCGCGCCGCAAATCTGGCCCCAGCCGCTCACACCCCTCGCTGCTGGCGAGAGCCACACGTGGGCCGTCTCGATGTCGGGCGCGGTCGGCGACGTCTCGCCCCCGAACGTGGATTCGGGAGGGGAATTGGACGACACGAGTCGGCGGACGGTCGCCGGACTCGGTGGCGGTCGCTACGCGTTCGGCATCGACGGCTGGTTCGAGGGTGGGAGCTACAAGCGACAGACGGCGTTTGCGGCGACCATCGACGTTCGCGGCGATTCAATCGAGCTGACGACAACCGAGAACGTCGCAAGCGTCGCCGTCGAGGGCGACGTTCTTACGGCCCGCTGGACGGGTGGCAACGCCGACAGCGAGTACGCCCGCGAGGCGACGTACGTTCTCGAACGGGTGGACGAAGCACCGGACCGGCGTCTCATCACGGAGCAGGTCGTCCGACCACGGAGAACGAACGCTCCCCTCCAAGATGCACTCGCGTTGGCGACCGAACGGAGCGTCGACGAAGTGCGCCTGACCGGTCAAACGGCGTCGTCGCCACCGTTCGGTGTTCAGGGACGAGTCATCGGGTACGAGGGATCGACCTACGAGATCAGCGCGAGCGAGACCGGCACCGAGACCGACGCGTAACGGTCGATCGTGGCGAGCCGGCTGTTCTTTCCGGCGGCTCACCAGGTGTCGTGGAAGGTATCGAAGGAGAGCGAATCGAGCGGCTCGTTGCCGACCGCGATCTCGTACTCGCCCGGCGTGAGCATCGGTTTGTGGAACTGCGGGCCGTCGTCGGTGGTGATCCGTGGACACCCGGTGTTGACGAACGCGTCCATATCGAAGTTTCGTAACCTGTCGGGCGTGACCTCGTCCATCGTGATGAGGTAGGCGTTCTCGTTCCCGTCGACGATCTTCTCGGCTTGGTCGTACCGGCCCTGGCCGATCTTCGTACAGAAAATCACGCCCCACTTCTCGGCGTCCATCGCGCGGTGGACGGCCCCGTACCGTTGTTTGAGGAATTTTTCGGTATCGGCGACCGAAACGGCGTTGTTGATGGGATCGGCGATCACCACGCGCTTGTCAGGGTGTTCCATCGCGAGGCCGAGAGGGTGGAACTTCCCGCCGCCGACGTAGAGCACCTGGTCGGCGTCGATGTC
>PXSV01000157.1 GCA_003022685.1 Halobacteriales archaeon SW_9_67_24 | reverse complement strand
GCGAGGTCGTGCTCTCGGCCGGCGCGATCAACTCGCCCCAACTGCTCATGCTCTCCGGCGTCGGCGAGGCCGAGCATCTCCGCGAGCACGATATTCGGGTACGCCACGACCTGCCTGGCGTCGGGCGCAACCTGCAGGATCACCTCTTCGCGGGCGTGGTCTACGAGGCGACGGGCGCGGACACGATCGACGACGCCGCCAGGCTCCGCCACCTCCCGAAGTATGCCCTGCTCAAGCGCGGCCCCCTGACGTCGAACGTCGCCGAGGCCGGCGGATTCGTTCGAACGAGCCCGGACGAGCCGGCACCCGATCTCCAGTATCACTTCGGGCCAGCCTACTTCATGCGTCACGGGTTCGACAACCCCGAGGGGGAACGCGGGTTCTCGATCGGGGCGACACAGCTCCGCCCGGAGAGCCGGGGGCGAATCACCCTCGATTCTGACGATCCGTTCGACGCACCCGCCATCGATCCGCGATATCTCACCGAGCCCGCGGATATGGAAACGCTCGTCGAGGGAGTCAGGCGCGCACGCAAGATCGCTCGTGCCGACGCCTTCGAAGAGTACCGGGGTGAGGAGCTCTGGTCTGGCGAGGCCGCCCGCACCGACGAGGGGCTCATAGCGCACATCCGCGAGCACTCCTATACCGTCTACCATCCCGTGGGGACCTGCCGGATGGGCGACGACCCGATGGCCGTCGTCGACGACCGCTTGCGGGTCCGTGGCCTCGACGGTCTCCGAGTCGTCGACGCCTCGGTCATGCCGACCATCACCGGCGGCGACACCAACGCGCCGACGATCGCCATCGCCGAACGGGCCGCCGACCTCATCACAGCGGGGGGTTGAACCGTCGATAGCAACGAACCGTATCGAACGGTCGATGCGGCCGGGGTGATTCGTCGGATTCGGGGACGAGCGATCACCGAATGGCACGACAGCTGGCCGTCGCCAGCCCCGAAGTCAAAAGACGGGGGCTTCTCTAGAGAACGCGTGGCGTTCCGCCGATTCATCCGGGGCGAGGTCGATCCCGAGCGACTCGAAGCCGTCTGCGAAGCGGTCGCCGCCCGCTACGGGGCGTCGGTCGAGCGCATCGATCGCCTCGACGCCGACAACTGGCTCTCGACGCCCTGCGTGTTGAACGAGCGGTGGTTCGTGAAGGTCATCACGCCACAGAACGCCCTCGTCCACGGACTGCTCACTACGGGCCGAAATCTCGGTGCGTTTTCGAGCGGCACTGAAGGATTCTTCGAGCGCTTCGCGGACCCGGTCGAGATGGCCGAACACGAGCGCGACGCGACTCGTCGGCTGCGCGGGATCGGCGTCAACGCGCCCGAACCCCTCGAAGCGTTCGCCCACGACGAGTTCGGCGTGCTCGTGTTCGAGTACCTCCCCGACTTCCGGCCGCTCGACACACTCCCGGCGGACGAAGCCCGCGCGCTCGCACCCGACGTCTTCGGCGTGCTCGCGCGGATGCACGCGGCGGAGCTCGGCCATGGCGACCTCCGGGCGGAGAACGTCCTCGTCGCCGACGGCGAACTGTACGTCATCGACGCGACGAGCGTGCAAAGGGACGCCGCCGCGGACGTCAGGTCGTACGATCTCGCCTGTGGACTCGCGGCGCTCGAACCGCTCGTGGGCGCGCGGGTGGCGGTCGACGCCGCCACGGAGCACTACGCGGTCGACGACCTGCTCGCCGCCCGCGAGTTCGTCGACTTCATCAACATGCGTCCGGATCACGACTTCGACGCCGCGTTGCTCCGCGGCGAGATCGAGAAACGGGCAGCGTAGCCCCGCTCATCGGCTCTGTCGGCGATAGCTATACGTGGCTTGCACCTCCCGAGCGGCACGACCGAACGCGAGGCGATCGACGTCGAAGCGCCCTACCCCGGCGAGACGCTCGGCTCGGTCCCGACCCACACTGAGACCGATGTCGAGAAGGCGACCGAGCGCGCGGCCGACGCTCAGGAATCGTGGGCCGACCGCTCGTTCGAGGGGCGGGCGGCAGTAGTGAAGCGGTATCACGACCTCGTGCTCGACCACCAGGACGAACTCCTCGATCTCGTCCAGCGCGAGAGCGGCAAGAGTCGGCGGGCGGCCTACGAGGAGGCCCTCGACGTCGCCATCACGAGCCGGTACTACGCCTATCACGGCGAGGACCACCTCGAATCGCGCCGGCGGCGGGGTGCGCTGCCGTTGCTGACGAAGGCCGTCGAGCACCACCACCCGGTCGGCGTCGTCGGGATCATCGCGCCGTGGAACTACCCCCTGACGCTCGCGGTCTCGGACGCGATCCCCGCGCTGCTCGCGGGCAACTCGGTCGTCCTGAAACCGGCCGAGGAGACGCCCTTCACGGCCTTGCTCGCGGTCAAGCTCCTCCGCGAGGCCGGCCTGCCCGAGGACGTGCTCCAGGTCGTCACGGGGTACGGCTCGACGATCGGCCCGCCGCTGATCGAACAGTCGAACTTCCTGATGTTCACCGGCAGCATCGAGACGGGCAAGACCGTCGCTCGCCAGGCCGGCGCGAACCTCACCAAGTGCTCGATGGAACTCGGCGGGAAGAATCCCCTCGTGGTGTTCGACGACGCCGACCTCGCCAAAACTACCGAGGGCGCGATCCGTGGTTGCTTCACCAACGCCGGACAGCTCTGCATCTCGCTCGAACGGTGCTACGTGCAGTCGGGCGTTCGCGACGAGTTCGAGCGGCGGTTCGTCGCGGCCGTCGAGGACCTCGATCTCGGCACGAGCCTCGACTACGAACCCGACGTCGGCTCCCTGGCGTCGGCCGACCAGCTGGCAAAGGTGAAGTCACACGTCGCGGACGCGCGCGAGAAGGGCGCGACCGTGCTCACCGGCGGCGAGGCGCGCCCGGATGTCGGCCCGTACTTCTACGAGCCGACAGTGCTCGCCGACGTGACGCCCGAGATGACGGTGGCGAGCGAGGAAACCTTCGGCCCGGTGGTGGCGCTCTACGAGTTCCACAGTACAGGGGAGGCGATCGAACGGGCGAACGACTCCGATCGAGGGCTGAACGCGAGCGTCTGGACCGCCGATTCGGAACGGGGCCACGCCGTCGCCGAGCGGATCGAGTGTGGCACGGTCAACATCAACGAGGCGTACGTCGCGGCGTGGGGGTCGGTCGCGTCACGGCCGGGAGGGCATCCTGAAGTACACCGAGTCCCAGACGGTCGCCGAACAGCGCGTGGCCCCGCTCGCCGCGCCGCCTGGTGTCCCCGAGCATCTCTCCGTGAGGGGGATGACGGCCGCGCTGCGCGCAATGAAGCGGATTCCTGGGCTTCGGTGAGGCCGCAAGTCACTGCTCTTCGCCAGTTCCGGTGTGAACAGCGCGACGCTTTTGTACCCGGCCCGCGCAACTTTTGCCGAGCATGAGTCAGCAACTCAGCGAGCCGTCGAAGCACTACGTCGACGGCGAATGGGTAGAAGGGAAGGGATCGGACACCTTCGAGAGCACCAACCCGGCGACGGGCGAAACGCTCGGGGAGTTCCAGCGCGGGACCGACGCCGACGTCGATCGCGCGCTCGCGGCGGCGGAAGCGGCCTTCGAGGAGTGGAGCGCGCTGTCGTCCATCGACCGTGCGGAGTACCTCTGGGACATCTACCACGAACTCCGGGATCGCCACGAGGAGCTGGGCGAGGTCGTCACGAAGGAGTGCGGCAAGGAGATCTCCGAAGGGAAAGCCGACGTGACCGAGGCGTGGCACATGGTCGAGTGGGCCGCCGGCAACGCCCGTCATCCCCACGGCGACGTCGTTCCCTCCGAGATCCCGGGCAAGGACGCCTACATGCGCCGCCAGCCCCGTGGCGTCGTGGGCTGTATCTCGCCGTGGAACTTCCCGGTGGCGATCCCCTTCTGGCACATGGCGGTCACGCTGGTCGAGGGCAACACCGTGGTCTGGAAGCCCGCCGAGCAGACCCCGTGGTGTGGCCAGGTCATCGCCGAGATGTTCGAGGAGAGCGGGATTCCCGACGGCGTGTTCAACATGGTCCAGGGCTACGGCGACGCCGGCGAGGCCATCGTCGAGGACGACCGGACCGACACCGTCCTGTTCACGGGCTCGGCCGAAGTCGGCCAGGAGATCGCCGGCGAGGTCGGCGGCCAGCCAGGCAAGCTCGCGGCGTGTGAGATGGGCGGCAAGAACGGGATCGTGATCACGAGCGAGGCCGACATGGACACCGCGGTCCACTCGGCCGTCATGAGTTCGTTCAAGACCACCGGCCAGCGGTGTGTCTCCTCGGAGCGACTCCTCGTCCACGAGGACCGCTACGAGGAGTTCAAGGAGCGCTTCGTCGACGTCGCCGAGGACGTCGCAGTGGGCGATCCCCTGGAGGAGGACACGTTTATGGGGCCGCTGATCGAGCCCGACCACGAAGAAAAGGTCACCGACTACAACGACCTCGCGCGCGAGGAGGACGTGAACGTGCTCGTCGACCGCGCGGACCTCGACGACGAGGAGATTCCGGAGGGCCACGAGGACGGCCACTGGGTCGGGCCGTTCGTCTACGAGGCCGACCCCGAGGACGACCTCCGGGTGACTCACGAGGAGGTCTTCGGCCCCCACGTCGCACTGCTCGAATACTCCGGCGACATCGAGGAGGCCGTCGAACTCCACAACGACACCGAGTACGGCCTTGCAGGATCGATCATCTCCGAGGACTACCGCGAGATCAACTACTTCCGGGACAACGCCGAGATCGGGCTCGCCTACGGCAACCTCCCCTGCATCGGCGCGGAGGTCCAGCTGCCGTTCGGCGGCGTCAAGAAGTCGGGCAACGGCTACCCCAGCGCGCGCGAAGTCATCGAGGCCGTCACCGAGCGCACCGCGTGGACGCTCAACAACTCGGAGGGCATCCAGATGGCCCAAGGGCTGTCGGCCGACATCACGACCGACGAGGACTGAGCGGCGGAGCGACGAACACACCCCGATTTTTGCGACGCATCGATCAGAGTACTACCGCCGGAGCTACGCGAGTGTTGAGCGTTTGAACGAAACGGGGTGGGGGTGCGGTGGGCGCGGTGGTGGCGCGTTGTTGCCGGCTGTGACGAGAAAAGCGTCACGTACCGGCGCTTGAAGGGGAGTGCGTGCGCCGCATAAACCTCTCGTTTTCCACCTACCGTCGCCGGTCGCGCCACGCCGGGAACTCCTCACGAACCGCCTCGACCTCGTCGGGATCGATGTCGGCGGTGACGATGGCCGGTGCGTCGCCGGTTTCGGCCAGCACGTCGCCCCACGGATCGTACACCGACGACCGCCCGCACAGATCGCCCGCGCTCGCGGGAGGAGCTGCCAGTGTTCGACCCTGGGGTACGGCCACGCGCTCGGGACCAGGATCAGGTCCGCGCCCGCCGCGGCGAGATCGCGATACAGTTCGGGAAAGCGGAGGTCGTAGCACGTCGTCATCCCGACGGTGAATCCCTCGATCTCGGCCACGCCGAGCGACTCGCCGGCCACGAGCAGATCGGCCTCGGCCGAGTCGTACCCGAACAGGTGGTGCTTGCGGTAGATCGCCCGACGTTCGCCCGACCGATCGAACAGGACCGAGGCGTTCGCGAGACCGCTTTCGGCGGGTGTCGTGAGTCCGTCCGCCGCACTCGCGGCGAGGTCCTCGACAACGGTCCCCGCGAGCACGGCCACGTCGTGCTCACTGGCGGCGTCGGCCACCGCACCGAGCGTCGGCCCGGCGAGCGATTCCGCACACTGCTCGTACTCCTCGAACACGAAGTACCCGACAGTGAAGATCTCGGGGAGGCAGACGAGCTCCGCACCCGCCGCGGCCGCGTCCCCGATCGCGGCCAGCGCCCGCTCCGTGTTGCCGGCGACGTCGCCGGCCTCGATCCGGAGCTGGACGAGCGCGAGTTCCATCAGGCCTCGATTTCGGCCTCGTTCCGGATAGCCGTTTCGAGGTTGTCGAGCTCGCCGTCGAGGTTGCGCTTGAAGAAGCGCTCGACGCCAGGCATCTTGCCCTCGACGGTGAAGCGGTTCCTGAGTCGCGTACCGCCGTCCTCAGTCGCTTCGAGGTCGTGTTCGCCGACGACACGCATCACGCGCGAGCGGCCGACGAACTCGACGTGCTCGGGCGGTTCGCGAACCGTGTCCTCGGTCTCGACCGCGATCGTCCGGCTGACGAGCGGGATCGGGAGCGAGATGTGCCACGTTGCGTGGGTGTCGTCGTGGACGTCGAAGGACTCGACGACGCTGATCGGGCGCGCGCGCTTCGCCGGGTCGGCGATGAACTCCCAAACGCGCTCGGGCGAGGCTTCGAGTTCGAAGGTGCGTTCGACCCGGACGGTCATACCGAAGAACGGAGCCGACCGGATAAAAGTCCGCCGACCGGAGCAGTGCCGGCCGCGATCGCGTCCCGCGATGCCCGTCGAGTGAACCGGTGACGTCAGCCCGGCGAGACGCGCCACGTCGTCGACTTCGCGCGGCCCCACTTCTCGATGTCGATGTCCTCGGTGCGCTCGGCCAGGCGCGGCAGGCGGACGCCGACCTGCTTCGAGCTCAGACCGAGCTGGTCGGCGATGTTCTTCGACCGGAAGTACCGCTCCCCACGCGACACGCTGTCGTGGAGGTACGCGAGGATCCGGCGGTCTTCTTCGGTGAAATCGGTCATTACCTTCACTACGGTCGTGACGCCCTTAACCTTTTGTGGCAGGTCGGCCGATCCCGCCCGGTGGCTGTCACCCACTGAGGTGGATCCCCACGACGAGGATCGCCCCGGCGAGCACCGCGGCCGCAAAGCCCCATGCGGCGATTACTTGGCTATGGGCGAGCGCCGCAGCGAACGCCACGGACGCCCCAGCGAGCCCGAGCAGTCCGAACAGCACCGCAAAGCCCACGCCGCGATCGGTTCCGACGGTTTCGGTGGCCATGTCACCGCTATCGGTCGCGGGGACTTATAGGAATTGTTGTGAGTTATTTCGGTATTTCGCCGACATGGGGTCGGCGACTACCGGGAAACAGTCACAACGATCCCTAGTAGATGGTTCCATGCCGCGAGGGTTATCCCGTCGCCGGCCCGACCCCCTCCAATGAGGCGATCCTCCAGCCGATGAGCCTGCGTGGCGTGCTCCGAACGCTCGTACTCGCCGTCGTCGTCCTCGGCGTGATCGTCGCTGGCGCGGTTGCGTTCGGCGGTCGTCGTCGCCAACCCCAACCCCGTCGGCGTCCGCCTCGGCAACGCCACGGTCGGTCACACCATCACGATGAACGGGATCACGATGGGAACCGCCACGACGGAGGGGTTCAGGCTCACGACGGGGAACACGACGATCGGGCTCACGACGCCCATCGACAACCGGCGGATCCCGGAGTGGTGGGCGAGTCACGTTCGGAACGGCGAACGGACGCGGCTCGTCGCGACCGCACGGGTCCGCTCGTCGCTGCTCGGCCGCACCGCCACCGTCAGGGAGACGGAGGCCATCGAGACTGGGATCACCGACGCGTTCAACTCGACCGAGCCGCGCCCGGTGAACGCGGACCTCCCCCTGATCGACGATCCCCTGCTGGTCGTCAACCGGACGAGCGCGACGTGGAGCGAAGTGACCGAGGAGACGACGACGCTATCGACCGATATCGCCGTTTCAAACCCCAAATCCATCCCGTATCCGATCTCCCGGATCGAGTACGAGGTCACGATGAACGACGTGACCGTCGGCAACGGCACCACCGCCAGCGGTTACACCGTCCCCGCCGACGGCCAGGAAACGGTTCATGCGAACGTGACGATCGACAACAGCAAACTCGACGAGTGGTGGGTCTCCCACCTCGAAAACGGA
>PXSV01000156.1:7888-9058 GCA_003022685.1 Halobacteriales archaeon SW_9_67_24 | reverse complement strand
GGTGATCGCTCGTCCCCGAATCCGACGAATCACCCCGGCCGCATCGACCGTTCGATACGGTTCGTCGCTCTCGACGGTTCAACCCCCCGCTGTGATGAGGTCGGCGGCCCGTTCGGCGATGGCGATCGTCGGCGCGTTGGTGTTGCCGCCGGTGATGGTCGGCATGACCGAGGCGTCGACGACTCGGAGACCGTCGAAACCACGAACTCGCAAGCGGTCGTCCACGACGGCCATCGGGGCGAGCGGGGGAGTGGTGACGTTCAGCGGGCCGTCCTGGCCGTGGTACGTCGCGTCGCCCGGCTCGAAGTGCTCGCTCCGCTCGAAGTAGGGAAGGAGGTCGTCGTAGCTCCAGTCGTCGTTGCCCAGCGACGCCCAGTGGTCGTAGTCCGCCCGGTGGCCCGGATGTAGATCATCGCGTTGATCGAACTCGACCCGCCGAGGGTCTTCCCCCGCGGCCAGTAGAGTTCGCGCCTGTTCATTCCGGTCTGGGGTTCGGTGTAGAACTCCCAGTCGATCGAGTTCCGAGGCAGTTCGGGGAACGCGGCCGGGATGTCGATCTCGCGTTGCTCGCTGGGTTCGCCGGCTTCGAGCAACAGTACCGACGTTTCTGCGTCCGCACTGAGGCGGTTTGCGAGCACGCAGCCCCCGATCCCGCGCCGACGACGATGTAGTTGCAGGTGGCGGTTTTTGATGCCATCGTCAACGCGACTCTCAATCCCCGTTCACGCTTCGGACGACCGATGGGGTGGCGTTCCTCGATCGCGGGTCGATCGTCCCCCCGGCCCGCTGCTCGCCGAACGCCCGGTCGAACGTGGGGGATCGTCCGTCGGGCGGCTGGTGGACGATGGCAAGTCGCATAGCGCTCGGTCAGTGGCTGCAAGCATCAACGTTGGGGTCGGACCCGGTCGCCGTGGTCTCGCAATCGTTGCCGGGAGTTTTTATCCTCGTGCCGCCGTAGGGAACGCATGGATTTCGAGGTGCCCGACGAACACCGGATGATGCGCGACACGGTGCGGGACTTCTGCGAGGACGAAATCGAACCGATCGCCCAGGCAATCGAGGACGAGCACCGCTACCCCGCCGAGATCTTCGACCAGCTCGGCGCGCTCGACGTGATGGGGGTCCCGATCAGCGAGGAGTACGGCGGGCTCGGCGGCGACCAGCTGATGT
>PXSV01000156.1:0-7813 GCA_003022685.1 Halobacteriales archaeon SW_9_67_24 | reverse complement strand
CTCGAAACCCCTCGAACTGTTCGGCACTCACGAGCAGAAAGAGCGCTGGCTCCGCCCGCTCGCCGAGGGCGAGGAGATCGGCGGCTGGGCGCTGACCGAACCCAGCAGTGGCAGCGACGCGAGCGACATGGACACCCTCGCCGAGAAGGAGGGCGACGAGTACGTGCTGAACGGGACCAAGCAGTTCATTACGAACGCCTCGGAGGCCGGCTCCGTTCTCGTCAAGGCCGTCACCGATCCCGACGCGGGCTACGACGGCATCTCCACGTTCATCGTCGATCCCGCTGACGACGGGTTCGAGGTCACGACGATCTGGGACAAGATGGGACTCAACGCCTCGCCGACCTGCGAGATCCAGCTCGACGACGTTCGCCTCCCGGAAGACCGACTCCTCGGCAATGAGGGTGACGGCTGGGATCAGACCAAGAAGACCCTCGACGGCGGCCGGATCTCGATTGCCGCCCTCTCGGTGGGGCTCGGCCAGGGGGCCTACGAGGCCGCCAAATCCTACGCCACCGAGCGCGAGCAGTTCGGCCAACCCATTTCGGAGTTCGACGCGGTCCGTAACAAGATCGTGGCGATGCACCGGAAGGCCGAGCGCGCGCGCCTCCTGACCCACAAGGCCGCAACGAAATACGACGCGGGCGCGGACGTCAACCGGCTGAGCGCGCTGGCGAAACTCGACGCGAGCGAGGCCGCCCGCGAGATCGCCGAGGACGCGGTCCAGGTACTCGGTGGGTACGGCTACACCACCGACTTCGCGCCCCAGCGGTTCTACCGCGACGCCAAACTGATGGAGATCGGCGAGGGCACCAGCGAGATCCAACACCTCGTCATCGGGCGCGAACTCGGGCTGTAGGTCAGCCGTCGTCCCCGTCTCCGTCGTCGGCGAGCGCCTGGGCGATCGCTGCGGCCGCAACGCTCCCGACCGCACCCAGCGCCGCGAGCGCACCGAAGCCAGGCCCGCCGGCGTTGCTCGCGGCCTCGCCTCCGGTTCTCGTCCCTGAGTCGTTTGCCGTCCCCGCTTTTTTCGCGTCCCCCGTTGCCGTCGATTTCGTCGAGGCTGGGTCCGCTGTCGTCGCTCCCGTCGTGGGCGTCTCCGCCACCAGCTTCCGCACCTCGCCGGTCGTCGTCGAGGGATCGACGCCGAGCACGTCGGTCGTGAGCGCGTAGCACTCGCCCGCCGCGTCCTGGCCGACCCCGAGGAGGTAGGCGTCGAGCGAGTCGTCGGGGCCGTCCTTCACTTGGAGTTCTTCGAGCGACCACATCCCGTCACCGTTCTCCGGAGGGGTCGCGGCGAACAGCGATCCGCGTGGCTCGCCGTCCCTGCTGTAATCGCCGAAGACGTACGTTCCCCGGAGGGCGGGGATCGCGTCGCCGTCGTAGACGTGCCCGCCGATGACCGCGAGCCCCACGCCGTTGCCCTCGTAGACGTGGGGGTACTCCACGATCGGGTCCACGAGCGGTTCGCCGCCGCGAACGTCCGGTGGGGTCCGCTCGGGACAGACCGTCGGCGGATCCGCAGGACTACCGGTGTTGTAACAGTGACTGCCCTCCCGGACGTTCCAGCCGTAGTTTCCCCCCTTTTCAACGATGTTCACCTCCTCGTAGTTGCTCTCGCCGACGTCGACGACGAACAGCGTTCCATCGCTGAAGCTCATCCGCCACGGGTTGCGAAAGCCCCATGCGAACTGCTCGTTCAGCCCGGGCTCTCCCACCAGCGGGTTGCCGTCCGGGATCGCGTAGGGATTGCCGTCCTCCTCGCTATCGACATCGATCCGGAGGACGCTTCCGAGGAGGTTCTCCCTGACGTCCTGGCCGTTGCCGCCGTTGTTCGCGTACCAGTCCTCGGCGTGGCCGGCTTCGAGCTTGCTCCCGCCGCCGTCGCCCATTCCCATGTAGAGATAGCCTTCGGGCCCGAACGCGACCGAGCCGGCGTTGTGGGTGTAGTGCGGCGATGGGATGTCGAGGAGCACCCGCTCGCTCCCCGGTCGCCCCCGCTGGGCATCCTCACCCGCGGTGAACTCCGAGAGCCGCTCGATGTGGGTGTATCCTTCCGGTGTTTCTCGATTCCTCGGCGCGCTGTATCGGACGTAGTAGCGCCGGTTCGTCCCGAACTCGGGATGGAAGGCGAGCCCGAGCAGTCCCCGCTCCTCGATCGAGTCGGTCCGCGCGTTCGAGAAGTCGATAAGTCGGTCGGTGATGTCGAGGAACGGCTCGTCGGCGAGCCCGTCAGGACCGTGGATGTAGATCCGCCCGATCTGGTCGACCACGTATCGCCGATCGCGGTCGTCGGGGACGACTTCGAGTCCGAGCGGCGCGTTCAGTGGTCCGTCGGCGACCGTCTCGGTCCGCACGGTCGGGCCGGGCGGCATGAACCGATCGTCCTCGTCGTCCCCGCTCCCGTCGTCCGTGGCGCTCGGCTCCTCGCCGGCGATCCGGATATCGCCGCGCATCGAGCCGGGATGGGCCTCGCAGACGTACTCGGCCATCGCCGCGGTGGCCTCGAACGCGAACCGCTGGGTCGCGCCGCGCTCGGTCACGAACGGGGTGCGCTCGATCGTGTTGCCGTCGGCGTCGAGCAGGGCGACGTTGTGCCGGGTCCCGTCGACGTTCTCCCATTCGATCCGGTAGATCCGGCCTGGTTCGAGGACGAGCGTGGGGTTCGTCTCGCCGCGGACCGCCGTCGGTTCGCGCCCCTGCCAGCCGGGGATCTCGCCGCCGAGACGGATCGTGCTCGCCGCGTTGCTGGACTGCGCACCGACACGTCCGCCAACGCCGGCGAGACCGGCCGTGGCTGTTGCGGCGAGAAACCCACGACGGGACGTGTTGGAAGCCACTGTCGAAGCAGTGCCGCTCGCAGGGTTTGGTTCTTACGCGAGCGACACCGGTCGACGATCCCGCACGTGAGAGCGGTGCGTTCGACGGAGCGATCCCGGATTCGGCGTGTCGATCGGTCGACTGTCGCACAGGCTTAACCGTTTGCGCCGACTGCCGGAAGCGCTCGCCGAGCTCATCGAGGGAGAGGAGTCACACAGGCTTAACCGTTTGCGCCGACTACGACCACCATGCTCGTCGACGGGTTCGGTCGGGAGGTCTCGGGGGTGCGCGTCTCCCTGACCGACCGCTGCAACTTCGACTGTGTCTACTGCCACAACGAGGGGCTCGGCGACACGCGCGGCCCGATGGACCCCGCCGAGAACGAGATGAGCACGGACGATGTCGTTCGATTCCTCGAAGTCGCTCGCGAGTTCGAGGTCGGGAAGGTCAAGTTCACCGGCGGCGAGCCGATGCTCCGCGATGACCTGGCGGAGATCGTCCGTCGAACGCCCGACGAGATGGAGACCTCGCTGACGACCAACGGGACCTTCCTGCCTGGCCGCGCCGAGGAACTCCGAGAGGTCGGCCTCGATCGCGTGAACGTCTCACAGGACGCCATCGACAGAGAAGCGTTCGCCGAGATCACTGAAACGGGTGCGTACGAGCGCGTCTTGGAGGGCGTCGAGGCGGCGCTCGACGCGGGTCTCGACCCCGTGAAGCTCAACATGGTGGTGTTCGAGGGCACGGCAGAATACATCCCGGAGATGGTGGATCACGTCGCCGCGAACAGGGGACTCCAGCTCCAGCTCATCGAGTACATGCCCGAGATCGCGGGCCACCCCGAGTGGGCGATCGACATCGAACGGGTCCACGACTGGCTCGAAGACCGAGCCGATCGGATCGAACACCGCGAGATGCACGATCGGCGGCGCTATTGGGTGGAGGGTGGTGACGCGAGCAAAGCGAGCGGAGCCTCGTCGGACTCGTCCGACGGCGGAATGGTCGAGATCGTCGATCCGGTCGGCAACGAGACCTTCTGCGCCAACTGTCATCGAGTGCGGGTCACTCACGAGGGCTATCTCAAGGGCTGTCTCAACCGTAACGACGACCTCCGGTCGATGGGCGGGATGCACATAGATGAAATCCGCGACGCGTTCCGCGAGGTCGTCCACAACCGGGTACCGTACTACGGCGAGTACATGGTTCGGGACGGCGACGGCGGCTGGGAAGTCAACGACGAGTACGTCGGCGCGTAACGGCGACCGGTCGCGGAAGCGAGTTTTGCCCGTCGACGGCGACTGTCGCCGATCGGCCATCACCGATCGGCCGTCATTCGGCGGAATCGCCGAACCGATCGGCGACGGCCGCGAACTCCTCGCGCGTGTTGACGTTCGTGAGCGATGCCTGGCGAGTACGCTCACGCAGCTCCCGCCCCTCGACAACGACGCGATCGAGGTCGGTCAGCGCCGCGGTGACCGAGCGTTCGCCGCGCGACAGCGCCGCTGCACACGCGTTGGCCATCCTCTCAACGCGATAGACCGCCTGAAGCGGCTGGAGTCGGTCGTCGATCCGGGGCACCGCCGCGTCGTGGTCGGCAGCCCGATCGAACAGGTGCGAGACGAACGCCGGATCGACGAGCGGCATGTCGGCGGCGACGACGGCGGCGAACTCGACTGTGGGTTGTTCGGCCCCAAGGAAATCGAGGCCGGCGTGGATGCCGGCTGCCGGGCCGCGGTCGGGTTCGGGGTCGGGAGCGTACCGGACCTCCACCCCCGCGAGCGCCGCCTCGATGGCGTCCATCTGGTCGGCGCGACAGTTGACGACGAGTCCGTCGACGACGCCCACGAGTCGCTCGGCGACCCGGCGGATCATCGGGACGCCCGCGAGGCTGGCCACGACCTTGTCTCCGTCCCCAAACCTGGTCGAACGCCCGCCAGCGACGACGACTCCGGCACGCATCGACGGCGGTTCGGCGCGAACACACATCAACGTGTTCGGCGGCGTCGTCCGGACGGCCGGCGAGACCGGCTCTACTTTCGCTCCGCTTCGGGAGGATATAAGTACGGATCGTGTGGAGTAGCGGGTGCATGACGGATTACGTGGTGAAATCAGCGGTCAAGGACCGGTTCGACGATCACAACGTCTCGGCGGACTTCTACGACGCTCTCGACGAGGACGTCGCGGAACTCCTCGACGAAGCCGCCCGACGCGCGGGGGACAACGACCGCAAGACCGTCCAGGCGCGCGATCTGTAACGCCACGGGACGGCGAGACTCGTTCCGACGGCAGCGCGACGGCAGTACCGGTCGGAAGACCACGCGACAGCCGCCCGGCGGGTCGGCCGCGTAGTTGGTGCCGCCGCCATGAGTGAGCGCCACACACAAATACTCCCGCCGATTGTGTCCGGTGATGGCAACGCGCAAGGGTGCGATCGGCGACGAGTCAACAGTGCGGGTCGCGGTCGGCGGCGAGCACGACGGCACTGATCGGCTGACGGCGGCCGAGGACGCGGCCGAGACGGTCGGCGTCGTCGCGGTCGGGCCGACCGGTGCGGACGCGCTCGCGCCGCTCGTCCTCGCGACACGTGAGGGAGAAACGGCGTTCCTACCCGGGTGTACCGCCGAGCGCGCGCGAGCGGCGGTCGAGGCGCTCGAAGACGGCTCGCTCCCGGACGGGGCAGTGACCGTGGGGCACGACCCGGGGACGACGAGCCTGCCGACGCCGCCAGCGAGAGCGGGTGAATCGGCGGCGCTCGGGGTGGGATCGCGCCGCGCGCTCGCCGGCTGCGGCTGGCGAGCGCCGACGAGCGTTGCGGACCACCGGGCCGCTCGGGACGGCGACCTCGCCGTCGAGAGCGCCGCCACTGATCCCGACGCGACGCACGAGCGAGTCGAAACTGCCGGGCTCCGCGGCCGGGGCCGGGGCGATGGGAGCACGGACGCCCCGATATCGGCGGCGTGGACGACCGCGCGCGAGGCCGACGGCGAGCCGGTCGTGGTCGTCAACGGGAACGAGGCCGACAGCTCCGCGCGCGCCGACCGACTCCTGCTCGAAAACGCGCCGCTCGCGGTGCTCGATGCGGCGCTCGCGACGGCCCACGCGATCGACGCGACCGACGTGGTGGTCTACGTCAATGAGGACGAGACGATCGCGAGGCGACGGGTGCAGGAGGCGGCGGACGCGCTCGCCGACGACCGCGATCTCGACGTTCCGATCGGGGTCGTCGCCGGGCCGGATGCATACACCGCGGGCGAGATGACGATGGCGCTCGAAGCAATCGAGGGCAACGACCGACTCGAAGCGCGGCGACGGCCGCCAGGCCCCGCGCAGTACGGTCTCCACGGCCGGCCGACCGTGATCCACACCCCGCGGACGTTCGCTCAGATCGAGCGGGCGCTCGCCAGCGAGGACCTCGGCGGCGTGCCGCGCGATCCGGGCACTCGATTGTTCACCGTGACCGGCGACGTCGACGCGCCCGCGACGATCGAGCTGTCGACCGACGCGACGCTCGACGACGCCCGCGGCGCGGTCGCACTCGACGGCGGGTTCAAGACCGCCTGCGTCGGCGGGCGGTTCGGCGGCCTGGCCCGCGATCTCGACGTGCCGGCGAGCGCGTCCGGGCTCCGGGGTGCGCGCCTCGGGACCAACGGCGTGATCGAGCTGTTCGGCGAGTCGACCTGTACGGTTGCGCTCGCCGGCCGGCGCGCGAAACTCGCGCGCGAGGAGAACTGCGGGCGATGCGTCCCCTGCCGCGAAGGGTCGAAACAGCTCGTCGACCTCCTGCGCGACGTGTACGACGGCGAGTACCAGGCAGGAATGCTCCGCGAACTCGCCCGCACGATGCGCGAGACCAGCACCTGTGAGTTCGGCGAGGAGGCCTCGCGCCCGGTGACGACCGCGATGGACGCCTTCGAGCCCGAGTTCCGCGCCCACGCCGACGGGCGCTGCCCCAGCGACACCTGCGATGGACTCTCGACATGACCACTGCAAGACGACGACACGACCGATGGAAGCCGAACGGCCACCACAGCACGACCGCAGCGATCGAGGACCACGATGAGCACTGATCCGATCTGGGAGAACTCCCGCGCGACCGACGCCGACGTACCGCTGACCGAGGACATCGCCCCTGGCACGGCGAACGATCCGCCCGCCGGTTCGATGGCGGGGGCGACGGTGACGATCGACGGCCAGCAGGTCGAGACCGACGCGGGCGCGACGTTGCTCGACGCGTGCGAGGCCATCGACACCGACGGCGAGGTGCTCGCGCTCTGCTCGTACGACGACGAGGAGCTGATCGGCCCGCGGAGCGAGTGTCGGACCTGCATGGTCGAAACCGAGGAACACGGGGTCGTGCCGTCGTGTAGCTTTCCGGCCGAGGACGGCATGACGGTCGAGACGGGTGCCGTGGCGGCGAGCGAGGCGCGCGACGTCAACCTCGACCTCCTGCTCTCGAATCACAACCTGCTGTGTACGACCTGTGGGGCGAACGGACGATGTGACCTCCAGGACGTCGCGATCCAGAACGACGTTGTCGAGCCGCGCTACGGCGTGATGCACGACCGGAGCGAGCTCGAACCGATCGACGATTCCTCACCCTTCATCCAGATCGACCGCAACAAGTGCATCCTGTGCAATCGGTGCGTCGAGGCCTGCAACGACGTCCAGGTCGAGGGCGTGCTCCGGATGGAGGGTTCGGGCGAGGACACGCGCATCGGGTTCCAGAACGACGCCGATACGATGATGGGATCGACCTGCGTTTCGTGTGGGCACTGCGCGACGGTCTGTCCGACGGGCGCGCTGGTCGAGCAGGGCCTCGTGGACGCGACGACGCTCCCCATTCCCGGGTTCACCCACAAGAACTCCGCCGAGGGATACATCGGGGAGGACTACGAGGGCCAGCCGGGCCAGATGACGCCGATGAAACGCGAACTGAGTACCGAAAACGAACCGCGGGCGAACGCGGAATCGACGGTCGAGGGGGACGACTGAG
>PXSV01000155.1:854-12654 GCA_003022685.1 Halobacteriales archaeon SW_9_67_24 | reverse complement strand
CGCCGTCCCACGAATCGAGCCCGCCGGCGAGGCTTTCGATCGTGGCGTCGTCGGTGCCCTCGGCGGATTGGAAGAGCCACGCGGCCTTGCGGCTCGCCTTGCCGTGTGGGCAGACCGTCACGATCCGGTCGGCGTCATCGAACTCCTCGACTCGCTGTGGGAGTTCCTCGAAAGGGACGTTTTCGCTGCCGGGAATGTGCCCGCGCGAGAACGCTCCGGCCGTCCGGATGTCGACGATCCGCACCGACTCGCCGGCGTCGAGAAGCACGGCGAGCTCGTCGGGCGTGATCTCCTCGTCCATCGATGCCCGCTGTTGGCCGTCACGCCCTAAACACCTACCGAACCCGGCGGCACGCTTGCACGCTCATAGGGTCGGTTGGAAGTCCTTCCGGGATCGACCGGACGATGGCGTGCGGTCGCACCGGCAAACGCTTCCAACCGACCCTATCAGTCGCTGGCCGTTCCGGCTTCGTCGCCGACCCGCCGGGGGCTGTCGTACGCGAACAGCGCGTCGCCGTCGAAGGTGCACTGCTTGCAACCCAGGCAGTCGAACCACTCGTCGTAGAGCGGGTTGTACGGGACGTCGTTGCGCTCGTGGTACTCCCAGACCTCCTTGTCGGTCCAGTGGACGATGGGGTTGGCGCGAATGATCTCGTCCTTCTGATCGAAGAAGTCGAGGTTCTCGCGCCAGTCATAGCTTTCGTCCTCGCCGCCCAGCTCTCGGCGATGCGATAGCCGGTGATCCAGCCGTCGTGGCCGTCGATGACCCGCTCCATCGTCGCCGATTTGAGCGTCGAACAGCACAGGTCGGGCTTGCGCTGGTTCACCAGCGGCCCGTGTTCCTCGACGAGGTCCTCGTAGCTCGATTCGGGCTCGTAGGTCTCGAAGGTGATGTCGTATTTGGCTTCGAGTTCCTCCTTGACCGCCCACGTCTCCTCGAAGTGGTTGCCGTGGTCCGTGAACGCGGCTGCCGTCTGCCCGCCGAGATCGAGACCAGCACGGTCGGCGAGGTCGAGCACCACGTTCGAGTCCTTGCCGAAGCTACACGTGAACACGGGGGCGTCGAACTCCGCTTCGATTCGCCCGAGGATGTCGAGGGACTGTTCTACCTTCTCGTCGAGATCGGTGTCGTCGATATCGGCGTCGATGTCTGTGTCGATGGACATTGTTCGTACTGGTATGGGTTATCTCTAAGTTACGTTCAGCTCGATACGGTCTGTCGAGGATCTTGTTCTGGTAACCGGTCGCCTTGTACGAGAGTTCGTCGGCGTCGGTCGTCTCCGCGGCGGCCCGGAGGCGTCGCGCCCGCGCCACGAAGTCCGCGAACTGCTCGGTGGCTCCCTCGTTGTAGTGGGCTTCGAGTTCGGCCGCGGTCTCGTCGTCGAGCGGCGTCTCGCCCGTCGCATCAACCGACGTGTGGATGATCGGCGGGTTGATGATGGTGTTGTGACGCATCCACGACGTCATGATCTTCATCGGGTACGTGCTCGATTTCTGGGGTGTCCGGACGACGTACGCAGCGAGCGGTAGGTTGTGGAGCCGCCAGTCGTCCCGGCGGATGTACCGCGTGCGTTCGAGCAGCGTCTGGTAGGTGTCTGTGATCCCGTCCTCGTCGCCGTCGTAGGCCGCGATCACGAGCGCGTCGTTGCCCATTAGCTGGCTGTGGAGGTCCTGGAGGTCGTCCTCCGTCCACCGGTCCTCGTCGAGATCGTCGTCGATGATGCACTTGTAGTCCTTTCCTTCGCCTGTGACGTCCTCGACCTTCGCCGGCGTCGGACAGACGTCACACCCGATGCACGCCTGGACGTACGACTCGGTGAAGTCGACGACGTTGAACTCCACGTCCTCGGCGTGGTCGGTCCGCGAGATGGTCCGCTCGACGCTCGACCGGACCTCGCCGTTCTTGTCCCGCGTGATGAGCACGCCCACCGTGAACGGGTCGGGCGTCGCCTCCGCGACTCGGGACTCCTCGGCTCCCTCTGCGGCGTTTCCGAGCTAGGCGACGCCGCTCACCTGGAGGCCGGTCCCCTTGCTGGTTTCGAGGCCGAAGTCGTCGGTAGCGACGTCACCGATGTCGCCACCCCAGCCGGTGCCACCGTACTGGCAAGTCTTGGGGCCGTTGCCGACAATGTACGCCCCGTGGTCGAGGCTCTCGAACAGGGCATAGACGGTCGCGGTCTCCTGGCCGCCGTTGCGCTTCGAGCCGCACGAGACGGTGCCAACGACCTTGTCCCGAAGGAGGTCGCGGTCGGAACGGACGGGGCGTTACTCGATCTGGTCGCGGTACGCGTCGGCGTCGAGGAGGTCGTCGAGCTCGTCGGAGTCGTCGAGGTCGACCTTGAGCATCCAGCCCTCGCCGTAGGGATCGTCGTTGACCAACTCGGGCGCGTCGAGCAGCGCGTCGTTCGTTGCGGTGACGGTCCCGGAGACCGGCGAGTAGAGATCGGACACTGCTTTGATGGATTCGACCACGCCGAACGTCTCGTCGTGGGTGATCTCCTCGCCCTCGTCGGGGAACTCCACGAACACGATGTCGCCGAGCTCGTCCTGGGCAAAATCGGATATTCCAACGCGGGCCGTTCCGTCCTCGTGGTCGGCCCACTCGTGGCTCTCCATGTACCGCAACTCCTCGGGGATCTCGAAGCTCATCGTTCGAGGAATGGGAGCGCCCGGGTACGTGCCTCTTTCGGCTCCCCCCGCACCAAGACCGCGATCTCGGTTCCCGGCTCCGCGAACTCGGTCGGGACGTAGCCCATCCCGATCGGGGTCGAGAGGGTGGGACTCACCGTCCCGCTCGTGACCGTGCCGACGGTCGTCCCGTCTGAATCGGTGATGTCGTAGCCGTGGCGAGGAACACCACGAGTTTCGAGTTCGAACCCGACGAGTCGCTCGTCGGGACCCGTTTCTGCAACCTGGGCGAGCGCGTCCCGGCCGACGAACTCGGTTTCGAGGTCGACCGCGAAGCCGACGTCGGCCTCGAAGGGGTTGCGGGGGTTCTCCTCGTGGTGGAAGTCCTGGCCCGAGAGCAGAAAGCCCGCCTCGATCCGGAGAGTGTCGCGCGCGCCGAGCCCACACGGCTGGCAGTCGAAGGCGTCCCACACAGACTCGGCCCCGTTCCACGGCACGACGAGTTCGAGGCCGTCCTCGCCGGTGTACCCCGTGCGCGCCGCGAGGCAGTCGACGTCGGCGACGGTGGCGTCGGTCGCCGAAAACCGCGGGAGGTTGGCGAGCACTTCGTCCGCGTCGTCGGCCGCGCTTGCGACGAGGCCGATCGCGTCGGGACCCTGGACTGCGAACATCGCGTACGCCTCAGTGTGGTTGTCGACCGTCGCGTCGAGTCCCCACTCGTCGCGGTGGGTCGTCCAGCGGCCTTCCATCTCGGCGTCGTGGCCCGCATTCGGGATGAACAGGAACTCGTCGTCGTGGGTTTCGAGCAGTCGGTAGATCACGGTGTCGTCGAGGATCGTGCCCTCGGCGTCGAGGATCATCGCGTACTCCGCGTCGCCGGGATCGAGCGTGCTCATGTCGTTGGTGGTGAGCCGCCCCATGAGCTCCGTGGCGTCCGGTCCGGAGACCGCGATCTCGCCCATGTGCGAAACGTCGAACTTCCCGGCGGACTCGCGGACGCTCTCGTGTTCAGTCCGAATCGAATCGAACTCGACGGGCATCGCCCAGCCGCCGAACTCGGTTGTCGATGCGCCGCGGGCCTCGTGGACCGCAGCCAGCGGCGGTTCGCGAAGTGCCATGCCGGGGTGTCGTCCCCCGCAGCCTAATGGTTTGGTAGTATCGTGCGAGAGCGGTATCCCGCTACCGTGATGTTTCGGTATGGCGACGACATGGCGGTGGGTGGCCCGGTGCTCGTGTGAGTCATGCGGTTGGCGCGCGGGAGCGGTGCGAGGCGCGAGCGAAGTGAGCGTGGTTCGAGACGCCGCAGGCGTCTCGTCACTGAGCGGGACCTTCGTGTCGTCAGATTCCGTCGGAATCTGATTGCTTGCAGAAAATCAGCGATTTCCTGCAAGCAGTCAGATTCCGACGGAATCTGACGACATCACGGGAGAGCTTCGCTCTCCCGAACGACTTTGCTCTGACGGTGGATGAGCGAGTGAGCGAAGCGAACGAGCGAATCGGCTGGGGAGGCTCGTGGCCTGCGGTCCTCATTGGAGTCGGCACCAGTGCGGTATCAACGACCGTGACAGCGACTGTGGCGGCAACCACGAACGGTTCGAAGGCCCGAAGCTCTCGACTCCTGAGTCTCGCTGTCGTTCGACAGGCGGCCCACTACTCGTTGACGAGACGACGCGCCACACCGATTGCGAGGCCCGCGAGTGCCGCGGCTATGCCGAAGCCAGCCCCCTCCCCGGTGCTCGTTCCGGTGGCGGTGCGCGACTCCGTTCCGGTCCCTTCCCCGGCCGTGTCGCTCGTACCATCCGCTCCATCCGTTCCGCCTGCACCGCTCCCGTTCGTTTCGACCCCGGTCGGTCGCTCCTCGTCGGCGGTTCCCGTCGCCGTTTCGGTCGCCGTCCCAGTCGTTCGGTTTCCGACTGTAGTCCGGTCGATGTCGATGGTCCCGTTCGCGCTCGTACTGGCGTTCGCGGCACCCGTCGCTCCCGACGCTCCGCGCGACGGGACGATCCGGTGGGCCGCACCGCCGAGGTCGCCGCCGGCCGTCAGCGCGTAGAGCTCGCCGGCGTTGTCCCGACCGATGTCGAGCAAGTACCCCCCGAGTGCGCCGTCCTCGGCCCCTGCGATCACGAGCTGCTCGAACTCCCAGGACCCCTCCTCAGCGGGCGTCGCGGCGAACAGCGCGCCCTGCGCGCCGTCCTGGCTGTAATCGCCGAAGACGTAGCGACCCCCGAGCGCGTCGACCGTGCCGTCGTAGACGTACCCCCCGATGACCGAAACCCCGATGGGTTCGCCGTCGCGGGAGTGGGGATACTCGATCACGGGATCGCGGAGCGGTTCGCCGCCGCGGACGCTCGGCGGCGTCGACTCGGGACACTCCGCCGGCTCGTCGCCCGTGCTGAAACAATGCGTTCCCTCGCGGACGTTCCAGCCGTAGTTGCCGCCTTTTACTACGCGATCGACCTCCTCATAGCGGTTCTGTCCGACGTCGCCGACGTAGAGCTCCCCCTTGGAGAACCCCATCCGCCACGGGTTACGAAAGCCCCACGCGAACTGTTCGTCGAGACCGGCCTCGCCCACCAGCGGATTGTCCTCGGGGATCGCGTACGGCTTCCCGTTTTCCTCGCCGTCGACATCGATTCGCACGATCGAGCCGAGGAGGTTCTCCGTGACGTCCTGGCCGTTGCCACCCTCGTTTTCCTCGTACCAGTCCGCTGCGTGGCCGGTCCCGACATCGTTTGCCCTGCCGCCGTCGCCGAACGGGACGTAGAGGTAGCCGTCGGGGCCGAACCCGAGTGCGCCCGCGTTGTGGTTGCTCTGGGGCTCGGGGACTTCGAGGAGTCGGCGTTCGGTGTCGGGCCGCCCGGCAGTCCGGTCGTCGTTCGCCCGGAACTCCGCGAGCACCGCGGTGTGGGAGTAACTATCGGGCGTCTCGTCGGTCGACGGCGCGCTGTAGCGCAGGTAGAATCGGCCGTTCGATCCGAACTCGGGGTGGAAGGCGAGGCCGAGCAGCCCCTGTTCGCCCTCGACGGGCGTCATCCGCCCGCTCACGTCGATGAACGGCTCCTCGCGCCGACCGTCCGCGTTGACGACGTACACTTGGCCGGGGCGATCGACCACGAACTGACGGTCGTCGCCCGAGGGGGTCGCGAAGTCGACGGGCTGCTCGAACCCCTCGGCGACGGTGTCGAGCGCGATCGTCGGTCCTTCCGGAACGGGACCGCCGTCTTGGGCGGCCGCGCTTGCGGTCGTGACGGATCCACCGCCGCCGGCCGCGCCGGCGACCGCACCGACTGCCCCGACCGCGGCCGTTCGAAGCAATCGGCGACGGGACACCGCCGGACCGTCCGTCTCGGGGGCGTCGGCCTCCCCCGTTGCTGTCGTGTGGTTCACTACCGATATCGAGTGGCCGTTCGGCTAAAGTTCTGACGGCACGGGACGTCAATGAGGGGTCCGACCGCGTTCCTACCGGCGTGCGAGACGGCGTGCGACGACGCCCGCCAGGCCGGCGAGCGCAGCGAGGATGCCGAACCCGGGACCGTCGGCGTCGCTCGTCTCGGTCGCGCTCGTCTCGGCCGATTCCGACCCCTCGGTAGTGGATCCGGTCGCTACCGTTTCCGCGGAGGTCGGCTCGGTTGCTGGCCGCTCCGTCGGCGTCACTTCGGCCGTCTCGGTCGCGGTCACACGCGCCGTCGTCCCCCGTGTGTTGGACGCCTCGTCGGTCTTCGTTGCTACCGTCTCGGTCGTTTTCGCCTCGGTCGTCGCAGCCGTTTCGGTCCGTGTCATCGTTTGCGTGTCGGTCGCCTGGTCCGCCTCGGTGGGGACGAGCTTGTGGACCGCACCGCCGAGATCGCCGGCCGAGGTCAGTGCGTAGAGGTCGCCGGCGTCGTCACGGCCGACGTCGATCAGGTAGCCGCCGAGCTCGCCGTCGGCCGCGCCCGCGATCGTGAGTTTCTCGAAATCCCACTGTCCCGTCTCGTCGGGGGTGGCCGCGAACAGCGACCCCTGTGGGTCCCCTGCCTGGCTGTAATCGCCGAAGACGTACTGGCCGGAGAGGGCGTTGACCGTGCCGTCGTAGACGTATCCCCCGATGACCGAAACCCCGATGGGTTCGCCGTCGCGGGCGTGGGGGTACTCGATCACGGGGTCGCGGAGCGGTTCGCCGCTGCGGACGCTCGGCGGCGTCGACTCGGGACACTCGGGAGGGATCTTTCCCGGGTTCGCGGTGCTGTAGCAGTGCGTGCCCTCGCGGACGTTCCAGCCGTAGTTGCCGCCCTTCACGACCCGATCGACCTCCTCGAACCGGCTCTGCCCGACATCGGCGACGTAGAGTTCGCCATCACTGAAGCCCATCCGCCATGGGTTACGGAAGCCCCACGCGTACTGCTCGTCGAGGCCGGCTTCGCCCCCCAGCGGGTTGTCCTCGGGGATCGCGTAGGGTTCGTCGCCCTCCGTGCCGTCGACGTCGATTCTGAGGATCGAGCCGAGAAGGTTCTCTGTGACGTCCTGGCCGTTGCCGCCCGTGTTTGCCTCGTACCAGTCGGTGGCGTGGCCGAGACCAGTGTCCCGCGACCCGCCGCCGTCGCCGTACGAGACGTAGAGATACCCGTCGGGACCGAACGCGAGCGCGCCGCCATTGTGATACTTCGTGGGTTCGTCGACCGCCAGCAGGACCCGCTCGGAGCCCTCGACCACGCCGCTTGCGTCCTCGGTCGCGCGAAACTCCGCGAGGACTTCGGTGTGTGAGAACCCCTCGGGCGCGTCCGCCGCCAGCGGGGCGCTGTAACGCAGGAAAAAGCGCCGGTTCTCGTCGAACGCGGGATGGAAGGCGATCCCGAGCAGCCCGCGCTCGCCGGTGAGTTCGGAGAGGCGACCGCTTACGTCGAAAAACGGCTCCCCGCGCCCACCGCCCGATTCGACGGTGTACACCTGGCCAGGCAGATCGACCACGAACCGCCGGTCGTCGCCCGGCGGAGCCGCGAAGTCGGTCGGCACCTCGAACCCGTCGGCGACGGTGTCGAGCGCGATCGTCGGCCCCGACGAAACCACACTGTCCTCGCCGTCGGGCGTCTCGGTTGCAGTCGCGGTCTCGGCCGCCGATCCATCGCCGATGGAGATCGTCCCGCGCATCGTGCCGCTGTGAGGCTCGCAGATGTACTCGGCCATCGCCTCGCGCGCAGTGAATTCGAGCGCCTGGGTCTCGCCTTCCTCGCTCAGTATCTGGGTTCGTTCGAGCGTCTCGCCAGCCGAATCGAGCAGCGCGAAGTTGTGCCCCATTCCATCGATGTTCTCCCAAACGACGCGATACGTGGTGCCGGCTTCGAGATTCAGGGTAGGGTTCGATTCGCCGTCGATCGAATCGGGTGCACGCCCTTGCCAGCCGGCGATCTTCCCGCCGAGCCGGATCTCCTGGGACGTCGACTGGGCCGCAGCGTTGCCGAGCCCGCCGACGCCCGCGAGCGCGCCGGTAGCGGTGGTGACGGTTGCCCCGAGGAACCGGCGGCGCGACGTTCGGAACCGTTCGCGTGTGCGTGGATCACCTGTCATCGTGTTCGCCCGATGATTCGGTGAAGAAAACCAACGGTTGCCGGAGTAAAGCCCTGACGGACTCGCCCGTCGCAGCCGCCGAACGCCGCCGGAGGCGTCACGCCCCTCACTCAGTCGACGTGCGCGTTCCCGAGCCGTACCGGCTCGCCAGCTGAAAGCGGTCGGTGCGGCCGCCGTCCCAGTAGAGCCGCACCACCTGGCCCCGGGAGGCCTCGATCGCGACGGTCTCGCCAGGCGTCACCGCCTCGCTCCACGAGGGATGGCGGCTGTACCCGTCGACGGTCACGACGAGCGCCGCCCCGTCGACGGACTCGCCGGCGTCGTGCGTGATCCGGACGTGGGTCTCGTTCGCCTGGCGGAACGACCACTCGCCGTCCGGGGGATCGACCCGGTTCGCCGGGACGTTCACCGCGATGACGACGCCGACGACGATCACCCCCACGAGCGCGACGACGAGCCCGATTCCGATGACGTTCAGCAGCCGATCGCCCTCCTCAGCCATGTGCTCTCACGGGTTTTCGGTGGCGTGCGTTCGACGGCCGGAAACAAAAAGACCGGACTCCGGGCGACGACGATCGGAGCCGGGTCCGGCAGCGTTTTGAGCGCCCTGGTCCTCGGTTCGGGCATGACCGACGCCGCGCCGATCACCAAGCGGGTCACCGACCCCGAAAGCGCCCGCGAGTCGGGCCGTCAGAAGATCGCGTGGGCGCGCGAGCACATGCCGATCTGTGCCGCGCTCCGCGAGGAGTTCGAAACCGCCCAGCCCCTCGCGGGCGAACCCATCGGGATGGCGATGCACGTCGAGGCCACGACAGCCGTCCTGACCGAGACGCTCGCCGCCGCCGGCGCGGAGATCGCGATCACCGGCTGCAACCCCCTCTCGACCCACGACGACGTGAGCGCGGCGCTCGACGCCCACGACGCGATCACCTCCTACGCCGAGCGCGGCGTCGACGACGAGGCCTACTACGCCGCGATCGAGGCCGTGATCGACCACGAACCCACGATTACTGTGGACGACGGAATGGACATGGTCGCCGCGATCCATGACGACCATCCCGAACTGATCGACTCCATCGTGGGCGGGTGCGAGGAGACGACGACGGGCGTCCACCGACTGCGCGCGATGGACGACGACGGCGCGCTGGAGTACCCGGTGTTCGCCGTCAATGACACCCCGATGAAGCGGCTGTTCGACAACGTTCACGGCACCGGCGAATCCGCGCTCGCCACGATCGCGATGACGACGAACCTCTCGTTTGCGGGCAAGACCGTCGTCGTCGCAGGGTACGGCTACTGCGGCCAGGGCGTCGCGAAGAAGGCTGCCGGCCAGAACGCCCGGGTCGTCGTCTGCGAGGTCGACCCTCGACGCGCCCTGGAGGCCCACATGGAGGGCTACGAGGTCCTGCCCATGAGTGAGGCCGCCGCCGAGGGCGACGTGTTCGTGACGACGACCGGCAACCGCGACGTCATCACCGCGGAGCATTTCGAGCGGATGGGCGACGGCGCGCTGCTCGCCAACGCGGGCCACTTCGACGTCGAGATCGACCTCGACGGACTCTCCGATCTCGCGGCGAGCACGCGGGAGGTGCGGCCCGGGGTTCAGGAGTACGCACTCGACGACGGCACACGGCTGAACGTGCTCGCCGAGGGCCGACTCGTGAATCTCGCCGCGCCGGTCGCGCTCGGCCACCCGGTCGAGGTGATGGATCAGAGCTTCGGTGTGCAGGCAGTGTGTGTCCGGGAACTCAGTAGTCAGGAGTACGAACCAGGCGTCCACGACGTGCCCGACGACCTCGATCGCGAGGTCGCCGAGATCAAACTCGACGCCGAGGGGCTCGCGATCGACGAGCTCTCCGACGAACAGACGGAGTACATGGGAAGCTGGGATCACGGAACGTGAGCAACGCCAAGGGCAACCGTCGGGAGCGCGAACTCGTCAACGAGCTCGACGACGCCGGGTTCGCGGTGATGCGCGCGCCGGCGAGCGGCAGCGCGACCGACCGCGAACTCCCCGATGTTCTCGCGGGCAACGACGGCGATTTCTACGCCATCGAGGCGAAATCCTCAGCGGGGAACCCGATCTACCTCACCGGCGAGGAGGTCGAGGCGCTGGTCTACTTCGCGCGGAACTTCGGCGCGAAACCCCGCATCGGCGTCCGGTTCGACCGCGAGGCGTGGTACTTCTTCCATCCGAGCGATTGCTACGTCACCGACGGCGGCAACTACCGCGTCAAAAGGGAGACTGCGCTCGAAGAGGGCACCGACTTCGACGAACTCATCGGTCGGTCGACGCGCACACAGTTGGATCAGTACGACGCCTGAACCACGGCTCGGCGGTCGTCATGCGAGCGTCTGACGTAGAGTTAAGTAGCGACCGATCGTCGCCCGATCCGGGCGCGCCGACGGCCTCGAATTCCCCCATCCTCCCACTCGCGCGCCCGGCAAACGGTTCCCGCTGCGACGCCCTCCCCTTTCCCCCTCCTCGTGCTTTTTTACGCCGAGCGGATCGACTGTCATAGGATCGGTTGGAAGCGGTTACCGGTGCGACCGCATGCCATCGTGCGGTCGATCCCGGAAGGACTTCCAACCGATCCTATCAGGCCATGCTGTCCCCGTGGAGCCGATCGCGAACGACCGACACTGCGTCGGGTTCGGCGATAACCGCGAGCTGGTCGCCGGCCTCGATCGCGGTGCGCGGCAGCGGGATCTCCATCAACTCGCCTGCCCGGCCGTGAGCGTAGATCCGTGCGCCCTCGGGCACGTCGAGGCTGACGACGCGCTCGCCGATCGCCGGCGATCCCTCGGGGACGGTGAGCGTGGTCGCCGCGAGCTTCTCGGTGATGTCGGCGAGGACGTTGAAATCGCCACCGAGCAGCGCGGTCTTTGCGCCTGCGGCCCCCAGTTGCTCGGGGTAGACGATCTCGTCGACGCCCTCGCTGTACTGTTGGTAGACCTCCTCGCTGAACTCCTCGCTGATCCGCAACACCGTGCGACAGCCGTGTTCGTTCGCGGTCGCACACACCGCGAAGTTGGTCTCGGGATCGCCCGTGAGCCCCGCGACCGCGTCGGCAGTGTCGAGGTCGGCCTCGGCGAGGGTCTCGCCCGTCGATCCGTCGCCCTCGATGACCCCGAAGTCCGCCTCGCGAGCCCGTTCGACCTTCGCGGGATCGTTGTCGATCACGAGCACGCTGTGGCCCTCCTCGTCGAGGATCTGTGCGGTCCGGATGCCGACGCGACCGTAGCCGACGATCACACATCTCATGCGACCCGGTACGCCACCGGGGATTAAAAACACCACCCCCCTCGCGGCCCTCGTTCGCACCGATCGCCGTCCCGGCGGATGGTCGTCGGCCCGTCGAGTTTTTTGACCACCCTTCCCGACATCGTGGCATGGAGATCGAACCGTTCGCGCTCGAACGTTGGTTCGACGAGCACGAACACGATGCCGACATCATGCTCGCCGAAAGCGGCATCCGGAGCCTCGACGCCGCGCGTTTCGACACCGATCCAGGCGAACTCGGCTACGTGATCCCGACCGACGGCGACCCCGATTTCCGGACACGGGTCGCCGAGCGCTACGACCGCTCGGCCGACGACCTCCTCTTTACCTGTGGCACTCAGGAGGCCA
>PXSV01000155.1:0-806 GCA_003022685.1 Halobacteriales archaeon SW_9_67_24 | reverse complement strand
CCGACCTACCAGTCCCTCCACGCGCTCCCCGAGGCGATCGCGGACGTGACTCGGGTCGAACTCGAACCGCCCGCCTGGCGACTCGATGTCGAGTGGGTCGCTGACGCGATCCGATCGGAAACGAGGCTCGTCGTGCTCAACAACCCGAACAACCCTATCGGACGCTACCACCCCCAGGAGCGGGTCGAAGCGCTCTACGACCTCGCAGCCGACAACGATGCCTACCTGCTCTGTGACGAGGTGTACCGCCTGCTCGCCGACGATCCCCAACTACCGGTGGCGAGCCTCGGCGAATGGGGGATCAGTACGACGAGTCTCACGAAAGCCTACGGGCTCGCCGGGCTGCGCTTCGGCTGGCTGTGTGGCCCGCCCGAGATCGCCGATGCAGCGCGGCGCTGGAAGGATTACACCACGATCTCGCCTTCGATCTTCGGCCAGCATATCGCGCGCCAGGCGCTCGGCGAGCAGGAGGAGACGATCCTCGACGAGAACCGCGAGCACGCCCGCCGCAATCGCGAAGTCGTCCGCGAGTTCGTCGCCGAACACGGCCTCGACTGGCACGATCCCGTCGGCGTCAACGGGTTCCCGACGATCCCGAAGGGGTTCGCGGACGCCTGCAAGTTCTGCCGGGCGGCAGTCGAAGAGGAGAGCGTGGTGCTCGCGCCGGGCGACGTCTTCGGGTTCGACGATCGCTTTCGGATCGGGTTCGGGCTCCCGGCCGACGAACTCGACGACGGCCTCGAACGGGTCGGCCGGGTGATCGAAGCGCACGCGACCGAGTGATAGATTGTTGTGACTGTTTCCCG
>PXSV01000154.1:2336-3471 GCA_003022685.1 Halobacteriales archaeon SW_9_67_24 | reverse complement strand
ATCCGCCCGCGCGCCCACTACACCGGTCCCGAGGACGAGGGGTTCGTGCCGATCGATCGACGGTAGCCCGTCCTTTCGTTTCGAGGAAACGTCGGCCTCACTCGCGGTAGGACTACCATCGCTTCCCGCAATCGCACAGCACCGCCGAAGCCCTCACCCACACATAGGGTCGGTTGGAAGTCCGTCCGGGATCGATCGCGCGACGGCGTGCGGTCGCACCGGTAAACGCTTCCAACCGACCCTATCACTCCGTTCCCGTGAGCCGAAGGCGAACGGGAGCTCGGAGCGCGCGAAGCGTGCTCCGGCGTTTGGGGGTTCGGCCGTCCTCCACCAGGAGCGCACTGTTTTCCCGAGCCTCGATTCGTCGCACTCGTCGGGACCGGGCTGCCCCACCGCCACTGCACTGCAATCGCCACCGCGCCGCAGCCGCTACCGTCTCGTGAACGACCCCCAATCAGCCCGATTCGCCGGTTTCCGAACCGCTTTTCGGTCGGTGGGCATAAGCAACGATGTATGTCTCAAGAGCAACGCAGTCCCGAGAGCGCCCCGCGCGCCAGCGAGATGCCGATGCTCGGCCTCGGCACATGGCAGAACGAGGACCCCGACCAGTGCGCCGAGAGCGTCCGGACGGCACTGGAGACGGGCTATCGACACGTCGACACCGCCCAGGCGTACGGCAACGAGGAGGCCGTGGGCGAGGGAATCGAGCAGGCCGACGTCGACCGCGAGGACGTCTTCCTCGCCACGAAGGTCTGGAAGTCGAGCCTGAGCTACGACGACGTGATCCACACCACGACCGAGAGCCTCGACGAACTCGACGTTGAGTCGGTCGAGCTTCTGTACTCCCACTGGCCGGCCGAGGAGTACGATCCCGAGGATACCCTCCCGGCGTTCGCCGAGTTGAAAGACCGCGGCGCGATCGACCGGATCGGCGTCTCGAACTTCGAGCCCGAGGACCTCGACACGGCGCGGGAGGTCCTCGACGAGCCGATCTTCGCGAACCAGGTCGAGTGCCATCCGCTGCTCCCTCAGGACGAACTCCGGAAGTACGCCGACGAGCACGACATCGAGCTCGTGGCGTACTCGCCGCTCGCGCGCGGCGAGGTCTTCGAGGTCGACGAGCTCACCGAGATCG
>PXSV01000154.1:0-2232 GCA_003022685.1 Halobacteriales archaeon SW_9_67_24 | reverse complement strand
CGGTTCCGAAAGCGCTTATTTTCGCCGGGCCGTACGCTGGCCATGGAGTTCGATTCGACGACGACCGCCATCGTGTTCGTTGCCCTCATCGCGATCGGCGTCGGTGGCCTGCTCGTCGCGGACGTGATGGCGACCGGCACCGTATTGATGATGGTCCTGCCCGCGATGGTCGTCTTCGGAGTGCTCTGCCTCGCGATCGGCGTACAGTACGGCCAGCACCGGACGAGCAGCCGATGATCGTCCGATCCTTTGGTCGTGGTGTGACCGCATACCAGCCCGAGGCGAAGCCACAAGGGCTTTCACGAGGGTAATTATATCTCATTACGAAATGTCCGACGAGTTCCCCGACTACCTCGACGTCGACTACACCGACGGCGAGGGCGAAGACCCCGAGGAGTACCCCAGCATCGAGGACAAGCTCGAAAAGGCGATCGAGGTCACGAAACGCGGCCTCGAACAGTACGAGAACCCCGCAGTGATGTGGACCGGCGGGAAGGACTCGACGCTCACCCTCTATTTCATCAAGGAGGTCGCCGAGCGCTTCGATCTTGAGGTTCCGCCCACGATCTTCATCGACCACTACCAGCACTTCGACGAGATCCACGACTTCGTCGACAAGTGGGCCGACGAGTGGGATCTCGAAGTGCGCTACGCGCGCAACGAGGACGTCGGCGAGTACGTCGAGGAACACGGCCTCGAACCGGGCGACGACATCGAGATTTCCGAACTCTCCGAGCACAACCGCCACCACGTCCGCGAGATCCTCGAGTACGAGGAGGACACCTTCGACTTCCTGCTCGACACCTACGTCGGCAACCACCTCCTGAAGACGGTGGCGCTCAACGACGCCCTCGAAGAGTACGGTGTCGACGGCGTGATCTCGGGCGTGCGCTGGGACGAACAGGAGGCCCGCGCCGACGAGACGTTCTTCAGCCCGCGCCACGACCCCGAGATCTACCCGCCTCACGACCGCATCCAGCCGATCATCCAGTTCGCCGAGCGCGACGTCTGGGACGCCTTCTGGAACTTCGCGGTGCCCGAGACTGTCGCCGAGTTCCCCGACGAGGGGTACGTCCCCCAGAGCGCCGACGATCTGCCGGAGGGGATCACCCAGGACGACATCCCGATCAGTCCGAAATACTTCGCCGGCTTCCGATCGCTCGGGAGCGAAGTCAGCACCGAAAAGTCCGACGAGGAGCCCGCGTGGCTCCAAGACCTCGAAGGCACGACCGAGCGCGCGGGCCGCGCCCAGGACAAAGAGGACCTGATGGAGCGCCTGCGCGACCTCGGCTACATGTAGCACGTTTTGCTACGCTCGCGGCCGAAGGCCGCTCGCTCGCAAAACCTACACTAAAAGCCTCGTCACTCCCCTCTGGGGGTTCCTCGGCCCGCTCGCTCACTCGCGCTGCTCGTTCGCTCGCGGCGCGATCGCTATGATTACCGCGACCACACAGCATCCCCTCAGCACCACAGAAGCCCTCGGCTCCTCGCTACGCTCGGAGCCTCGCCCTTCATCCACCAGGAACCGCCGCCGCAACCGCCCCGCAGCCGCACGGCCGCACCGCCCAGCGGTCGCCGCCAGCCGCCTCAGTAGAGGTCGTCGAGGTCCGATTCGACGTGGCTGTGTTCCTCGGCCGGGAACTCACCCTCTTCGACGGCCTCGACGTAGCCCGAAACTGCCGTTTCCATCTCGCCGCGAACGTCCCCGAACGCCTCGGCGAAGGGGGGCTGTCGGTCGCCGAGCCCGAGCACGTCGTTGGCGACGAGCACCTGGCCGTCGCAGTCGGGACCGGCCCCGATCCCGATGGTGGGGATCGAGAGGTCGTCGGTGATCGCCGCCGCGAGGTTCGCCGGGACGTGTTCAAGCACGAGCGCGAACGCACCAGCGTCCTCGTGTTCGCGCGCGAGACGGGCGATCTCGCTCGCGGCCTCCCGGGACGTTCCCTGGCGGCCGTAGCCCAACTGGTTGACCTTCTGAGGGGTGAGGCCGAGATGGGCCATCACCGGAATCCCGACATCGGCGAGTCGTTCGGTCAACCCCACGGTATGCGAACCGCTCTCGATCTTGACCGCGTGCGCGCCCTCCTCCTTCAGCATCCGACCGGCGTTTCTGAGGCTCCCCGCTTCGTCGACGCCGAAGCTGAGGAATGGCATGTCGGCGATCACGAGCGGCTCGTCGGTGGCGCGCACGACCGCGCCGGTCCGACTCGCGACCTCCTCGACGGTGACGGG
>PXSV01000153.1 GCA_003022685.1 Halobacteriales archaeon SW_9_67_24 | reverse complement strand
CGGTCGCTCGCGGTGAACCGCGCTCACTTCGCTCTCGCGGATGCTGTTCCACACACCGACCGCACAGCATCGCCGAAGCCCTCACGCCTTCGGCGCTCGCCCTTCATCCACCAGGAACCGTCACCGCACTGCCGTACTGCAAACCGCTCGGCGGCGCGGGCCGTGACCCGCCACCACGACACAACCGCGCCGCGGCTCGTCACTCCGCCGCGAACAGTTCGTCGACAGCCGACTCCGCCGCCGCGATCGCGTTCTCGACGACTGCTTCGGGATCCGGATCGGCGTCGTCGGGCGGGTTGAGGTAGACATCGATGTCGAGAACGCCGTCCTCGAACGTCACAGTGATATCGAGATCACGGACTGCCGATCGCTTGTACCGCGAGAAGATCATGCCTTCGGCGGCCTCGCTGGCCGTCCGTACCACCTCGTCCTCGGTCGGCATCTACCCGCCCGCGCCGGGCCCGCCGGGACCCATGCCGCCACCGCCGGCCGGGCCGGGACCGCCACCGCTCAGCATCTGCTGGAGCTCGCTCTGGAGGCTCTCGAACTGCTCCTGGACGCGCTCTTCTTGTTTTTCGAGCGTCTCGACACGGACTTCGAGGCTACTGACCTTGTCGTCGAGGTCCTCCTCGGCCTCGTCGTAGTCGGTCTCGATCAGGAGCTCGCCGACCTCGCGGTACATCGTGGTCTCGTCGTCGATGTCGTCGAGCTCGTCGAGTGCGGTCTGGGACTCGGTGAGCTGGGTCTCGGCCTGCTGTTTCTGGGCGGCGACCTGCTGGGCGCTCTCTTGGAGGTCCTGAAGCTCCTCGATTTTCTCCTGGGCTTCCGGCGGAAGATTCCCTTGCATGGGTTGTCACCTCGGTGGCCGAAGGGAAAAACCCCCGCTTTCGAACCAGTTGCGCTCTGCTTCTCCATACCGGGTGAGACGAGGGCTCCCGGGTCGTTCCGGCGGTTCCGAAAAATCGTGTGTTCGAGGGCCGTCGCGACCGACCGGTTACAGGTTGCGGAGACGGACTTCGTCGTCGTTGACGCTGTCGACGTGGTCGTTTTGCAACTCGTGTGAGTCGTCGGAATCGCCCCAGCCGAGCGCCGATTTGAGCTTGTCCGTGAGGCTCGAATCGTCGTCCGTTTCGACGATCCCCCGCCCGTCCCGGGTGTCGGTGATGCTGCCGATACGGTTGCCCCGGTGATCGACGACCGATTTACCCCTGTCGTCGTCGGTGAAATCTCGTGCCATCGCATCACGTGGTACACCGCTGCGGGGTAATCCTCTTGGGCCTGCAGGTGCAGGTTCCGGTAGTTCCTGCCCGCGAGACGGGCCCCCAGATTCCCGGGCGAGCTCGTCGGCTGTCGGCCGATTACTGTCCCGATCCCGACGCCGCACCCCGTTCGGCGACTGACACCAGCGACAGCCAGGTGTTTCCCCCGGCACGGAGCGCGACGAGATCCGCGGCTGCGATCCGCACTCGGAGTTCGGCACCGTCGCGCGCGAGGCTCGCCCGAGTGCGGTCGCCCTCGATGTCGTCGATCTCGGGCCGGAGGCTCGCCTCGATCGTCGTGGCTCGATCCGCCGTGTCGTATTCGAACGTGAGAAGGGTCTCGTGGCGCTCGTCCACGCTACTCGACGTCGATCTCCTTGACGTCGCGGCTGCGCTCCTTCAACAGCACGCGGTGTCCGCAGTACGGACACCGCACGCCACCGTAGTCATCGAGTTCGACGTCGCGCTTGCACCGCGAGCACTTGTAGGTCATTCGTCCTCGCTACCCTCGTCGGCGAGCGCGGCCCGGATCGAGCGCTCGACGGTCCGTCCGCCGGGGGTCTCGGGCCGGTAGGCCCCGCCGGCGAAAGTGTGGCCGCACTTGCCGCACTCCCAGATCCCCGTATCGGTTCGATCGACGGCCTCCTCGCCGCACTCGGGACAGCCGTGATCGTCGTTCATGTCGGCCTCGATCTCGGCGACGCGCCGGCGCGAGACGCGGCCGTAGCGTGCGCCGAACCGGCCCGCACTCCCGACTTCCTGATTGCCCATGATGGCGTCGCTACGTCAAGGGGCGAGTAAAACCCTTCGTGTTCGTTCGCACGCTCACTCCCAGAGACCGGCGTCGGCGAGCCCACGATCCAGATCCTTGCGCACCCGTTCGCCCTGGTCGCGGTCGGCAGCGGTCGTCACCACCTGTACCTCCTGCACGCTCGATCCGTCCCGGATGAGGAGGCGGACGTTACCATTTGAATCGGCCCGGGTCGCCTTCGCGCGGACGCCCGTCCGCGACCCGCGCCCGCCGGCGTCGATCGGTCCCGGGATCACCTTCTTCACATGTGGGTGGTCGGCCGCGACGCCGACCGTGTCTCGACCCGTGCGGCCGCCGACGAGCGTCGAGTGCGCCCCGCCGAACTTCTCGCGTGGCGGCGTCTCGACGACTTCGAGCGCGGGTTCGTCGGCGCGCTCGAGCACCGTCGCCACCGGGTCGTCACCGGGATCGGCGATCCGCCGAAGGTCGTAGTGCAACTGTGCGCGCACCGCACGGAGCACCTCGCGGTCGCCGGTCGCGTAGACGGCCTTGGGGCGTTTGCGGTGGACTTCGTCCGCGATCCGCCCCGCGAAATTGCGGAGTTCGCGCGGCCGGTCCTCGCCGGTTTCCTCGACGGTCGTCACCGTCCACGTCCCGACGCGCTCGCCGTCGGCGAGGCTGGTGGCGGTGGCGCGCTCGCGCCCGCAGTCGAGCACCACGCTGTCGACGCTCGCGGTCCGGCAGGTCAGACAGAAATCGCCCGCCCGATCGAGTCGCGCGCCACACCGGCCACACTCCATGCGCGTGATTCGTCGACGCGGCGGATAAACCGGTCGTTCTCACCCCAGATCGACGGGATCGACCTTCAGATACTCCCGGAGCAGGACGGTCGCGTATGAGCCCTTCGGGAGGCTGAACTCGACGGTGAGCGGATCACGCTCGATTCCGAGATCACATTCGACGAGCACCGCTCGACGAGTCCCCGCGGAGTAAAAAGTTCCGGGGAGATCGAAGTCGGTGGGCGCGATTCCCGCCGCGTCGAGCACTTCGCGCTCGATCTCGCCTGGTTCGCCCGCCCCCAACTCAGTCTCGGTGCCCACGAGCGGCGCGGTGACGAACGCCCGGCCGCGCGCCGCATGGCGGTTCACGGTGTCGACCCGCTCGGCGGTGACGCGCTGGCTCCGGTCCGGGTCGGGGAGCCGGAGTTCGTCGGGTGCGTCGGGGTCGACGAAACAGACGACGTCGCCAGCGACCGCGCGATCGAACGCCAGGCCGCGCGCGAGGCGCTCGGAGAGGATCCGGTTGAACAGGAAGGACTGGGCGGCGTTGACGAACAGCCGCTGGAGGTTGCTCGGGACGGCTTCGAGCGCCGCTCGGAAGTCCTCCTCACTCTGTGCGCCGTTCTCCACCAAGTGATGCACCATCGAGCGCTCGAACCCGAGCCGGTTCGGAAGGCGCTCCAGCGCCGCTTCCCAGCCGTTGGATTGCGCTTTCAGCCCCGCTTCTCCGCTCTCGTCTCGCAGTTCGCGCTCGACGAACGCCCGCGCCTCGCGGGTGTCGTCGGGCTCGCTCCCGTGGGGGTTGCCGACGTAGGCCAGCACCGCGCCGGCCCAGTTCCCGCGAACGATTTCGAGACCCACCTCGTGGGTCACGGGCCGAAGCGAACCGAACCGCTGCTGGCCGAAGTAGTTCGGCACGCCGATCGTCGCCGTGGCGTCGGCATCCGTATCAGCATCGCCACCGCCGGCCTCACCGCCCCCGAACGCTCGGAGATCGTCGGTGATCGCCTCCACAGATGGGGTCCCGGCATCGCGGACGACGATTCCGAAGGCGTTGCCCGCGAGGTCGCCGAACCGGAGCGCGCGCCCCGATCGACCGACCAGTGTGAGATCGGCGTCGTCGAGGCCCGCCCCTGCGCGAGCGAGGTCGTCCCGCTCGACGCCCTCGACCGAGAACAGCTGGGTCGTCACGGCGCGCTTGTCCTTCGTGCCTGCCCACGCCACGCGCTCGCGGCTGATCCCGAGGACGTTCGAGAGCGCGCCAGCGAAGTCGTTGGTGTCCCAGTTGTGAAGCGTCGCTCGGAAGACGAGATGTGGGTACGCGTCGGGTGCGGCGTCGATCGGCTCGAACTCCCCTCGCTCGATCTCGCGTACCCGGAAGTCGTCGGGGTGCGTTCGGAGCTGCCCACCCGTCCCATCGGCGTCGCTGACGTAGTGATCGATCCCGACCGCGCGTTCGGTGGGATGGGCCTCACGCATCGTTTGTCAATCGGGTTCCTCGCCGGCGGGTTAAGTCGATCGTGTCTGATCCAGGACTCCGGATAGTCCCTTGAGGCGACGCTGGCCGGCACAACGCTCATAGCGAGCGGTGAAGTAGCGGGCACCATGCGCGAGGCGCTCGACGACCTCCGTCGACCGGCGTACATCGGCGAGCGGCGGTGCTGGCCCTGCACCGCGCTCAACGCCGGCCTGCTCGCGCTCGCCTGCGCCGTCGTCGCGCGCGCCACGCCGATCGGAGCCGCCGGAGTCGGTCTTGCCGGCAGCGCAGCGATCGCGCTGCGCGGGTATCTCGTGCCCTACACCCCGCAGATCGCGCCGCGACTCGCCGCCCGTCTCCCGTTCGATGTTCCACAGCCCGCCGATAGGGCGAAACGACCACCGTCGCGGCCGCCAGGCTCGCTCACCGACGACGACCTGGCCGGCGAGGTGGTGACCGAGCGACTCCTCGATGCCGGCGTGCTCGTCGCCGAGGACGAGGCGCTCGTGCTCGACGAGTCGGTCAGGGAGCGGTGGCGCGACGAAATGGGGTCCCTCCGGGCGCTGGAGCCGGACGCGCTCGCCGACGCCATCAGGGCGATCGTCGATGCGACCACGACCGTCGATCGGGTCGAAACTGCCGACGGGGAGTGGTTCGTCCTCAGCGAGGCCGCCAACGCGGTGGCGAGCGAGCGGTGGCTCTCCCGTCCGATCGCCATCGCCGAGGTTGGGGCGGTCGGGGCGCTCGACGGCCTCTCCCGTGAGTATCGCCTCGCGGCCGCCGGACCGCTGCGGCTGTTCCTCGAACGGTGTCCAGCCTGCGAGGAACCGGTCGAGGCGACTACGACCGCGGCGTGCTGTGGCGGCCCCGGACCGAACGGCCCGGACGACGTGCTCGTCTGCACCGCGTGTGAGCGCCGCGTGTTCACCTACCCCGGGTAGTCTGCGGTCTCCGCAGCGTCAGTACAGCGAAAGGTCGCCAGTCACCCGATCGATGACCGGATCCTCGCCGGGCCCGACCGCGAGCGCGGTCACGGTGCCGGAGTCGAGCTGGGTGCGGCCCGCGTCCCGGATCACCGCGTGGGGCAGGCCCTCGCGCTCGGCGCGATCGGCGAGTTCGAACAGCGTCTGCTCGCCATTCCCCTCGAGCACCACCTTGGTCCCCCCCTCGCCCTGCCACTCCTTGCGAACGCCGGCGGGCGCGTCCTCGACGGCCGACAGCGCCGCGTGGGCGACCTGGGCAGCGAGTTTTCCCTTTCCCATTCCGAGGTCCGCCCGCGCGACGATGGCCTGTTTCATGCCCGATGCGGGGCGGCCGCGGATTTAGGGCTGGCTACTCGGCGGTGGTCGTGTCCTCGTTCCCCTTTCCCTTCCAGCAGGCCCGTACGAGGGACATGGGTTCGTCGCCGTGGCGATCGACCCGTCTGGGAGGGACGACCCTCGGAGGGATCCTCGTGAGTAGTTTCGGTCTGCCGCACGGGGTCGGTGGCTACCAACAAACAGTCACGACAATCCCTATCACTCGTCGAGATACCTGAGCACGCCCCGGGTGTTCAGCCGTTCCTCCGCGCGGGCCTTGCGTTCGCCCCGCGCCTCACGTCCGACAGATCCCTACGCGAGGAGGTTATCGCCGGTCGCCGGATCGAACAAGTGGACCTCATCCGTGTCGACGGCGAGGCGGATGGTGTCACCCGCGATGGCACCGGTGTCGTTCGAGACCCGGGCGGTGAACTCCGCAGCCTGTTCGTCCTCGCGGTCGGCCGGTCGAACCGCGAGGTCCTTGTAGGGCCCCATCGGTTCGACGACCATCACGTGGGCGTCGACCGAGCGGCCGTCAGCCACCGACTCGTCCGCGAGCGCGGCGTCCTCGAACGCCTCCGGGCGCACGCCGAGTTCGAGCCGTTCCCGGTCCCCGTGTTCGGAGAGTGACTCGCCGATAGCGGCGGGAAGCCGGAGTTCGATCCCCCCGCCGGTCACCCGGACACCGTCCGCGGTCGTCGCGCTCACGTCGAAGAAGTTCATCGGGGGTTCGCCGATGAAGCCGGCGACGAACCGGTTCGCGGGCTGGTCGTAGACGACCTCCGGCGGGTCGACCTGCTGGACCGCACCGTTGTTCATCACGACCACCCGGTCCGAGAGCGTCATCGCCTCTACCTGGTCGTGGGTCACGTAGACGGAGGTCTTGCCGACGCGATCGTGGAGCTTGTTCAGTTCCGTCCGCATCTGGATGCGGAGCTTCGCGTCGAGGTTCGACAGCGGCTCGTCGAACAGGAACAGCTTCGGGTCCCGGATGATCGCCCGGCCGAGCGCGACCCGTTGCTGTTGACCACCGGAGAGGTCCGCCGGGCGGCGATCGAGCAGCTCGCTGATACCGAGCAGTTCTGCGGTCTCCTGCATGTGTTCCGCGATCACGCCGTCCGGGAACTTGCGGATCTCCAGTGGAAACGCGATGTTCTCCCGCACGGTCTTGTGCGGGTACAGCGCGTAGTTCTGGAACACCATCGCGACGTCCCGCTCGCGCGGGTCCTGTCCGGAGACGTCCTCGCCGTCGATGACGACCCGTCCCTCGGTGGGCTGCTCCAGCCCCGCGATGGTGCGCAGTGTCGTCGTCTTGCCACACCCCGAGGGACCGACGAGAACGATGAACTCCCCGTCGTGGATCGTGAGCGAGACGTCGTCGACGGCGACGACGTCGTCGGCGAACACCTTCGCAATGCCGTCGAGACGCAGACTCACGTCACGGTCGTCGGTCGGTCGGTCGCGTTGTGCGTCCTCGGTCACGGGATCCTCGATCGTGTCACTCATCCGTATCACTCCGTGGGTGCGGACCTGTCACCGCTGTCGTCGAATCGGGTACGGGCGCGTCAGTGAGGGGTGCGTCGATCATCCCTTCAGACCACCTGTCAGACCGACGACGATGTACCGCTGGAAGAAGATCACCACAAGCGCCGACGGGATCACTGAGACGATGGCCGCCGCGGCCATCGCCGCCCAGTCGATCGAGACGTCGCCGACGAACAGAAACGTTGCGACGGGGATCGTCATCGAGTCGAGGTCGGTGCTGACGGTAAAGGCGAACAGGAACTCCCGCCACGAGTAGAGGAAGGTGAGGATCGTTCCGGCGGCGAAGCCCGGCAACACGACCGGGAAGACGACGTGCCGGAACGCCTGGACCTTCGTACAGCCGTCGACGCGGGCCGCCTCGTCCAGGGCCTGCGGGATGGTGATGAAGAAGTTCCGCATGATGTAGATCACCAGCGGCAGCCAGAGGTAGACGTTTGCGATGATGATGCCGATTTTCGTATTCAGCAGACCGAACGTCGTCATGATCTGGTAGTATGGGGTCACCAGCCCGATCGGCGGGAACAGCCGCATGAACAGCACGAACACGAACACCGCGTTGTCGAAGGGGAACCGAAACCGACTGAAGACGTAGCCGGCCGGCGTCCCGAGGAGCATCACGATGACCGTCGAGGCCGAGGCGACGATAGCACTGTTGACGACCGCCCGCCAGAACCCGCGGTCGACGAGGTCACGAGCTGCCACACCAATGGGGCGACGATGAAAAACACCGCGACGAACAACACGAGGTGGACGACAGCGGGGCTTTCCAGCAGATTCCAGACCCGCTGTCGACGCCGGTACCGATCGAGGGTGGAGTTCGCTCCCGCCATGTTATACCTCGATCTCCTCCATCTGTTCGAGAACGAAGTAGACGTAGCCGGCGGCGATGACGAGCGTCATCGCGACGAGGAACAGCGAGACTGCTGAGGCGAAGCCGTAGTCGAGCAGCTGGATGCCGAACCGCTGGATGTAGATCGCCAGGGTTTCGGTCGCGCCGCCGGGACCGCCGCCCGTCGTCGAGAACGGGATGGCGAACGCCCGGAACGCGAACATCCATGTGATCAGCCCCGCCACGAAAAACGAGGGACGCAGGTACGGCAGCGTCACGTGCCGGAACGTCTGGAGGGTCGTCGCGCCGTCGGCCTTTGCGGCGTCGTACATCTCCTGGGGGATCGACTGTAGCCCCGCGAGCAGCACGATCGCCGCGAACGGGATGCGTGACCATGTGTCCGCTAGGATGACGACAACCATCGCGCTCGTCGAGTTGCTGAGCCACGAGAAGCTGCTCGCAAGCACCCCGAGATCGACCAGGAGTTTGTTGAAGACGCCGAGCTGGCCGTCGAAAATCCACCGCCACGTTACCCCGACGATCGACAGCGGGACCGCCCACGAGAGGAGGATCAGCGTCGAGTAAACGTCCCGCATCCGCCGGGCGGCCAGCTTGTTCAGCGCGAGCGCGATGACGAGCCCGGCACCGACCGAGACGAACAGCGAGCCGAACGAGTACACGAGCGTCTTCTCGACCGCGTTCCAGAACGTCGGGTCGGTGAAGATCCGTCCGTAGTTGTACGCCGGCGCGAACGTCTCGCCGAAGCCGCGGGTGTTCTGGAACGACAGCCACACCAGCATGGCCGCCGGATAGATGAACACGACGAACAACGCCACGAGCGACGGCCCAAGCAGGACCGTTCGGATGTGGTCGTTCACCCAGTTCGAGACCGCGCCGGTGATGCCGTCGTGCGGGCCGACATCGCTTTCGAACTCCTCAGTCGCCATGCTGTGGTGTAGGGGCGTGTCCGCCGGTCATCAGTTGATCTCGCTGTCGACGAAGCTCTGGACCTGTCCCATCGCGTCCGCCGGCGAGACTTGCCCCTGAAGAGCCCGCTGGATCGGGCTGGTCATCTGCTGGAACACCGCGGATATCCCCGGGAACACCTCGAAAACCCCGTTCTCGATTGCGGTCCCGAGGACCCCGGCATACGGCGCGAACTCCGCGTCGGCAGCGTCACTGTACACGGAACTCATGTAAGACATGTTCCCCTCGTAGGTGAACTCCCACCACTGGACGGGGTAGCTCAGCTTCAGGTCGCCGTAGAGCATGCCCGCGAGCTTGTGGCCCGTGTCGGCGAAGCGGTTGACACTCGTCGTGTTCGGGTCCACCAGGCCGGCCTGGGTCGGCGAGGGACCGGCATTAGCCGCCGGCGGTACCACCGGGCGGTAGCTGGAACCGTCGGCCCCGTACTCGGCGACGGCTTGTGGGACGAAGTCGCTGAAGCCGGTGGTGAACGCGAGCTGTCCGGAGATGAACAGATCTACGATGTTCCCCTCGCCGTAGGAGATGACGTCGCTGGGAACCCAGCCGTTGTCGCGCCACTCCTTCATCTTTTGAACCACTCGGATCGCCGCATCCGTGTCCACCTTGACGGTTCCGTCGTCCTGAACCATCCGAGCGCCCTGTTGGTACAGCAGTTCGCGGAACGAGTAGGACAGATAGATCGCGTTGCCCGCGTAGTAGGCATACCCGAACACGTCCGTTCCCTCGAAGGCCGCCATCACGTCCTCCAGATCGTCCCACGTCCACTCGCCGCTCGTAAGCAGGCTCGGGTCGATTCCCTGTTCCTCGAGGAGATCGAGGCGCGCGTGACCGAGGCTTGCCTCAGCGATATTCGGGTAACCGTACGTTCGGCTTCCGTCGTAGTTGGGGTCGAGTTCCCAACTGACGAGGTTGCTCAGTGCCGGAATATACGGTTCGAAGGAACCCTCCGGGTAGAGCACGTCCGTCGTCTCGAGATATCCCTGTTGGACGAACTCGGGGACCAGTGCTCCGTTGACGTTGAACACCTGCGGGCTCCCCTCCCCGGAGGAAAGCACCTGCTGTTCGCGCTGGGTCGCCTGATCGACGCCGATCCCGATCACGTCGATCGCGATCCCGGTCTGCTCAGTGAACAGCTCATGTGCCGCCAGCGTCGCCGGATCGAACTCCATGCTCGCGGCACCGTGGTTGAGGATGGTCAACGTGTCCACGTCGCCAGCGGCCGTGTCGTCCCAGCCCTCCGGCGGCTTCCAGATGTCGTCTTCGACGACGCTCTGGAACGCGCCGCTGTTCGTCCACGTCGTGTCGTTCTGTTGGTCGGGAGTGTCCTGGCGGGCTTCCATGGGCCAGTCGTCCGCGGTGGCGATGCGGCGTGCCTCCACGTTTTCGCCGAGGCCGAGTGCCTGCGCCGTCGAGGAGAACCCCCCGCCGCCGGTGCTGGTGCCGCCACCGCCGCCACCGCCGCTGGTGCTGGTGCTACCACCGCCGCTAGTGCTGGTGTCGCCACCGCCGCCGGTGCTAGTGTCGCCACCGCCGTCACCGTCGCCAGTGCCGGTGTCGCCACCACCGCCACCGGAACACCCGGCTATCGAAGCCATTGTGCCGACTCCGGCCAGCCTGAGCAACGCGCGCCTCTCGATCGAGACATCCCGTGACATACAACCGTTCCACACGTTTGAGGGGGGTAAAAAGATTGGTATGACTCTGGCTATTGTTGTGGACTTGTGGTTATATACGGCGGTTTGTAAAATACGCCAGGCCGAATAGCTCGTTATCTTTCGATTTCACGTTTCGGCATATGTACCGACTTCCGACCAGCGGTAGCGTCGGTGGCTGCCGACGCCCCGACACGGTTGCGGGAGCCGATGAGGGGGTGTGGTCCACCTCCCGTGGCGGCCGGAAAGCGGGGCTGTCAATCGACTCGGCACCGCCGCTGATCGTTGACTACGTGACCGTGCTTACCCGACCTCTCCGTCGAGATACCCGAGCACGCCCCGGGTGTTCAGGCGCTCCTCCGCGCGGGCCTTGCGCTCGCCCCACGTCTCGACCATCTCGCTCGTCTCGATGAAGTGTTCGATCACTGCCTCGTCGTCCTCCAGTTCGGCGCGCTTCGTCTCGACGTCGGCGACCCACCCTTCGAGGACGCGCGCGTACTCGGCCAGCAGCGCGTCGTCGTACTCGCGGGGGCCGAAGTGGCCGAAGCAGAGCACGTCGGGCTCGATCCCGCGGACGGTCTCGACGTCGTCGAGACACGCCTCCAGATCGAAGTTCGAGGGAGGTGACGTCTGACGGATCCGTTCGATTTCGGGGATCCAGATCCCGGCGGCGTCGGCGGTGAACAGGGCGTCGCTCGCGCGGTCGTGGAAGATCACCTGGTGTGGCGCGTGACCCGGCGCGTGGTGGACGTCGAGGGTGCGATCCTCGAGGTCGATCGCGTCGCCGCCCGCGAGACCCTCGATCCGATCCTCGGGAACGGGTTTCGGCTCGGCGTAGAACTCCCACTGTTCCTCGACCGCGGCCTTGGTGCCCGCGACGAGCGCCTCGGGATCGATCAGGTGGGGAACCCCGATCTCGTGGGTCATCACCGTGGCGTTCGGACACGCCTCGGCGAGATAGCCTGCGCCGCCGGCGTGGTCGAGGTGGACGTGGGTCGGGAGGACGAAGGCGAGGTCCTCGCGGGCGATTCCCACCTCGGCGAGCGCGTCGAGGATGTTCTCGTAGCGGGTGCCGATCCCGGTGTCGATCAGCGCGGGTCGCTCGGCGTCGAGGACGTACACCGTGCCGTACTCCTCGGTATCGTACATCCCGGTGTCGACGTAGTGGAGATCCGGACACCCCTCGACCGCGAAGACGTCGCCGATGGCCATGCCGTCCTCACGCGAGGCGTGCTCAAAAGTCCCTCGTAGAAAGCAATACGTCTTTGCCTCGCGGTCATGAATCGCCACCAAATGCTCAGTAGACAGTATCTCCGCGAGCACACCGACGAAGTTCGGCAGGCGCTCGCCGACCGCGAGGCCGACGTCGACCTCGACCGCGTGCTCGAAATCGACACGGAGTGGCGCGAGCACAAGAACCGGGGCGACGAACTCCGCCACGAGCGCAACGAGATCTCGGACCGGATCGGCGATCTCAAACAGGCCGGCGAGGACGAGAAAGCCGAAGCGGCCATCGAACGCTCCCAGGAGCTAAAGGAGGAGATCCAGGCAATCGAGGAGCGCGCCGACGAACTCGAAGCCGCACTCGACGAGGCGCTTCTCGAAATCCCGAACGTCCCCCACGAGAGCGTTCCTGTGGGTGTGGACGAGTCGGACAACGTCGAGGTCCGCCGCGAGGGGTTCGACGACCTCCGTGGCCTGACCGATCCTGTCGTGCCCCACTACGACCTCGGC
>PXSV01000152.1:10351-14231 GCA_003022685.1 Halobacteriales archaeon SW_9_67_24 | reverse complement strand
ACACCAACCACGTCCACACCGACCGCGGGAGGGCCGCGGTCAAAGTCCTGGAGGCACTCGGCGTCGCAGTGTGCGTCCCCGAGGTTGCGTCAAGCGGGCGCGCGCCACTTTCCCAGGGAATGCTCGCCACCGCCGAGCGCCACGCCCACGACGCCTACGCCGACCTCGTCGAACACATCGACGCTGGCCGCGACGTAGTGGTGATCGAACCCTCCGACCTCGCGATGTTCGCGCGCGAGTACGGGAAGTTCCTGCCCGAGCGATCCGCGGAGCGGCTGAGCGAGAGCAGCTACGAGGTGATCGAGTACGTCCACGGCCTGCTCGAAAACGGGGCCGAGCGCGCGGCGTTGCGGCGAGGCGACAGCGAACGAGTTGCCTACCACAGCCACTGCCAGCAGCGCACGCTCGGGCTCGAAGCCCACACCGTGGCCGTGCTGGAGGCGTGTGGCTACGACGTGCTTACCTCCGAGACCGAGTGCTGCGGGATGGCAGGGTCGTTCGGATACAAGCAGGAGTACTACGAACTGAGCATGGACGTCGGGAGCGACCTCGAAGCCCAGTTCACGACCGGCGACGGGCGCGACCGAACTGTAGTGGCGAGCGGGACATCGTGCTGTGAGCAGTTGGATTCGCTGCTGGAGCGGCCGAGTCGGCATCCGGTGCAGCTCCTCGACCCGGCGGACCGTCGATAGCTCGTCCGTTCGAGCCGCCTTACTCGCCGGCGCGTGCCGCGTCGATGCGGTCGTGGTGATCGCTCGACAGCGAGATGTCGACCGCGCCGATGTTCTCGTCGAGCTGGTCGACCGTGCGCGCGCCGACGATCGGGACGCAGGTGAACTGCTCGCGCTCGATCAGCCACCGGAGCGCGACCTGGGCGGGCGTCGCGTCGATCTCGTTCGCGATCCCCCGTACGGCGTCGAGCACGTCCCAGCCGCGCTCGGAGACGTAGTAGTCGTCGAAGAACTCGTCGAAGCTCCCGCGGGAGCCGTCGGGCGATTCGACCCCGTCATCGTCGGTGCGTTCGTACTTGCCGGTGAGGAAGCCGCCGGCGAGCGGCGAGTACGGACAGACCGCGAGGTCCTGGTCGGCACAGACGTCGAGGTAGCCGCTGACGTCCTCGTAGTAGGCGGCGTGATAGAGCGGCTGGGTCACCTCGAAGCGTTCGAGGTCCTCGACGTCGGACGTCCAGAGCGCCTTCGTGAGCTTCCACGCGGCCATCGTGCTCGCGCCGATGTGGTTGACCTTCCCCTTGTAGACGAGTTCGTTCAGGGTGCGGAGGGTCTCCTCGACCGGCGTGTCGTCGTCGAAGCGGTGGATGTAGTACAGATCGAGGTATTCGGTGCCGAGCCGGTCGAGCGTGCCCTCGATCTCGGCGCGGATGTTCTTCCGGCCGAGATTTTCGGAGAAGCGGCTCTCCTGGCTCCAGTACACCTTCGAGGCGAGGACGTACTCCTCGCGGTCGCGCCCGTCGAGCCACTCGCCGATCCAGCGTTCGGAGTCGCCGTCGCCGTAGCCATTGGCAGTGTCGATGAAGTTGATCCCACGGTCGGCGGCGGCATCGAGGAGTTCGTGGGCCTCCTCGCGGTCGGTTTCGAGCACGTCGCCGGTCTGTTTGCCGAAGCGCCACGTGCCGAGACAGAGCTGTGAGACCTGCGTACCGGTGGAACCGAGGGAAGTGTACTCCATGACCCGAGGTCGGGGGTAGCGCACAAAATCGTTCGGGATGCGGCGGTTCGAACGGTCGAAAACCGGCAATCCGACTCCCTTTCGGGGTGCGGGGAGGTCGCTATGCGTCGTCGAGGAGTTCGTCGCGCTCGTCCTCGTCGAGCAGGCCGACGAGGCTCTCGCCGTTCTCGTAGCGTTCGTACTCGTCGTCGGTCAGGCGCTCACGGATCTCCGCCTCCGAGAGTTCGTCTTCGAGTTCCGAATCGAGGTCGTCGGGATCGTAGCCGGGAACGGGCATGGCGGGTGTTCGTCCCGGGTCAGGATATACTGTGTGGCCGGCCGATCGGGCTTCGGGACTTCGACGGCCCGACCGAGTCCATACTTTCATGCCGTCCGGCCGAGCCGTATAGCACAGCAATGAGCCAGGCGATGGCCGCGTCGGGACCGTACCGCAACTCGAACCTCTTTTCGGGGTACTACCTCGACGAGCGCGTCTACGGGCTACAAGCGTGGGACTGCGACGCCGAGGCGGAACGGGTCTTCGAGGAGCTCCAGGAGCTGTACGAGACCGAGAAGGGAACCCTCGAAAGCTACGACGAGGACCCGCTTCGGCGACACTGGATCGACGCGGTGCTGGAGACGCTCGGCTACGAGCCACTTCCGGAGACGCCGATCCTCGACGCGCGCGGGTCGATCGATCGGGCGTTGTACGACTCCGGCGACGACCGCCGTGCCGCCGCGGCGATGAAGGCCGACGGGGAGCACGCCGGGATGTACGAGCAGTCGCTGTCCGTTCTCGAAGCCAAGCAGTGGGACGCCGATTTCACCGAGCGCTTCGGCGAGGCGCGCTCCTATCGGGACGCCTCCCACCAGATCAAATACTACCTCGAACACACGCCCGAATGGGTTTCGTGGGGCATCCTGACGAACGGGCGGAAGTGGCGACTCTACGGCACCAAGGACTACGAGACCGAGACCTACTACGAGGTCGATCTGGTCGACCTGCTCGAATCGGGGAGCGTCGAGGTGTTCAAGTATTTTTACGTGTTCTTCCGGCCAGCGGCGTTTCGCGAATCGGCGGGCACGACGTTTCTCGACACGGTGTGGTCCGAAAGCGAGACCGCCGCCCAGGAGCTCGGCGAGGACCTCCAGGACAACGTGTTCACCGCGCTGCGGGTTCTCGGGGAAGGGTTCGTCGAAACGAATGGGTTGGCGATCGACCCGGCGAACGACGAACGGCTGTCCGCCCTGAAGGAACACTCGCTCGTCCTGCTGTACCGGCTGATGTTCGTGCTGTACGCCGAATCGCGCCACCTCATCGACCCGGACGATCCGGACGCGGCGCGGGAGTACGAGCGGGACTTCGGTCTCGACGCGCTCCGGCGCGGAATCGTCGAGGAGGTGGGCGAGGCCGCCGGCGAGCGGGCGTTCGAGCGCGAGTACAGCGAGTTCTCGACCACGATGTGGGGTCGTTTGGCAAACCTCTTCTCGCTGGTCGATTCGGGCAACGACGAGTTGGGGATTCCGCCGTACAACGGCGGGCTGTTCGACGAGGACGAGCACGCCTTCCTGACCGAGCACGAGGTCGCCGACCGGTATCTCGCGGAGGTGATCTACCGGCTCTCGACCACCGAGACCGACGAGGGGTTCGTGCCGGCGGACTACGCCGACCTCGACACCCGGCATCTGGGCACGATCTACGAGGGGCTGCTCGAACACGAGTTCGCCATCGCGCCCGAGGGGTACGCCGCCGTTGCGGCCGAGGGCGGTCAGGAGTGGAAGCCCGCGAGCGAGGTCACCGTCGCCGACGCGGTGGAGACCGTCGAGGCGGGCGAACTCTACGTCGTGAACGACGAGGGCGAGCGCAAGGCCACCGGGGCGTACTACACGCCCGATTACGTAGTGACGTACATCGTCGAGGAGACGGTCGATCCGCTGATCGAGGCAATCGAATCGGACCTCGCGGCCGACGGGCTTGACCCCAGCGACGGGGAGTATTTCCGGTGGTTCTGGCAGGCGGTGCTCGACCTCCGCATCCTGGACCCGGCGATGGGGAGCGGGCACTTCCTGACGAAGGCCACGGGCTATCTGACCGAGCAGGTCATGAACGTGGTGCGCGAGCAGGAGATCCAGTCCTACGACGAGCGGGAGTTCCGGCGGCGGGTCTCAAAGGAGTGTATCTACGGCGTGGACGTGAACGGGATGGCGGTCGAGT
>PXSV01000152.1:0-10313 GCA_003022685.1 Halobacteriales archaeon SW_9_67_24 | reverse complement strand
CTCGTCGGCAGCGACATTACCGGCGTGCTTTCAAATGGCGAGACGGGCGGCCAGCTCACCCTCACCGAGGCGTTCGCCAGGACGAGAAAGCGCGCGCTCGATCACGTGATGGATCGGGTGAGCGAACTCCTCGCGATCGACAACGAAACCCTCGCGGACATCAAGTCGATGGAGGAGATCTACGCCGACGTTCGCGCCGACCCGCTGTACGGCCGGCTGTTCGCGATGGCGAACGTCCACACGGCGAGCGCGTTCGGCCTCGACGTCCCCGACGACGCGATCGAGCAGATGGCCCGCGCGATCGAGGACGACGGCGATTGGGCCACGATCGAAGACGAGGACTGGTTCCGCTCGGCCCAGGCGATGGCCGACGACGGGGCCTTTTTCCACTGGGAACTGGAGTTTCCCGAGGTCTTCTTCGACATCGACGGCAACCGGATGAACGAGGCGGGCTTCGATGCGGTGGTCGGGAATCCGCCGTATGCCGAGGTTCAAGGGTATCAGGAAGAGTATATCAGAGAAAAATTCACATCAATCGAATATTTCGCGGACCTATTTCATGCGTTTATCGACGAAGGCACCACTCTTATCAAACAAAATGGGTTGTTTAGCTATATCGTCCCGGAACCGTGGCTCACGATAGAGAACAAGCAAAGCCTCAGACGAACTATACTGGAAAGGACAGAGCTGAATCATATACTACGTTTCGAAAATCCGGTGTTTTCGGACGCTACTGTTGATTCGGTTATTTTGGTAGCTGAAAAGCGCAAGGCATCCGGAGAAATCGATCTTGTCCAAGCCAAAAACAACAAACAAGAGATTGATGAGATCTCTGTTCTGAACACAGCATCACAGGACGAGATACAGCAAAGCGATACTGCTAGAATTGATACACGAAGGACAAAAGAAGAGATGGAACTGCTCAGCAAAATCGAACAAAACTCGGTCGCATTAGAAACGATTGCAGACTCAGCTATAGGAGTTCAGGCATACAACCGTTCAAAACATACGGAAGAACAAATCGAAAACCGAGTATTCCACTCCGATAAGCAAGAGTCAGAAGATCATCTGCCACAGGTTTCTGGGAAAGACGTTAGTCGATACTCTATCGAATTTGACGGGGAGACCTGGATACAGTACGGAGAGCATCTTCATGACTGTCGTGACATACGGTATCTCTCTGGCCCTCGAATTCTTGTCAGACAAATCCCTGCAAAAGGAAGGCATAAAATACAGGCAGGCTATGCTGAAGAGACATACTGCAACTACAACACGGTTCTGAATGTTCTCTCGGACGATGAGGAATCTCCGATCCGCTACATACTGGCAGTCCTAAATTCCTCGCTCATGTCTTGGGTGTTTCCACGAAAGGCAAACAGCGTAGTCACGGACTCGTTCCCGAAACTATCGGTTGTTGATCTGGAACGAATTCCGATACAACGGATTACCGGTGATGCTGATGATGGAAACTTGCAAGAATTGCGTGAAAATCAAGATAGTCTTCTTCATAGTAGTGGTTTTCAGCCTGGTACAAAGTCGAAGCCAGTTTTGCGCGATTACTTGCCATTTCTCACATCAACAGTAGAAAACGCCAAAAAGCAGCGAAAGAATCTGAATCTCCAATTAGGGGACCACCTGGGCACGTATGCGGACGGCCCGACGCTCGCGGCGGTCGGCTTCACCCAGCCCGCCGAGGGCGTCGCCGAGTCGATGCTACACGAGACGACCGAGACACGGTCCAAACTCGGGATTACCGAGGTTTCGGTCGAACGGGAGGGACCGAACACCCTGACGGTATCCGTCACGGTGCGGTACAAGCCCGACGATCCGGGGGCGTACGAGACCGACGCGAACGGGTATCGCTACGTGGACTCGATCGAGGCGCTTCGCGTCACGGACCTCACCGAGCGCGAGGCGGACCTCGTGGCGTCGTTCGTTCCCGTCGCCGTCGCGGACGAGCTGGGCGGGTTCAGGAAGACCGCCGCGAAAACGATCTCGCCGATGGACCGCCTCGAAGCGCTCACGCTGCCGGCCGTCGAGGACGTGGCGGGCGGTCTGGCGCAGTATCGCGAGACCGAAGAGCGCGCGGCGGAACTCGACGCGAAGATCGAGCGCACCGACGACCTGATCGATGAAATCGTGTACGAGCTGTACGGGCTGACCGACGAGGAAATCGAGATCGTCGAGGAGGCGGTCGGCGATTAAGCGTGGTGCGGAGCGGTCGCGGTTGCGGAGCGGCCGCGGTCGTGCCAGATGTTGTACCGCAAGCGAAGGGAGTGAACGAGCGGGTGTTTTTTGAACGAAGTGAGCCAATCCGACGTGGTTCGAAAGAACGGGGTTCTTTCGTCACTGAGCGGGACCTTCGGTCCCGCGAGGTCCAAAAGAGCCGAAGGCTCTTTTGAAGATGCCGAGACGGCGAAGCCGTCTCGTAGCAAAGTGGAAAAAGTGGGTCCGGGAGGGTGTGGTCTGCGGTCTCTCGTTTGTGCCGTGATCAGTGCGGACGAGCCGGTGTCATCGTCGAACGCGGTAACGGTCGGTTCGTGACGAAGGTGTTCGGACGCGCCCGTCCAACAGTATATTCCGTCGGACCACCAATCACATCTATGGTAACCAGCGAGGCGACCTGGAACTACCGCGACCGCCACGCCGATGGGTTCGGCCGGACGTACTTCAGGCGGTTCGGCGACTGCATCGTCTCCAGCATCGGCCTCGGCACGTACCTCGGCGACCCCACCGACGCGGTCGACGACTCGTACCACGACTCGATCGTGCGGGCGCTCCAATCCGGCATCAACGTCGTCGACACCGCGATCAACTACCGTCACGGGCGCTCCGAACGGGTCGTCGGGCGCGCGCTCGACGACGCTGATGTCGACCGTGACGCAGCGGTGGTCGCCACCAAAGGCGGGTTCGTCCCGTTCGACGGCGAGCGACCCGACGATCCTGGGGAGTTCGTCCGCGAGGAGTACGTCGAGACCGGAATCGTTGACTCCGACGATCTCGTTCGCGGAATCCACTGCCTCGCACCTGGATTCGTCGACGACCAGCTCGACCGCTCGCTCGCAAATCTCGCGCTCGAAACAATCGACTGTTATTACGTTCACAACCCCGAGTTCCAGCTCGACGAACGCTCGCGGGAGGCCGTCTACGAGGCTCTGGAAGCGGCGTTCGCCCGATTGGAGGAGCGCGCGGCCGCCGGTGACCTCCGTCACTACGGCGTGGCGACGTGGGACGCCTTCCGCGTCACGCCGGACGACCCGAACCACCTCTCGCTCCCGGAGGTGGTCTCGCGCGCCCGCGCCGCAGCCCGGACGGCCGGCAACGACGCTACCCACTTTCGAGCGGTACAACTCCCGTTCAACGTCGTCATGGCCGACGCGTTCACCGTCGCGGCCCACGACGGTCCCGACGGTCCCCAGAGCGCGCTCCGATTCGCACGCGAGGCCGGGCTCGACGTCTTCGTGAGCGCTCCGCTCGCCCAGGGCCGCCTCGCGAACGGGCTCCCCGAGGAGGTCGCCGACCGGCTCGACGGCGAGACGCCAGCGGCGAAGGCGCTCACGTTCGCGCGCTCGGGGCCCGGCGTGACGTGCGCGCTCGTCGGGACGAGTAGCCCGGAACACGTCGTGGCGAACGTCGATTCGGGGCGGGCGGACGCAATGGGGGCGGACGCGTTCGACGCGACGTTCGAGTGAGTGCCCCCTCGTTTCGCGTATCGAACGTGATTTTTCCTTTATCTCTCGAAAGATATATACCGCCCTGTCCGGGAGATCCGAAGCAATGGGACCGCGAGAGCACGTCGCGTTTCTGGCTGGCTCGGCGAACCGGGTGCGGATCCTCGAAACGCTTCGCGACCAGCCCCACCGCCAGTGCGAACTCACCGAGGCCTGCGACCTGTCGCGCTCGACCGTCCACCGCGCGCTCGATGGGCTCGAAGGCCGGGGCTGGGTCGAGCAGATCGCCGGCGAGTACCGCCTCACCGTGGGTGGCGATCTCGTGCTCGGTCAGTACGCGGCGCTCGAATCCGCGATCGAGCGAGTCGACGAGTGGGGGGCGTTCCTGAACCGGCTCGGCGATCTCGGCGACACGATCCCGCTCGCCGCGCTCTCTGAGGCGACCCTCGTGGCGAGCGCGCCCGAAGACCCCCACGCGGCGACCGCCCACTTCGCCGACGGACTCGCAACGACCACGACCGAGGAGTTCTACGCCATCTCGGGGATCGTCAGCCCCCGGTTCAACGAGGCCGCCAGGGAACTCGTCGCGACCGATACGGAGATGGAGATGATCATCGACGGGTCGGTGTTCGAGACCTCCTCGACCGACTACGAGGCGGCGCTCGACGACGCTTACTCGCTCGACAACTTCACGCTGTATCTGTACCCCGACGATCTCGCGTTCGGTCTCGCGATCTTCGACGAACGCGTGCTGATCAGCACGCACGACGAGCGCGGCGTCCTTCGCGAGTGTCTCGACAGCACTGACGACACGCTCCGGACGTGGGCGTGCGGCGTCTACGACGACCACCGCAGCGTCGCCACACCCGCCGAGGCTCCCGTCCCACAGGGGTGACTCCCCCACGTTCGGAGGGTGACACATGTTTCACACCGTGACACACGATGCAGGGAGTAAGTATTCACTGATGAGGGTCATCCGTTCGGATGGAACCGCCTCTGGTTCCGCGCGCACGGGATCCGGTCCGTTGCCCTGGCATCATCTCCCGTGCCTTTTCGCGACGCTACCGCCGAGCGCCGACCGTATCGCCGACTTCTACGAGCCGGCGAACACGACGCGTTCCGGAAGGCTTGATTGTGCGCTCCGCGTACTATCGACCGTGTCACGGAGACCGTCGTCCGACCCGCTACGTTCGTCGACTCCCCATCCGAACCACAGCCCGACGGTCTTCGTTCCCGATCCTCCCGCAGCGCTGCACGCCAGACGATCGCCGATCGTGACGACGGCCGGACAGGGAGCGTAACCGTGGAGTACGTCCAGGAGCGGATCGCGACGCTGCACGACTTCGGCGACGCCGTCCCGGCCGCGCCCACCGACGAGGCGACCGTCGTCGTGCCGATGACCGATCGCGAGTACCGGACGCCGGCGGCCGAACGAGTGCTTTCGACGCTCGCGGACGTCGATCCAGCCCGGGTGCTCGTCGCCCTCCGAACCGACCGGGAGAACGTCGGCGCGTTCGAGGCGTGGCTCGGAGCGTTCGATCCGGTCCAGACGCTCTGGTGTGGCGGCCGGCGGGTACGGGCGCTCCTCGCCGAGCACGGTCTCGACGGCGCGTGCGGCAAGGGCCGGGACGTCTGGCTCGGGCTCGGGGTCGCCGCGCTCGACAGCGAGTACGCCGTGGTCCACGACGCCGACGCGACCTCGTACTCGGCGGCCCACGTCCCGAAGCTGCTCGCGCCGCTCGATGGCGGGTTCGGGTTCGTGAAAGGGTACTACGCCCGGATCGAGCGCAACCGGCTGTTCGGTCGGCTGTTCCGGCTGCTCTACACACCCCTGGTGCGCACACTCGCCGACCGCCACGACGCGCCGATTCTCGCGTATCTCGATTCGTTCCGGTACGCGCTCGCGGGCGAAGTCGCACTCACGGCCGATCTCGCGCGCCGGCTTCGGGTGAGTCGGGAGTGGGGACTCGAAATCGACACGCTCGGGGCCGCGTTCGACGCCATGGGCTTTGCGGGCACAGCTCAAGTCGACCTCGGCACCCACGTCCACGACCACCGCGACGTCGGCGGGTCGGCGGGCCTGGCGGCGATGAGCCGTGCGGTCGGCGCGGCGATCTTCCGCGCTGTCGAGGAACACGGGGTCGAACCGGCGTACGATACACTGCCCGCGCGCCACGAGACCGCCGCGAGGAGGCTCGTCGATCAGTACGCCGCCGACGCCGCACACAACGGGCTCGACTACGATCGGGCGACCGAGAACGACCAGGTCTCGCGGTACGCCGCGGCGATCGAGCCACCCGGCCCGGACACGCGACTTCCGGCGTGGGCGGACACGGCGCTCGATCCCGAGCGAGTCCGCGAGGCAGCGCGGGCGGACCTCGCGGCTGCCGTGGAGGGTGAGCCGAGGCCGGACGCCAAGGGCTAAACGACGCCCCGGCGAAACGCCTCGCGATGGAGTTCAGCCACGACGAGCTCGCGGGCGTAGTCGATCTGTTCGGCGCGCTCACCCGCCCGGAGCTGTCCCGGGCGTGCGAGGAGGTCGCGTTCAAGCGTGGCACCGCGTTCGACTCCCCGGACCTGTTCGACGACGCGATCGCGGCCTACCGCCTCGTCGCGATCGATCCCGACGCGGTCGGCGTCGATGGGGCAGTTCCGACGGCGACTGCGGCGGACCCACTGCTCGCCGTCGGTCCGACCGCGTTCCCGACGCTTCCCGATCGGGCCGAGGACCTCCCGCACATCCTCGAAATCGAACCGCGCGAGGTCGACCGCACAGTCTTGGGGGCCGTCGCCGAGGAGCGATTTCGTGCGGACGCGGCGCGGGCAGTCGCCGACGACGACCACGCGCGGATCGCCCAGTTGGTGGACGTGAGCTACGACCTCGAAGCGTGGGCCCCGGTCGAACTCGACGGCGTCCGCGACCGGCTCGACGACGCGGCAGCGGAGATGGATGCGGCCGACGAGCGCACCAGGAGTCACACGCCCGAGGTCGACGAACGGACGAATTAAGCCCCGGCGGCACGTTCGGTGGGCATGGATCTCGCGCGGGTGGCTGAGTACTCGGCCATGGCGGTCACCGACGAGCAGCGGGCGGCGGCCGTGCTCGCGCCGATCATCGCCCGCGAGGACCGTCCACATCTCCTCTTCACCAGGCGCGCCGATCACCTCGGCGAGCATCCAGGCCAGATGAGCTTTCCCGGCGGCGGCCGCGAGCCCAGCGACGAGGACCTCACCGCGACCGCGCTCCGGGAGGCGCGAGAGGAGATCGGGCTGGATCCCGAAACTGCGGAGGTGGTCGGCCGGCTCGACGACATCCGGACCGTCACCGAGTACGCGGTCCGGCCGTTCGTCGCCCGGGTTCCCGACCGCGAGTACGTCCCCGACGAGCGCGAGGTCGCCGAGGTCGCTGTGCTGTCGGTGGCAGCGCTCACCGACCCTGCGAACTACGACTCCGAGCGCCGCGATCACCCTCACTACGGCGAGATCCGGCTTCACTTCTTCCGGGTCGATGATTTCGTCGTGTGGGGTGCGACCGGGCGCATCCTCGCTCAGCTTCTGGAGTTGACGACCGACTGGCGCGTGCCCGACGAGCCGGATCGCGTGGTCGACCCCGATGCCGACTTTCCAGTGTGAGGTACCTGTTACATCCGCACCATCCAACGCTGCGTTACGCGTAGACGATCTCGCCAGTCAACTCACGGTCCTCGTTGCGTCGGGGTGCTGCATCGATCCGCCGGACGAGTTGCCCGACGTCCTTGCCGTACTGTTCGATGTAGACGATCCCGGCGTGATCGATGGTGGATTCGGCTGCCAGCGAGAGGAAGTCGTCGTCGAACGTGAGTACCACCCACTCGTTTGCCGCCGCGCGTTCGATGTGCTCGCGGTCGCTGTCGCCGGTGGTCTCCTCATCGAACACCGACGACACGTCCCAGCCACGCCGGCGAAGACCGGTCACGACCGGCTTCCACACGTTCTCGTCGGCATCAATCCTCATGTCGGAGCCGCGTCCGATTCCGGATCGACGTCACCGGACTCCTTGATGTGTGCGTAGTAGTACGCGAGGGCGGTGTGGACGTCTTCGAGCGTGAGTACTGGATAGAACTCGACGATCCCGTCCGGCGAGTAGCCGCTGTGCTCGTAGGGCTGGCGACGTTGATGACCCGGATTCCCGTGTCGTCGATCGTCGGGGCACCGTCGCTGTGTTCCGGGTCCCGAACGATGTCGGTCACGGGTCTTCTCCTGGGTCTCGGACGGCTTCGTCGGAGTCGGTATCGATATCGACCGCGACCTCGGCGAGAGCGTCACCGAGTGGGCGACCGTCGACACCGCTATCCCTATCGACGGACTCGGCGAAATCGTCTGCGGTGAGACCCGTGACCGTTTCTTTATACCCGAGAATCTTTTTATTTCGGGGGGTCGCGTACTCGCTGCGCTTCGCGCGCTCAACCCTCTGCTCGCGGGCGCGAAGCGCCCGCTCGCACGGTTCGAGGGACGCTTCGTGTCCCTCGCTGCTCGCAAAAGCCTGGATCAAAAGCATCCGCTCACTCGCATTGCTCGTTCGCGGTTCGGCCGCTGGCTTTTCCGCCATTCCGCAACTGCCACTCCCTCCCCAGCCGATTCCTTCGCTCGCTTCACTCGCTCAGTCATCCACCGTCAGAGCTCCGCTCTGACGAGCCTGCACTCGCTTGGCTCGCGCAGACCTCGCGCGAGTCGGGCGTCCCTGACGCCCTCCCGCGTGCCACCGCGAGCGGGTCTTTACCTGCCGCCATCACTCGCTCCGATACCCGTCAATCGCCACCCGGTAGCCCTCGCGGTAGGTTGGGTACGTGAACTCGTAGCCAAGATCGTGGAGTTTGTCGTTCGCACACCGTTTCGAAGTCTCGATGCGGCGGCGTGCGGCCGCGGAGAGATCGCCGTCGGCGAGGCGCTCGGCCTTCGTTCGCTTCTCGGGGCGCGAAACGTCGCACTCGTCGGTGAGCCAGTCGGCGAACATGTGTTTGGAGACGGGTTCGTCGTCCACCACGAGCACCGTGTCGTCGCGGGCGATGCCGGCGTCAAGGAAATAGCGGATCGCGCCGGCGGCGTCGTCCCGGTGGACCATGTTGAGATAGCCCGCCGTCACGGGGCCGTCGAGGTATCGGTCGAGCCGGTAGCGATCGGGGCCGTACAGCCCCGCGAAGCGCGCGACGGTGCCGTCCATCCCGTGGTCGACGGCTTCCTCGCGGGTGATCCGCTCGGCTTCGGCCAGTACCTCGGTCTTCTCGGTCGTCGGCTCGATCGGGGTGTCCTCGTCGACCCACTCGCCGTCGTGGTCGCCATAGACGCCGGTCGAGGAGGTGTAGACCAGGCGGTCCGGCGCGTCGTCGCGCGCGCCGAAGGTCTCGATCGCGGTTCGGAGGCCGTCGACGTAGACCTCCCGAGCGGCGTCCGTTCCCCGGCCGCCGGAACTCGCTGCGAACACTACGCAATCGACGTCCGGCACGCGCGCGAGATCGTCGGGATCGGTGACGTCGGCCTTGATGGCGTCGAACCCCGCGTGTTCGATCCGTTCGACGCCCGCTTCCGAGCGGCGCACCCCGACGATGTCGTGATCGGGCGCGAGTTGGCGGCCGAGTTCGAGACCGACGTAGCCACACCCCAGGATAGCAATGGGGGTCACGGTTTGCGCTCCTCGATGTACCCGTGGATGGTGGCGAGTTCGTCGAGGCTCATTGGGAGTCGGCCCTCGATTTTCTGCTGGATCTCGCGGGCGTCGAGCGCGCCGTCGATCCCGGACTCGACGGCCTCGACGTCGAGCACGGCGGTGCTCATCCCCATTAGGAGGTGATCGCGGGTTTCGAGCACGATCGCCTCCGCGTCGGGTTCGGTCTCGCTCGTCGCGAGGATCGCCGCGGCTTCTTCGAGGGTGAGATCGGGCGATTCGCCCCCTGCGAGCGCTGTGACTGGTTCGCTCGGGACGCCGCCCTCGTCCGCGACGGTTTCGGCACCGTACCCTTCGATGACTTCCCGGAGGCGCTGATCGTAGCGCGCGCGGAGTTCGTCGGGCGAGAGGTCGCCCGGGTCGTCGATGTCGTGGAGCATGGCCGGGATAGCGCTCGCCGACGTAAGTGAATTGAGTTCGGTCGCGGAGCGGGCGGCGAACGCGTCGTCGTAGCTCGCGACGCGCCGTGCACCCTCGATCAACCCCGTCGTAGCTGCGAGTTCCGCGAGCGAACCGCCGCGACCGGCGGCGACGCGGGCCGCACCGAGCGGATCGCGAAGCGTGCGTGCCGCCAGCGCGTGGTCGTGCTCCACAGCCAGCGGGACGAACCGGCCGGCGGCGATCAGCAGCGCCGTCGCGCCGTCGTCGTGAACGTATGTCCCGCCTTCGATCCGGATTCGCACGCTGGCGACGGGTCGGCCGGCGAGTGTGCCGACGACGCTCGCTCGGCAGACCGGGCTCGCTGCCAGGTGACCACGCCTCGGGCAGTCGGTGGCGTCGACGACGAGCCGGCGGCCCTCGATGCGTGGCTCACAGCCGCAGTCGTCGCGCGCGTTTGCCATCGCCCGGCCCGACACCTCCTGCATGCCTCGTGGTGGTCGCGGTTTCGGACTTGAACCTTCGCCGGCAGCGGTCGGGCGGTTGGGCGGTTGCGGTGCGGC
>PXSV01000151.1 GCA_003022685.1 Halobacteriales archaeon SW_9_67_24 | reverse complement strand
CCGGCATACCCCATCACGAAGTCGAGGCTGAGCGCGAAGATCGCCCAGATGAAGATCTCGTTCAGCAGCGTCACGTAGTAGTCGTTGCCGGTCGCCAGCAGCACGATCGGGACCACCGCGAGCACGGCGACCACCACGGCCCCGAGCCGTTCGCGGGTCTCCCGGGCGAACACCCCGCCGTGCGCCCCGACGAGGAGATCGCCCTCGTCGGACTCGTTGGTCTGCCACTCGGGGTTGCCGAACAGCCCCTGTGGCTTTGCGAGGAGCACGCCGATCATCAGCAGGAAGATCGTCAGCCCTTCGAGAACCGGGACGTAGGTCCGGGTCAGCGTCTGGATGACGCCGACGAGGAGCCCGCCGAAGACCGCCCCGCGAAAGCTCCCGAGGCCGCCCAGGACGACGATGATGAACGCGGGGATGATGACACCGTTGCCCATCCCAGGGTTGACGTTCTGGTAGCCCCCGAGCACGATCCCGCCGACCGCGGCGAGCGCGGCCCCGAATCCGAACACTAACGTATAGTACCGATCGATGTCGATCCCGAGGTTCCGCACCATCTCGCGGTCCTGGGAGCCCGCCCGAACGATCGTCCCATACGTGGTTCGATTCAGGGCGAGCCACGTTCCGATCGCGAGTACGGCCCCCACGAGGATCATGAAGTAGTTGTACAGCGAGAGCCGGATACCGAAGACAGCGACAGACTGGTTAAGAACGTCGGGAACGGCGAGCTGTTGCTGAGAGGTACCCCAGACGAGCTGAATCAGGTCGCTGATGATGAGCACCAGCCCGAACGTGAGGAGGATGTGATAGAGGGGGTCCCGGCCGTACAGCGGGCGGACGGTGAAGCGCTCGATGAGTGCGCCGACGATCCCCACGAGGAGGGGCGCGACCACGAGCGCGACCCAGAAGCCGGTCGCGCCGAGCGGGGCGACGATGCTGAGCGCGAAGTACGCCCCCAGCGCGAACAGCTCGCCGTGCGAGAAGTTGATGACGTCCATCACGCCGAAGATGATCGACAGCCCCGCCGCCAGCAGGACGTACACCATCCCGAGGGTGACGCCGTTCGCGAGCTGTTCGACGAAAGCGGAGACGGCTACCATGAAGGACTCAGTTCAGCGTACAGCCGAGCTCCGAGGCCGGTGGCAGCGCGTCCTCGCCCTCGACCTTGCTGATGCGCTCCACGTCGGCGATGTCGCCCTCCCCCTCGACGAGTTCGCCCATCCACGTGGGGTTGGTGGCCTGGTGATCGGACTCCCGAAGCGTGACGTCGCCCAGCACGGTGGTGAAGGTCCCACCCGAGAGGGCGTCCCTGACGTCGGCCGGGTCCGTGCTGCCGGCCTCTTGCATGCCACGGGCGATGAGTCGAACCGAGTCGTAGCCCACCCGGGCGAAGTTGCCCGGCGGACTGTCGTTTTCGCTTCGAAACGCCTCGACGAACTGGGGGTTGTCGCCGAGTTCGATCGATGGATCGTACCGCACGCCGCCGTAGGTCCCGACGACGTTGCTGCCGGTCGCGCCGCGCACGCTCCGGAAACTCATCGTGGGGCCGACGAGATCCACCTGGTCGGTGAGCCCCTGATCGGCGGCCTGGTTCACGAAGTTCACGAGGTCGCCGCCGGTCATGCCGAGGATCACGACCTCGGCCGCGGAGTTACTGATCTGGCTGATAAAGGAGCCGAAGTTCGACGAGCCGAGCTGGGACTTCGTGAGACCCACTTCCTGAAACTCGTCGTTCGCCTCCCCCATCCGGGAGCTGACCCGGTTGTACACCGAGTTGCCGTAAGCGTAATCCGCGATGTGGAACCAGACGTTCGTGCCGAGGTTGTTGACCGAGTACCCCGAGATGGCTTCGGCGATCTGGGCGGTGTTGGTCTCACACCGGAACACCCACTGGTTGCAGTTCTCGCCGGTGATCGGGACGGCGGCCCCGCCAGGGAAGTAGACGAACTCCTCGCTCGCGGCGAACTCGTTGAGCGAGAGCGCGACCGAACTGCTGATCGCGCCGAAGAGGAACTCGGCACCGTCCTGCTGGACGAGCCGCTGGGCGCTCTGCTGGGCGGCGCTCGTCCCGGTTTCGGTATCGGCGTACACCGGCTCGATCTCGACGCCGAACGCGTCGCTCCCGTTGATCTGGCTGACCGCCAGCTCCGCGCCGTTGCGCTGGCCCGGACCGAGCGAGCTGTACGCCCCGCTTATCGGGTTCAGGATGCCGACAGTGACGCTTCCGAGGTCCGCCGTTCCGCCCCCGCCCGACGTGGTCCCGTTGCCGCCGGTTTCGGTACCAGTTTCGGTGGCACTGTCCTCGGTTGCAGTTCCGGTCGCATCGGTTTCGCCACCGTCGGTTTCGCTGGTACTCTCGGTGTCGGTGCTGCCGGTTTCACCCTCGGAACCGGTCGTCTCGGTGTTCCCTCCCGAGTCGTTACTATCGTTCGAGCCATCCCCTCCACCGCCTCCGCTACAGCCGGCGAGACCCGTGATGCCCGCCGCACCGGCGAGCGCGAGAAACCGACGACGCGAGCTACCGTTCCGCATACCCGATGACCCCGGACCCTTGTCTGATTGCTGCATGAGTACACCGCGAACTGACCCGCACGCCGCAATAAAGCCTTCGACCATGATACTCCTTCCCGCTTCGTGATTCGCGCTGATCAGTGAGTCCGACAGTGGTGTAGCGGCCCGACTCCCGCCGACAGCCCGGCCGATCGGAACGTACGAACGCCGGTGCCGTTCCGGTCGAAACGAGTCCCTATCGGAACCGGATCGTCGTGCCGACGAGCGCACGTTCGTTCGACCGAAACGCCAGGCAACGAGCCACAGCCGGCGAGGACGACCACCGACGAACGCACGTTCGTTCGACCGAAACGGAAGAAGGGACGCTCATAGGGATTGTTGTGAGTCATTTTCGGTATGCCACCGACACGCGGTCGGCGGCTACCGGTAAACGGTCACAACAATCCCTATCAGCCGGTCTTGTACACGCCGCGAACGTCGGCCACCGGCGTTCCGTCCTCCCCGGCGACCGCCACGTCGACCACGCCGACGTCGCCGCCCTCCCGGACGACGTCCGCCTCGGCGTGGAGGTCGCCGGTGGCCGCTTCGAGGTAATCGATCCGCATGTCGATCGTCGGCACGGGTTGATCGACGAGCGAGACCAGCGCCGCGCCGCCGACGGTGTCGGCGAGCGTGAACGTGACGCCGCCGTGGGCCATCATCCGGTCGGCGTTCCACGACAGTTCCTCGCGCATCGCCACGTGGCCCTCGGCATGGCCGTCCGCCGCCTCGGTTACCTCGACGCCGAGCAGATCGGCGAACGGCATTCCCTCGAAGAACGCTTCGATGTCCATCTCGGTCACGGGTTCGGCTGTCGTCTATTAAAGAATATCGGAGACCACACTACCGATCCGGCTCGGCGTATCGACCGTGTGCGGTGATCGGAAGAACGGATGAGCTCCACGCCGACTCCGGTCGAAGGGAACCCACTTGACAATCAAAACTATCTGCCGAATCGACTCTCGATCACCTCCCCGTCGAGAGATTTGTGATCCCCAGCCGGCACGAACTCGCGACTCGCAAAACGGGCTCGATTCGATCTGGAGGTTCCGAAATCAGACGATCGTGGCCGAGCGAAACGAAACGAGCGGATCTCGTCGGTCGGACCGGCATATCGGTCGATTGAACGGAACCATTCGATCACGAACGACCGACCAGGCCGGCGATCGATGACAGAGACGCCCGAACACGCCGGCTTCGTCGGTATCGCCGGGAGAGCGACGATCAACCGGCCGGACGGCGACCGATCACGATCGCTCCGGACGGCGAAACGGCTTCGGGCAATCAGTTCTAACTGATCTGGCCCTCGGCGAGCGTCTCCGATCTCTCACCGTCCGGTGGATCGGCGTCACGACCACGCCGCGAGTTCGCGCAGCTCCGCCGCTGTCTCGGCGGCTTCGTCCGGTTCGAGACGACCGTTCTCGGTGACGACGGTGACGTGTTCGGCCGGCGTCCGATCGAACGTGGGGTTCGCCACGGCGAGGTCGCAATCGCCATCGTAGACCTGGTCCCGGTCGCCGTCCGCGACGTCCGGTTCCGGTTCGGGAGCGGGATCGATCTTGTCGCTCGCGGCGACCGCGTACACCGGCACGGTTTCGTGGGCAGCAGCGGCCGCGATGGCTCGCGTTCCGACCTTGTTCAGCACGCTGCCGTCGGGGAACACGGTGTCCGCCCCGACGACCACGGCATCGACCGCGCGCTCGGTGAGGAGGTGGGCGGCCGCCGCGTCGATCGCAATCGTCACGCGACAGTCGTCCGCGAGCTCCTCCGCGACGCCCACCCCTTCGCGTGCGGGTCGGGACTCGCAGACGAGCAGTTCCTCGACGGCCGCGTGGCGAAGCGCCGCCGTGACCGTTCCCGAGCGCGAGAGTGTCATAACTGTCCCGTCGAGCCGCGCGGCCCCCTCGCGTGCGGCCCCGTCGTCCACCTCGAACGCGCGCTCGATCCCTCGTTTCGTGTTCTGTTCGACCGCCGCAGGCGTCCGGTCGTCGCTCGCCGCGGCCATCGCCCGGTTGATCCGGTTTTCGACGACAGTCATGCTCGGTCGCGCCGCCCGGAGGTCCCTGGCGAGCGCCGCCAGGTCGTTCCAGTCACCGTCCTCACCCTCGCCGGCAGCTGGGGGTGCGAGCACGCCGGCCCGATCACGGAGGACTTCGAGGCCGCGCACCGAGAGCCACGCCGAACCGTGATCGGCGTCCGTTCGTATCGTGTCGACCGTCGGTGCAACGCGCTCGTAGGACCTCCGGAGTCCGGGGACCGTCCCGCGCCGCCGGATCTCGATCGGGGCGACCCACTCGAACTCGGTTGTTTCGTCGTTCGGTTCGACCGCACGCGAGTCGCACTCGAACAGGTATGAATGAACGATCCAGCGTGTATCGAGGTCGTCGTCCGTCACTTCGAACGGGTCGCCGGCGCGAACGAACGTGACGGCATCGTCGAGACCCGTCTCCGCCGCGATCTCCTCGCGTGCGGCCCCGTCGGGATCGCCCTCGGCGTGACCTGCGACCGCGCTCCATCGACCGGCGTACGAGCCGGCCTGGTCGCTGCGTCGGAGCAGAAGCACCTCGCCGCGATTCCGGAGAAGGCAGACGACGTGACTCTCGTCCATGGGGTCGCTACCGTGCGTTCGGTCTTGAACGTGGCGCGGGGAACTTTGGACCCGGAACTCGAACGGCGGGCATGGTACGGATCGCGATCATCGGCGATACCCACATCCCCTCGCGCGCGGACGAAATCCCGGAGTGGATCACGGAGGAAGTCGAGGCGGCCGATCACACCATCCACGTCGGCGACTTCGATGCGGCCGAGACGCTCGACGAGGTCCGCGATCTCGCCGGCGGGGAACTCACTGCCGTGACCGGGAACATGGACCCACACCTCGATCTGCCGTCGGTGACGACGGTCGAGCGCGGTGGATGGGGGTTCGTCGTAACCCACGGCACCGGCGACGTCGAGGGCTACGAGGACCGCGTGGCCGGTGTCGTCCGCGAGACGGCCGGCGACGGGCCGACCGTCGGCGTGTCGGGCCACACCCACCAGGTGCTCGACGCCGAGGTCGACGGCGTCCGCCTGCTGAATCCCGGTAGTGCAACCGGGGCCGCGCCAGCCGAAGCGGCGACGATGATGGTTGCCGAGGTCGACGGTGGTGGCCTCGACGTGACGGTGTACAAGGAGTAGCGCGAATCCCGGCCACCGCACCGGCCGTGCGGGACGATCGACGAACGGGGTGAGAACTACACCAACGATTAAGATGGTCCCTGACGATAGTTTCCTCAGTCATGAGCATCGTCGTCATCGGGACGCTCGACACGAAGCCCGAAGAGATCGATTTCGCGCGCAGCGTCATCGAGGCAGGGGGCGTGGACGTCCACGTCGTGGATACGGGCGTGATGGGGGAGCCGGGCTTCGAGCCGGACACGGCCGCGGCGGCGGTGGCCGAGGCCGCCGGCACGAGCCTCGACGCGCTCCGCGAGGCGGGCGACCGCGGCGCGGCCATGACCGCGATGGGCGAGGGGGCCGCCGCAGTCGCGACCCGGCTGCACGAGGAGGGTGTCCTCGACGGCGTGCTCGGGCTCGGTGGCTCGGGCAACACGTCGGTGACGACGGCGGCGATGCGGGCGTTGCCCTACGGCGTCCCGAAGCTCATGGTCTCGACGATGGCTTCCGGCGACGTCCGCCCCTACGTCGAGTCGAAGGACGTGATGATGCTGTACTCCGTCGCCGACATCGAGGGACTGAACCTGGTCTCCAGGACTGTGATCGCCAACGCCGCACTGGCGATGGTGGGGATGGTCGCAAACGAGCCCGACGTCGAGGTCGCCGAGCGCCCGACCGTCGGCATCACGATGTTCGGTGTCACGACGCCGTGCGCCCAGGCCGCCCGCGAGTGGTTGGGGAGCGAGGGATACGAAACGATCGTCTTTCACGCCACCGGCACTGGCGGGAAGGCAATGGAGGGCCTCGTCGAGCAGGGGGTGATCGACGGCGTGCTCGACGTCACGACGACCGAACTCGCCGACGAGCTGGTGGGAGGTGTTCTCTCGGCCGGTCCCGATCGCCTCGAAGCGGCCGGGCGCGTCGGGATTCCACAGGTAGTCTCGACCGGGGCGCTCGACATGGTGAACTTCGGGCCGAAGGACGACGTACCGACGGAGTTCGAGGATCGCCACCTCCACGTCCACAATCCCCAGGTGACGCTGATGCGGACCACACCCGACGAGAACGCCGAACTCGGGCGGATCCTCGCCGAAAAACTGAACGACGCCACCGGCCCGACCGAGGTCGTGTTGCCGCTCGGTGGGGCGTCGATGCTCGACGTCGAGGGTGAGGACTTTCACGATCCGGAGGCCGACGCGGCGCTGTTCGACGCCATCCGCGAGACGCTCGACGACGATATCGAACTCGTCGAGATGGAGATGGATATCAACGACGAGGAGTTCGCGCTGACGCTGGCTCGACACCTCGACGAACTGATGCGCGAGGCGGGACACGAGCCGTAATATCGAGCAGTAGTAGCTTCGCTCGGCGACGCGATGCTATCTCACGTCATACTTCGTTTCGACGAGCGTCTTCCCGTTTTCGCGGATGATTTCGATGGTGCCGGTCCCTTCGAGCGTCGATCCCTCGAATCCGGCGTGGATCTCATAGATCGGCGGATCCATCTGCAGTATCTCTCTCGGACGCTTCGTTCCGCTCGTGTAGAGGACGATTGGCGAACCGGGGTACAGCAGCGTTTCGGGTTCGAGGGTATATCGCTCGTTGCCGTCGATCACGATCTCGAAGCCACTGAAGTCGAACAGTTCCTGGCTGGTGTTCGTTATTTCCACCCGCTCCCTGGACCTCATCGTCCCCTCATCAGCGCCCGAATACGCCTGTATCTCGATGTCCTCGGACACCGGTTCGGCGGTTTCGATCTCAGTAGGGGAACGGGCGGAGTCCGACGTTCTCGCGGTTCCGTTTTCGTTTTGGTTGTTTCGGTCGGTCTGCATGGTCCGGGTGGGACCCTCCTTGGTCCGGGTAGTTGCAGGAGGGTTGCGCTCGGTCGTCACCGTTTTCGTGCCGTCGGTTGCCGAATCGACGACTGATGTGGAAGTGGACGCCCCTCCCGAGTCGGGATCCGAACCCATGCATCCAGCGATGACCGGGAAAGCACTCAGAGCACCGCGTATCATCGCCCGTCTCCTACTGTCAATCATGACGATTTATCCCACAACGTTTTATCGTTATACGGGGGGAAAAGCTTCCGACGTTTTGCAGTCGTAAAACGACCGCTCGGGCGTCGAGAACGTAAACCCGTTCGCGGGACTCCTATCACTATCCGTCGGCCGATGCGGGCGATCGAGGCTTATACTGTCGGACAGAGATGATCGAATATCGGGCGGCGGTGAATCGGTAGACGGTGGGTGGATATTCCTTCCAAATCCTGACGCGACTCTGTCCGACAGTATTACGAACGACCGCAATCGGGTGGTGTGACTCACTCGGGTTCCCA
>PXSV01000150.1 GCA_003022685.1 Halobacteriales archaeon SW_9_67_24 | reverse complement strand
TCGACGCGCCGCCGACCCGAGCGATCGGCGCGTTCGTGTTCGTGGCGCTGTTCGGCGGCGTGTTGTTGTGGCGGTTCGATGGGTTCGTGGATCGAGCAATCGATTCCTCGATGGAACGCCCCGCGGTGTCGACGGCCTACGGCGTGACGGCCCACCTCTGCGTGCTGTTCTTCGGCGTGTACTTCTTCGGCCAGGTGACACGGCTCAGCGCCAGTGGACTCGTCGTCGCCGGGGCGGGCGCGGCGGTCGCCATCGCGGTGGTGGCCCTCGCGGGGCTCGGGCTGACGGTCGTCGGCGCGCGCCTCACCGAACTCGTCGGCGAGCGCCGCCCGTGGTACGGCCTCCTCGTTGGAGCGGTGCTCGGCGCGGCCGCGTGGCTCCTGCCGGTTGTCGCCGCGGGACTCGTCGTCTGGACCCTCCTCGTCTCGGTCGGGATCGGCGGGCCGACGCGGGAGTGGATCCACGCCTCCCGAACGCCCGCCACCGAAACCGACGCCTGAGAGGGATCGTTGTAGCTGTTTCCCGGTAGTCACCGACCCGTGTCTGCGACATACCGAAACGACTCACAGCGATCCCTATCAGTAGTAGTCCCACTCGTCGTCGCCACGGCCCTGTTCGACACCCTCCTCGTCTGCGTCGTCATCCTCGTTCGGCCACGTGATCCCGTCGCCGGTCAGGCTTTGGTAGACGAAGCCGCCGAACCCGACCAGCATCAGGACCAGGACGAGCGACGCACCGATCGTCACCAGCCACGTGGCCTGTCCCGGGATCAGAGTCGCGCTCGCGACCGCCAGGCCCTCCAGTACGGTGTGTGCCATGTAGGAACACGGTCGCCCACGGACATGAACGTTGGTACGTGTCACCGCGTCACTATCGCTTCCTGTGACCACCCGCATCCGCCGTCAGGGGGAGTGCTCTCATAGGGACTGGTGTGAGTCAGTTCGGTATGCCGCCGACACGGGGTCGGCGGCTACCGGGAAACAGTCGCAACAATCCCTATGAGACTGTCGGCCGGGAATCGATCATCAGCCGCCGGTGGACTCGTCCACCGAGTCGCGCTCCTGGCGGTCGCACGCAGCACCATCGCGAACGGGGAGTCGAGGGCCCAATCACCCGCGGTGACGACTCCCGGGTTTCGTCGGACAGCGCGAGCGAGCGCCGTGCGGGTCGCTTCGGGCCAGCCCGGCGAACGAGCGCGGCCGGGTCGAACCGGGTAGTCAGTCAGTCGTTGGAGGCGTCCCTCCCGTCCGAAACCCCAGTTACCACGTCCCCGCCGGTGCGGTCGACAGCCACGTCGTCGCTCTCGCTGATCTCGTCGATCTGTTCACGGAACGCCTCGGATTCGAGGATGGTGTACTCGTTGTCGAGTCCCAAGTATACCGTATAGCACATCACGAGGAGGATCACCGCAAACGGGAGGCCGGTCGAGATCGCCGCCGCCTGGAGGCCGTTGAGGCCGCCGCCCCAGAGCAACACCGCCGCGACGATCCCCTCGGTGGTCGCCCAGAAGACGCGCTGGGCGCGTGGCACGTCGTGTTTGCCGCCCGAGGTCAGGTGGTCGATGACTAGCGACCCCGAGTCGGACGACGTGACGAAGAAGGTGATCACGAGCAGCGTCGCCAGCAGCGCCGACACCGCGCCGAGCGGGAACTGCTGGAGCGTGACGAACATCCCGAGCGTCTCGAAGGTGCCGTAGCCGAGTTCGTTGTACGCGGTCGCGACCTCCCCGCTACCTTTCAACGAGTTGAACAGCGCGCTCCCGCCGAACGTCGAGAGCCAGACGACCGAGAACAGCGTCGGCAGGATCAACACGCCCATCACGAACTCCCGGACCGTGCGACCCTTCGAGATGCGCGCGATGAACATCCCGACGAACGGCGACCACGCGATCCACCAGCCCCAATAGAAAACCGTCCACGCGGAGACGGTCCCGTCGAGCGAGTTTCCGGCCGCCGCACCGACAGTGCCGGTGAAGAGACTCAGCGAGAGGAAGTTACCGATGTACGCCCCGAGCCCCTCCGCCATCGAGCCGAGGATGAACAGCGTCGGCCCGACGACGAACAGGAACCCGAGCAGGCCGACCATCAGGTAGAGGTTGAACGTGCTCAGCCGCTTGACACCGCCGTCGAGACCCGCTGCGACCGACATCACCGCGATGGCCGTGATTCCCGCGATGAGCAGTATTTGCGGGATCGTGCCGAACGGGACGTCCACGAGCCCGAGCACTTCGGGACCGCCGACGTACGAGAGTCCCCGGTTCACCTGCGCGACGCCGAGGCCGAGCGAGGTACACAGCCCGAAGAGCGTCGCGAACACCGACACGAGGTCGATGACGTGACCCGGCCAGCCGTAGATCCGATCGCCGAGCAGCGGCCAGAAGATCGACCGGAACGTCAGCGGCAGTCCCCGGTTGAACGAGAAGAAGGCCAACCCGAGCCCGACCAGCCCGTAGACGGCCCACGGTGAGAGTCCCCAATGGAAGAACGTCTGCGCCAGCGCCGCCGTGCCCGCCGCCGCCGTCCCGGCCTCGGCACCGAAGAAGGCCGGTGGATTGTTGAAGTAAAAGACCGGCTCGGTCACGCTGAAGAACATGAGGCCGATCCCCATGCCGGCGCTGAACAGCATCGCCATCCACGAGAACGTGCTGAACTCCTTTTCTGCCTCCACACCGCCGATCCTGATCGACCCGTACTTGCTAACCGCGAAGTACACGATCGTGATCAGGAAGACGTTCACCGCCAGCAGGTAGAACCAGCCGAACGTCGACTCGATGAACCCCTTGACTCCGGTGAACAGCTGGCTGGCCTGATCCTGCCCCAAAAAGAGGGTGATCGCGATGAACACCACGATCAGCGCCAGCGCGCCGGGGAAGACGACGGGATGGACGTCGAAGTTCCCGCCGAAGAGTTGTCTGTTCGTGTCGCCCGGCTTCCGGTCGGAATCGGGGTGGAACAGCTCCACTTGCAGCCCGTCGGACATCTCGCCCGTCGCCTGGTCGGAATCCTCGCTAGCCATGTGCTTGCTCCGTGCTCGACTCGTTCTCGATGCTGTGTGATCTGCTCATGAGTGAGTGTTTCGTGTGTTGCGTGGTCCGCGCCGCCGTTCGCTCGCCGTCCTTGCCTGTCTCTCCGCCGTCAGCTGCGTCGTGTATGACCATGACACGAATCCGTGTCAGTCGATACCATTCTCAAGGATTAAGAGTTTACGTTGAATCGCGCAGGTCTTTTTAAGTGAAGGATACTGTGGCCACCGTTGGTGGCCACGAGTCGGGAATCGGGCACCAGTCGAGTGCATCAGGCGTTGACGTGTCTGACCTCGTATCCGTGGTCGCGGATCGACCGGATGATCGACCTGGCGTGGCTCGCGCCGGTGGTCTCGACCTCGAAGACGAGGTAGGCCTCGCCGACGTCGAGTTCGGGGGCCGAGCGGTCGTGGCGCACGGTCTGAATATTGGCGTCGTGGTCGGCGATCACTCCCGACCCCTCCCGCATCTTGCCTGGCCGGTCGTCGATCCGTACCCGGAGCCGGAGGAGTTGCTCGCGGTCAGTGAGCGCGTGGATCAGAACAGTTTGCAGCATCGTCATGTCGAGGTTCCCGCCACACAGCAGCGCGAGCACGCGCTCGTCCTCGACGTCGAGGCTCTCGCTGAGGATCGCGGCGACCGACGCCGCGCCCGCGGTCACGATCTCGTCGACGTGTTCCTCGATGAGCGAGAGCGTCAACTCGGAAATCCCGCCGGTGGCGATCCCGTCGGCGATCGTGTCCACGGAGTCGAGCGTCTGTGGGAGCCCCTTGTCGAGGCTGTCCGGAACGGTCGCGGCCCCCTCGGCCTGGACGCCGACGACGCGGGTCTCGGGCGAGAGGTCGCTGTACGCCGTCGCGATCCCCGAGATCAGCCCGCCGCCCCCGATCGGCACGACCACGGTATCGACGTCGGGGCAGTCCTCGACCATCTCGACGCCGAGCGTGCCTTGTCCGGCGACGATCGCGGGATCGTCGTAGGCGTGGACGAACGCAGTCGCGTCGTCCGCGACGAGTTCTCGAGCATGGGTCATCGCCGCCTGGAAGTCGTCGCCGACGAGTTCGACCGTCGCGCCGTACTCGCGGGTCGCATCGACCTTCGCCTGCGGGGCCCCGTTCGGCATCACGATCGTCGACTCCATCCCGAGTTTCGTCGCGGCGAGCGCCACCCCCTGAGCGTGGTTGCCGGCGCTCGCGGCGACGACTCCTTCTGTACGGCCCTCGGCGACCAACTGGGCGATCTTGTTGTACGCGCCGCGGGGTTTGAACGAGCCGGTCCACTGGAGATGCTCCATCTTGAGGTGGACCTCACCGCCAGTGACGTCGTCGAGCGAGGTGCTTCGCTCGACGGGGGTGGGCTTCACGACCGACTCGTCGTCGAGCCGGTCGCGGGCCGCCTCGATGTCCGCGAACGTCACTGGCGGAGCGGCGTCCTGGCTCATGGTCAGCGGAGCATGCGATCCATGTCGGGATCGAACAGTGGTTCCTCGCGCACGGTCGCTGCGTGCCGTTCGTCCTCGTAGCTGATATGGACATCGGTGCCTGGCTCGGCGTAGTCCGTCGAGAGGTACGCGTAGACGATCCCGGCGTCGATCGTGTAGCCGTAGTCGGCGCGACAGCCGTAGCCGATCACGTCCTCGCCGTCGAGCACCGGATGCCCCGAGTCAACGACCACTCCGGACTCGTCGAGCGTGATCGGCACGAGCTTCTCGTCGATCCCGTCCTCGCGCGCGGCCACGAGCGCGTCTCTCCCCACGAAGTCGGTGTCGAGGTCGACCGCGAACCCGATCCCCGCCTCGTAGGGGTTGTACTCCGGCGTGACGTCGGTCCCCCAGAGCCGGTAGCCCTTCTCTAAGCTCGTGGAGTCGAGCGCCTCCCATCCCATCGGCACGACGCCGTACTCCTGGCCGGCGTCCCAGATCGCGTCCCAGAGCTGCGCGCCGTACTCGGTTGGCGTGTAGAGCTCCCAGCCGAGTTCGCCGGCGTACGACAGCCTGAGCATCGTTACTGGCAGGCTTTCGAGGTAGGTCTCCTCGACGGAGTAAAACGGGAAGGCGTCGTCCGAGAGGTCGGCCTCGACCAGCGGCTGGAGCAGGTTCCGCGACTCGGGGCCGAACACGCCGATCCCCGACCGGCTGGAGTCGTGGACCGTAATCGACACCGAGTCGGGCGCGTGCTCTTCGATCCATCGGGAGTGCAGCGTCGCGGAGTTGCCGCCACCCGTGGTCAGGAGATATCGATCCTCCCCGAGTCGCGCGACGGTCAGATCCGCGAGGATCCCGCCGTCTTCGTTCAACATCGTGGCGTAGCGCATCCGTCCCACCGAGCAATCCATGTCGTTCGTCAGCAGGCCCTGGAGGAACTCCTGCGTACCTTCGCCGGCGACCTCGATCCCGGTGAAGGTGGTCATGTCGAACATCGCCACCCGGTCGCGGACGGCCTGGTGTTCGACGCCCTGAGCTTTCGACCAGTTGCGCGCGAGCCAGTCGGGTCGATCGGGGACCTCGTACTCGGAGAGGAGGGATTCGTTCGCCTCGTACCACTGGGGGACCTCCCACCCATCAGTATCGTAGAACTCCGCGCCGAGCTCCGCCTGGCGGTCGTAAAAGGGGCTCCGCCGGAGCGCACGCTGGTCTTGGGGTTGTTCGCGCGGATGGATCAGCTGGTAGACCTCCTGGTACTGCTGGGCTCCCCGCCCGTAGGTGTACTCCCGACTACCGGCGTGCGATTGGAACCGACTGATGTGGGCCGGATCGGCGTTCACGCGCTCGCCGTCGAGCCGTGGCGTTCCGTCCTCCATCCACGCGGCGACGATGTCGCCCGCGCCGCCGGACTGGGTGACCCAGATCGCGAGCGACCACCAGAGGCCATCCGTCTCCTCGTCGGGACCGAGGATCGGCATGCCGTCGGGCGTGAAACAGAACATGCCGTTCATCTCGGTTTCCCACGAATCCTCGTCGAAGGCCGGGACGAGCTCGCGGGCGGCGTCGTACGCGCTCTTGTCGTGGTCGGGATGGGTGTTCTCGTAGAAGTGGGTGGCGGTGAACTCCCGGAGCGAGGGATATTCGAGCCCGAGGTCGTCGAGTTTCTCGGGGCCGTAGATGTCCTCGGGATCGACGAGCAGCGGTTCGTGGTTGTACGACCCCACGCCGTAGGAGTCGCCGTGCTGGCGGAAGTACAGCGAGTAGTCCTGGTGGCGGAGCATCGGCTGTTCGATCTCCCGCTCCGCGCCGGCGAGGTCGTCGATCGGATCGCTCACGAGGTACTGGTGTGAACACGGCACGAGCGGAATGTCCCTGTCGACCATATCCCCAAAGAGCGGCCCCCAGATGTTGGTCGCGACGAGGAGGTCGTCGCACGCGATCCGCCCCTGGTCGGTGACGACAGCCTGCACCGCGCCGTCGACCGTTTCGACGTCGGTGACAAGGGTGTTGCCGTAGAACTCGTGGCCGGCGAGTTCGCTCGCGCGCTCGGCCATCGCCCGCGAGGCGTCGACCGCGTGGGCCTTCCCGTCGGTCGGGAGGTAGTACCCGCCGTGGATGACCGATTCGTCGATCTGGGGGGCGTGCTCGGCGACCGACTCCGGCGAGAGGAGGTCGCCGCCGTCGAGACCGTAGGACTGGCCCCATTCGCGCTTTCGCTTCAGGAAGTTCCAGCGGTCCTCGGTGTACGCGACCTCGATCCCGCCGGACATCCGGTAGCTGTCGAGATCGGTGTAGAGTTCCCGGGTGTACGCCGCCATCCGGGTCATCATTTTCCCGCCGGCGGTCTGGAAGACGAGGCCCGGCGCGTGCGAGGTCGAACCGCCGGTCTCGAACAGCGGTCCACGGTCGAGAACGACGACGTCCTCGCGCCCTCGTTCGGCGAGGTGGTACGCCGCCGAGCAGCCGACACAGCCCGCACCCACGACGACGGTTCCGGCGCTCTTCGGCAGTGTGCTCTCCGTGCTCATAGTGCTATTCGCCGTTCCCGCCGGATTAAACGACGGGGTGGACTACCACACCCGTTTATACTGCCGAAACCGCGATCGGGAGGTCGGTCATCGAATCCGGGTTCCCTCCGACGGTTTCGGTCGGCGAGCAGCAGGGACGTCTCGCCGACGGAGCGTCACGTGGCTCGGTCGAGGGCCTGGTTCACGAACGTCGACCGCACTTAGTGGGCGCAACTACCGATCCCGAACCCTTTTTATGTGACCCGTTGACTTCGACCCATGACCGAGATCATCGACGGCGAGGCGGTCGCGAGCGAGATCCGGGACGGCGTCGCCGAGTGCGTGGACACTCTCGACGAGGCGGGCGTCCAGCCGGGGCTAGCCACCGTCCTGATGAGCGACGACGACGCGAGCGAGACCTACGTCTCGATGAAACAGCAAGACTGCGAGGAGGTCGGGATCGCAGCCCACGACATCGAGATCGATTCCGACGCACCGGCAGAGGAGCTGTACGACACCGTCGACGACCTGAATTCGGACGACGCGATCGACGGCATCCTCGTCCAGATGCCGGTGCCCGACCACGTCGACGATCGCGAGGTCCTTCGTCGAACCCGTCCCGCGAAGGACGTCGACGGATTCCATCCCGAAAACGTCGGCCGCCTGGTTGCGGGCGACGCCCGATTCAAACCCTGCACCCCACACGGGGTCCAGAAGCTCCTCGAAGCGTACGACATCGAGACCGAGGGCGCGGACGCAGTCGTAGTCGGTCGGTCGGACATCGTCGGCAAACCAATGGCGAACCTCCTGATCCAGAAAGCACCGTTCGGCAACGCGACGACGACCGTCTGTCACTCCCGGACCCGGGATCTCGACGCGAAACTCGGCAACGCTGACATCGTCGTCGCCGCGATCGGCGTGCCGGAGTTCGTCGACGGCTCGATGCTGAAGGAGGGTGCGACCGTGATCGACGTCGGCGTCAACCGCGTCGAAACCGATTCGGGGGACTCCGAACTCGTCGGCGATGTCGAGTTCGAGAGCGCCCAAGAAGCCGCGGGCGCAATCACACCCGTCCCCGGTGGTGTCGGTCCGATGACTCGTGCAATGCTCCTGTACAACACCGTGAAGGCGGCGAGCCAACAGCACGGCGTCGAGATCGACCTTCCCTGACCGGGCTTAGAGCGCGGGGAGTGATCCGATCAACGAACGATGTGGGCCTGCCGGGCGACGCGTGGCCGGCGAGCGCCCGGCAATCGTTTATATTGCTCGGTAGCGTAGCCCTACGTAGATGGTCACGCCGAAGCACTCCCCCGGGCCAGCCGCCGAGTACGCCTTCAGAACGGGCATCGTAGCCGCGGCGCTGATCGGGCTCGCTGCGATCGGTATCTCCTACTGGACGGGAACGATCGCACTGGTGCTGGCAGGGTACTCGCTGGTGCTCCTGTTTCCGCTGTACCTCGTGGCCGCGGCGGTGGTGCTCAGCGTGTGGCTCGGCTACGACACGGACGCGACGGATCTACGGCCGGTGCACCGCAACGACCGGCGATCGTAGGCGAGCGACGACGCCGGAGCCGTCCTGAACATCGTTCTCGATCGAGAGCCGTACGGAGTGATCTGCTCGGGCTCAGAGCAGCGGTTCTTCCCGGACTGTCGCCGCGTGGCGCTCGCCCTCGTAGCGGACGTCGACTGCGGTGCCTGGCTCGGCGTACTCGGGTGGAAGATAGGTGTAGATCACGCACGTACCCACGGCGTAGCCGTACTCGGCGGCGTGGACGTACCCGAGAACTTCGTCGCCGTCCCGCGCCAGCACTGGTCGGTCGGCGAGCACCATTTCTTCGGGATCGTCGAGCGTGAGACAGGCCACTTTCCGATCGAGATCGCCGTTCGCCGCACCCTCGACCGCCTCCTTCCCGATGAAGTCGGTATCGAGGTCGACCGCGAACCCGAGCCCCGCCTCGTAGGGGTCGTGCTCGGTGTGGAGGTCCTCGCCCCACAGCCGAAAGCCCTTCTCGATCCGGAGCGCGTCGAGCGCGCCGTTGCCGTAGGGTCGGATGTCGTACTCCGCGCCCGCATTCATGACGTGCTCCCAGAGCTGTTCGCCGTACTCCGAGGGCGTGTACAGTTCCCAGCCGAGTTCGCCGGCGTAGGAGAGTCGGAGCGCAGTCACCGGGATGTTATTCACGAAGGTTTGCTGGCTCGAATAGAACGGGAACTCGTCGTCCGAGAGGTCGGCGTCGATCACCTTCGAGAGGGTCTTTCGTGAATCGGGACCGGTACAGACCATCGCCGCGAGGCTGGAGGTCACGTCGTTCACCACCACGTCGTCGGGTGCCTGGCTCCGGACCCACGCGAGGTGGTTGCTCCCGACCTCCCGCCCCGTAGTGAGGAGGAGATAGCGATCCTCGCCGACCCGGGTGACGGTGACGTCGGCACGGACGCCGCCGCCCTCGTTGCACAGCAGGGTGTAGCGGATCTGGCCCACGTCGAGGTCCATGTCGTTCGTACACAGGTACTGGAGGAACTCGCCAGCGTTCGCCCCGACGAGCTCCATTTTGTTGAACGAGGTCATGTCGTGGAGCCCGACGCCATTCCGAACGTTGAGCGCCTCCGCACCCTCGATCGGCGAGTAGTACTTGCCCTCCCAGCCCTCACGCTCCGGAATTCGGTCGCCGTACTCCGCGAGCAGGTCGGCGTTCGAGTCGAACCAGTGTGGTTCCTCCCAGCCGGCTTCGGCCCACAGCTCGGCGTCGCGCTCGACGTGGCTGTGGTACATCGGCGTCCGCCGGATCTCGCGCTGGTGTTCGGTCCAGACCCACTTGGGATGGATGATGGAGTAGATGTTGCGATACTCCTCGCCGCCGACGTCCTTCGCGAAGTCCCAGCTCCCCTCGTGCGGGGCGAAGCGGTTGACGTTGCAGTTCCGGAGGTCGATCGGACCATCTGGAAGGCGGGGAACGCCGGTCTCCATCCACTCGGCGAGCGCCTTGCCCGCCCCGCCGGCGTGGGTGATCCAAACCGCCGCGGCGGTCCAGAGGCCCGGACACTCCTGGACCGGGCCCAGCACCGGCAGTCCGTTCGGCGACGCGGAGTACATCCCGTTGTACTTGTAATCGAGGCGCTTGCCCGCCGTTGCGGGGAGGAGTTCGTCGCTCGCCGTTCGCGGCGCTTTCTCCTGGCGGTCGGGGTGGGTCGCGTTGTTCAGGTGATACTCGGTGAAGTCGTGGACCGACGCTTGGTGGCTGCCCGCCTCGTTGTCGCCCAGCTCGGCGGGATCGGGGACGATGGGTTCGTGGTTGTACGACCCGATCCCGTAGCGGTCGCCGTGGGTCCGGAAGTACATCGCGTTGTCCTGGTCCCGGAGGATCGGCCGGTCGGGGTCCTGGAGCAGGACCTCGCTCTTGTCGCCGGAGACCGATTCGTAGTTCTCGTACACCGGGTCGTCGGTGACGTCCTGGGACCTCCCGTCGAGTTCGGCGAGCGGCTCCGTCATGGTGTACTGGTGTTCGACCGGCGCGATCGGGAGGTGGACATCGAGCTTCTCGCTCAGCTGGCGCGCCCAGATGTTCGTCGCGACGACGACTTCGTCGCACTCGACCCGGCCGTTCTCGGTGGCGATCGCCCGAACGCCGTCGCCGTCGGTCTCGATGTCCTCGACCCCGGTGTGGCCGACGAACTGTGCGCCCATCCCTTCGGCTTCCTCGGCGAGCGCCGCACACGCCCGGACGCCCGACGCCTGGCCGTCGGTCGGCGAGTAGTACCCGCCCTCGATGGCGTCGGGATCGACCTGGGGGAGCTTCTCGCTTACCTCCTCGGGACTCAGGAGCTGTGGGTTCGGCACACCCCACGATTCGGCCCACTCGACCCGCCGCCGCAGGTAGTCCATCCGTTCGTCGCTCCGCGCGACCTCGATCCCGCCGGTCTCGTTGTAGATCGACTTGCCGTCGTCGCGCTCTAAGCTGGAGTAGAGCCGGCGGCTGTACGTCGCGAACTTCGAGAGCACCTTCGGTTCGTCGGTCTGGAACATGATCCCCGGTGCGTGGGTCGACGAACCACCCGTGGTGGGCAGCGGTCCTCGATCGACCACGAGCACGTCCTCCCGGCCGAGATCGGCGAGGTGGTAGGCGGTGGTGCAGCCGACGATGCCAGCCCCGATGACGACGGTTCCTGCCTCGCTCGGCAGCGTGTCCGCGTTGCTCATGAACGCTCGCCACGTGTGGCTCGGCGGTATTCACTGTTCGCCCCCAGTATCGGCTACGTTTATATCCGAGAACGCCCCGGGGCGCTCCCCGCCGGGGACGCCCGGCGACACTCCGCCGTCGATCGAGCCGCGGCGATCCGACTGCGCCCACTTGTTCGACGGCGATCGACGCTGACCGTCCCCCACCGGCGGTATATACGTGTTGGGCTGTTCCGGTCAAGACCTAAGTTCGTGGTATCGGTAATTGGACACAATGCTTGCGTTCGAGCCACGACGACAGCCATACGGAACAGCAATCGTCGAAACCGGCGGCCCACACGAGCCATGTCGGTAGCGCGTTCGGCCGCGACCGTGGACGGGGCCACCGGCCTGCTCACCGACCTCCGGTTCGAGCTGATGCCGTTCGACAGCTTCGCGGGCCAGATGGACCACCTCCCGGACGGAGCGACCATCGCCATCACGACCTCCCCGCAGCTGGGACTCGACGCGACGATCGAGTGGGCGGAGAAGGCCGCAAATCGGGGGTTCGAGGTCAGCCCCCACATCGCTCGATTGCGACCTGGCCGTCGGTCACTGCGACGTAGATCTCCTCTTGGCGCTCGTGGGCGTGGGGGTCGAGCACCTCACCGGGATCGAGTTCGACTCCGCACACGACCTGCTGGTCGCGCTCGAGGGGATGCCGTACGAGTTCGAGGAGGTCGGCATCACCGGCTATCCCGAGGGCCACGAGTTCCTCGACGAGGCGACGCTCGCCGAGTCGATGGAGCGGAAGGCGCCCTACGCGACCTACATCGTGACCCAGCTCTGTTACGATCCCGACGCCGTCGTCAGTTGGATCGAGGAGGTCCGGGATCGGGGCGTCGACCTCCCCGTCGAGATCGGGATCCCTGGCGTGATGAAGTATCAGCGACTCCTCAAAATCTCCCAGAAGGTCGGCGTCGGGGACTCGGTCCGCTTTCTGAAGAAAACGACCGGGATCCTGGGGTTCGTGCGCCAGCTCGTCGGCTCGCGCGGGAAGTACACCCCCGACGACCTCATCGACGGGCTCGCGCCCTACGCCGACGACCCCCACTACGACATCCAGGGTCTCCACATCTACACGTTCAACCAGACCTCCGACACCGAGTCATGGCGATACGGTAGGCTGGAATGGCGATACGGTAGGCTGGAAGAGTAAGACCAGCGCTACCGATCCGACTCGTCGGGCATCACGTACTCGCCGAAGTTCTCGACTGTGCCGACCGGCGGTGCGCCGAACAGGGTCCAGACGTGGGTCTCGTCGGTGTGGTTACACAGTCCGCGAACCGGGTCGGGACCGAATCGGACGACGCCCCCCTCGGGGATGTCGTGGATCTCACCCTCGATTGCGACCTGGCCGGCGGTCACCGCGACGTAGATCTCCTCTTGGCGCTCGTGGGCGTGGGGGTCGAGCACCTCACCGGGATCGAGTTCGACGGCGTTGACCCGCATTTCCGTCGCACCGAGATGGTCGGTCAGCTTCCGGTGTTCGACCGCGGACTCGGTGAACGGCTCGGCCTCGACGTCCGTGTAGTCGACAATGGCGAAGTCGTCGCTCATGGCTTCCGATCGACGGCCCCCTTAGAACAACCCGGAGACCGTACCGTCGGGATCGATGTCCATGTCGGCGGCAGCGGGGTCGGCCGGAAGTCCCGGTAGTGTCAGGACGTCACTCGTGAGCGCGACGAGGAAGCCCGCCCCGGCGGAGGGATAGATCTCCTGGATTTCGAGTTCCCAGCCAGTCGGCGCGCCCTTCCACTCCGCGGTGTCGCTCAGCGAGTGGAACGTTTTCGACATCACCACCGGCACGTCGTCGAACCCCAGCGACTCCATCCGGTCGATGTCGTCCTGTGCGCTGCTCTGGAACGTGACCGACTCCGCCCCGTAGATCTCGGTGGCGATCGTCTCGATCTTCGTCTCGATCGAGTCGTCGGCGTCGTAGAGATACTCGAACTCGTCGTCGTCCTCCTCGATCGAATCTATGAGCTTCCGGGCGAGGTCCGCGCCACCCTCGCCGCCCTCGCCGAACACCGTCGATTCGGCGGCTTCGATCCCGAGGTCGTCGCGGCAGTGATCGAGGACTGCCTCGACCTCCTCGTCGGCGTCGCCGGGGAACCGGTTGAGCGCCACCACGACCGGCACGCCGAACTTCCGGAGGTTCCTGACGTGGGCATCGAGGTTCTCGAACCCCTCCCGTACCGCCTCGACGTCGGTCGGTTCGAGCGCGTCGAGGTCGGCGGGCCACATGTCCTTGCCGTGGTATTTCAGCGCGCGGATCGAGGCGACGAGCGTGACCGCCGCCGGCTCCATGTCGCCGAACCGACAGACGACGTTCATGAACTTCTCGGCCCCCAAGTCGGAACCGAAGCCCGCCTCGGTGATGAGGTACTCCGAGAGCTTCCGCGCGACGTCGTCGGCGATCAGCGAGTTCGTCCCGTGGGCGATGTTGGCGAAGGGGCCCCCGTGGACGAACGCGGGCGTGCCCTCGATGGTCTGGACGACGTTCGGTTTGAGGGCGTCCTTCAGGAGGATGGTGACCGCGCCCGTCGCCTCGATGTCGTCGGCGGTCACGGGGTCGCCGTCCTCGTCGTAGGCGACGACGATGCGGGCGACGCGTTCCTTGAGGTCCTCGAGATCGTCGGCGAGGCAGAGCACGGCCATCAGTTCGGAGGCCGCCGTCAGGATGAACCCGTCCTCGCGGGGGACGCCGGTGACGTCGCCGCCGAGACCGATGACGGTCTCGCGGAGTACCCGGTCGTTCATGTCCATCGCACGGGGCCACTCGACCCAGTTGACCGCGATATCGAGCTCGTTGCCCTGCTTGATGTGGTTGTCGAGCATCGTCGAGATGAGGTTGTGCGCCGAGGTGAGCGCGTGGAGATCGCCCGTGAAGTGGAGGTTGATGTCTTCCATCGGCAGGACCTGGGAGTAGCCACCCCCGGCCGCGCCGCCTTTCACCCCGAAGACGGGGCCGAGCGAGGGTTCGCGGATCGCCGCGAGCGCGTCCTCGCCGATCTGGTTGAACGCCTGGCTCAGCCCCACAGTAGTGACGGTCTTGCCCTCGCCCATCGGCGTCGGTGTCATCCCCGTTACGAGGATCATCTCGCCGTTGTCGCGGTCGGATTCCC
>PXSV01000149.1 GCA_003022685.1 Halobacteriales archaeon SW_9_67_24 | reverse complement strand
CACCGACGACCACGACGAGTGGTTCACCTACATCTGAACGTTTTTATTACGGGGGCATCGCGCGCGAAGCGCGCTCAACCCCTTGCAAGAGGGTTCACCAAAAACACCCCGCTCGCCTTCGGCTCACGGGAACTCCGGCTCACTCGCGGTAGGGTTTTGCTGGCGCTTTCCGCAACCGCACAGCACCGCCGAAGCCCTCGCTCACTTCGTTCTCATGAGCGGAGCGAACGAGAGCTCGGAGCGCGCGGCGCGTGCCCCGGCGTTCGCTCGCCCTTCATCGCCAGGCCGCCGCCACAGCGCCGCCGCTATCGACGATGCAACAGCGACGACGAAGAATGGAGGGGAACAGTCTACGACGCGCTCTGACCGTACGTCTCGTCGAGGTACTCCACGATGTTGTCGGATTCGGACATCCCGTCGACGCCGTGTTCGTGGTCGACTAGGACGGGCACGCCGGTCTGGCCGCTGACCTCCTCGACTTCGGTGCGCTCGCTGTGGGAGCTCGGCACCATGTGCGAGTCATAGTCGAGGTCGAGGTCGGCGAGCTTGTCCTTCACTTTCGCACAGTACGGACAGCCTTCCAGCTCGTAGAGTTCGAGGTTCGACATCGACTTTCGATAGGCGACGTGGATTCAAGAGGCCTGCGGTGGTGTGTACCCTGACCGCTCAGCCGCCACACGATGACCGCGCCCGACCGGCCCTGCATACGGGCGATCGTGACGTTTGTCGGCCACCCATGCGACGGTTCGATACACTGCCATACGGTTGATTGACCGGCGGTCGGGAACGTTACTGCTCGGCCAGAAGGGCGGAGGCGGTCACGAGCGGCGCGAGGTCGACGTCCGCCTCGGCCAGCGTCTCGCGCGCGCCCTCCTCGCGGTCGACGACGACGAGCACGCGCTCGACCGTCGCGCCGGCCTCGCGGAGCGCGCGGACGGCCGACAGCGCGCTCTTGCCCGTGGTGGCGATATCTTCGAGCACGACCACCGACTCCCCCTCGACTAAGTCGCCCTCGATCCGGTTCCCGGTGCCGTACTCTTTCCGTTCTTTCCGCACGATCACGTACGGCGTGTCGGTCTCGACGCTCGTCGCGGCGACCAGCGGGACGGCCCCGAGCGCGACGCCCGCGAGTTTGCCTTCGTCGATCCGCTCGGCGAACGCCGCCGTGATCGTCGAGAGACAGTGAGGGTCGGTCTCGAAGCGGTACTTGTCGACGTAGTAGTCGCTCGTGCCGCCATGTGAGAGTTCGAACTCGCCGAACTCGACGGCGTCGGCTCCCTGGAGCGCGTCGATGAGGTCGCGGTCGGTCATGTGTTCCGGTCGAACGGGCCCGGCATAAGCGGCGTGGAGCGTCGGACCCGTTTCCCGATACCCCCGACCGTCGTCGGCACGTCGACCGCGCTCCGAGCGGTTCAGTCGTCGGTTTTCGCCGACTCCTCGGCGACGTCGATCGGCACGCCGATGTCCTCGCTGGTCTCACCGAACCCCGCGCTCAGGACCCGTGTCAGGGCGTCCTCAACGCGCTCGTCGATCTCGGTGTACTCGTCGGGTTCGACCTCGACGACGAACCCGGTGGTAATGTTGGGTGCGGTCGGGAGGAAGAGCACGTCGCGGCCGTCCCCGGTCCGCTTGCCGGTTTTGAACGCCGTCATCCGCATTCCGTCCCACGTTTCGAGTTTCACCGGGGCCTGGAGATCGCCGGTGCCCGTCACCGCGGTCTCGACCGCCATCTTCGAGGCGTTGTACACAACTCGGAGGCCCGGCAGACTGTTCATCACGTCGTCGATCGCGCCCTCGACAAGCGGACCCGTGGCCGTGCGCATCAGATACCCGATCGCGAACACCAACAGCGCGAAGATGAGCAGCGTGAGCGGGACCCGAATCCACGCCGGTTCGATGCTCTCGACAAAGGGCAGGGTGGCGATGTTGTTGTAGATGAAGGCGATGACGTAGAGCGTGACGATGACCGGCACGAGCACGATCAGCCCGCTCGTGGCGTCGCGCTTCCAGGAGGCCATTTGTTCGTCGGTCTCCTCCGATAGCGGAGCTCTCCCGGTGGCTCAGGTTCTGCTCGCGGGCCGCGCGAGGCGGCAAAGCCGCCTCGGACTCGCGGCGCGTAGCGCCGCGCATGGCCCGCTCGCACGGCCCGAGGGAGCTTTGCTCCCTCGTTGTCGCCGGCGCGAAGCGCCGGCTGCAAGAGGTTCGGAGAACCTCTCTGCCCGGGACTCGCTGTCGTTCGAAAGACGCTTCGCGTCTTTCGTGATCTTCAAAAGAGCCTCCGGCTCTTTTGGACCTCGCGGGACCTCCGGTCTCGCTCAGTGACGAAAGGCGCAAAGCGCCTTTCGAACTACGGTCCTCAGTCGCGTTGCTCCTTGCGGTCTTACTTCGTCATCAGAAATCTCCGATTTCTGATTGGCTCGAAAATCGCTCCGCGATTTTCGAACGTCCGGGTTCCCTGAGCCAGTCGCTCCTTCCAGTCCCCGAAGACGCTTCGCGTCTTCTGACCCTCGCGGAGCCGAAGTCGCTCGAGAGAGCGAAGCTCTCTCGTGATGACGAGACACCGTAGGTGTCTCGAACCACTCCGCTCAGTCCCACCCAGCATGGTTTTCTCGGTCAGCGTCGCTTATCTGAACACCGCCCCCCGACCCCCCTCGCCGCTCCGTTTCTACCGACCCGCGACCGCTCGGAGCGCGAAGGCGAGGTTCTCCTTTCGCTCCATCGCCCGCCGGGAGAAATAGGAGAGCCACTTCCCGCCGTAGGGAGCGTATTGCCAGACGTCGTACTTCTCGGCCAGCTCGACCTGGGCCTCCTCGCGCACGCCCATCAGCATCTGGATCTCGAAGTCGGTACCGTGCTCGTCGTGGCGCTCGATCGCGTGCTCGATCATCGCCGGGTCGTGACTCCCCACCGCGATCCCGCCGCCGAACTGTTCGAACATGAGATCGAGACAGTCGCGGTAGGCCTCGTTGACTTGCTGGTTCTCCCGGTGGGCGATCGCCGCGGGTTCGTCGTACGCGCCCTTCACGAGCCGGACCTTTCCCGGGAGGTCGGCGAGTCGATGGAGGTCCTCAGGGGTGCGTTTGAGGTTCGCCTGGATGCAGACGCCGACTCCCTCGTGCTCGCGTGCGTGCTCGGCGTAGGCGTCGAGCGTGACGTCGGTCGTCGGGTGGTCCTCCATGTCGATCCAGACGAACTGGTCGTGCTCCGCGGCCCGATCGACGATGACCCTGAGGTTCTCCCGAAAGGTCGCCTCGTCGATCCCGATGCCGATCTGGGAGGGTTTGACCGAGATACAGGCCCCCAGTCCTGCGTTCGCGATGTCGGTGAGGAGTTCGCAGTAGGCGTCGCGGTCCTCGATCGCGGGTTCGGGGCGCTCGTAGTGCTCGCCGAGCCGGTTGCAGATGGTCCGCACGCCGCGGGCTTCGAGCTGCCGGGCGTGTTCGAGGAGTTCGGCCGGGGTCTCGCCGGCGACGAACCGACTCGCGATCGGCGGGATCATGCACGCAAGTTTTGCCTGGAACATGAATATACTGTCGAAACCGGCCCCGAACACCCCGGAGGACCGTTTCTCGTCTCCCGGTACGGTCCACGCGATCGCGCCGTCTCCGACAGTATCATACCGCCGACCGCCGATCCGACGGTATGGAACCCGTTGCGGTCGTCGCCGTCGCGTTCTGGGCGATGCTGCCGGCGTACGTCCCGAACAACGCCGCCGTGCTCGTCGGTGGCGGTCGCCCAATCGACGCGGGACGGACCTGGCACGGCACGCGCGTGCTCGGCGACGGCAAGACCTGGCGTGGGACGCTCGCGGGCGCGCTCGCGGGCATCGCGCTCGCCCTCGTCCTGAGCGCTATCGAACCCACCGTTTCGGCTGCGACTGGCATCCCGCTCCCCACCTTCCCCCCGGCCGCGATGATCGCGCTCCCGATCGGCGC
>PXSV01000148.1:766-19732 GCA_003022685.1 Halobacteriales archaeon SW_9_67_24 | reverse complement strand
GTCCGCTTCGAGGTCGTTGTAGTGCTCGTAGACGAGGTCGCCACCGTACTCCTCGGGACGCTCGATTTCGAACGATTCGCCGCGCTCGTCGAGGATCGGGAAGACGAGGTGTTCGAGGTATTCGAGCACTCCGTTGTTCTCGACCTCGCCCTGCGGGCAGTACGCGCCCTGAAGCTTCTTCGCCACAGTATCGGGGTTGTCGGTGAGGTTGACCTTCGAGCCTTCGTCGGAGGCGCTCATCTTCCCCCCCGAGAGACCGGAGAGCAGCGGGGCGAACACGCAGACCGGTGGCTCCTCGTCGCGATCGTCGAACAGCTCGCGGCTGAGCATGTAGATCCCGCGCTGGTCGATCCCGCCGTAGGCGATGTCGGCGTCGAGCGCCTCGACGTCGAGGGTTTGCATCAGCGGGTAGAGCAGCCCGCCGAGATTGGGGTTCTCGGCCCGGCGAACGACCTCGCTGCCGGCGCGCTGGACCCGCGAGATCGTGGTGTCGGCCGCCATCCGGAGGAGGTCGAGCGAGTACTCCGCATCGAGTTCGAACTCGCGCCCGCGCACGAACTCGATTTTCTCGGGGTCGGCCCCGGCCGCTTCGACCATCCCCTCGATCGCCTCGCGGTAGTACGCCGAACGGGCGTCGAGCAAATCGAACGGGCTTTTCTCGTCGTCGAGATGGGCGTGGAGATCCGCGATCAGAACCGTGACGTCGAGGTCGGCGCGGAGGAAGTCGGCGAGTTTGCGGATCGTGGTGAAGGGGCCGATGTGCATCTCGCCGGTCGGCGCGTAGCCGATGTACACCGTCGGATCGTTCCCGGCCAGCAGTCCGTCGAGCTCCTCGTCGGTGACGACCTCGGCCGTGTTCCGCCCCACGAGCCGCCTTCGCTCCGCGTGGTCCATACGACCCCTGTCCCGTGCGCGCGGTTAAGCGATTCCTTTCGTGCCCCCACCGTGTTCGGCCGGGCGACACCTCCTCGCGCCGATCGGATGGTCGGGTTGCGCCCGGGACCGCGGGGAGCGAAACCGTTATTCGAGCGACTGCAATCGATCACAGTGTGACACCCCCCGCGTCGGCCCTCGCCGATCGGTATTTGCCGGAACTCGAAGAGACGCTACGGGAGAACGTCCTCGGGTTCTGGTTTCCGCGGTGTATCGACGACGAGGGCGGGTTCCTCACGAGCTACGACCGGGAGGGGGATTTCGCCGGCAACGATCACAAGCAGGTCGTCACGCAGGCGCGGATGGCGTGGCTGGCCGCACGACTCGTCCGGGAGGGGTACGGGTCCGAGTACCGCGACGTCGCCGACCACGGCTTCGCGTTCCTCGTCGGCGAGCTGTGGGACGACGACAACGGCGGGTTCGTCTGGGAAGTCGGCCGCGACGGGACCGTTGTAAAGCCGAACAAACACCTCTACGGCCAGGCGTTCGGTCTCTACGCGCTCTCGGAGTACCACCGCGCGACCGGCGACGAACGGGCGGCCGCACACGCCCACGAACTCGTCGATCTGCTCGACCGGAACGCGAAGGACGACGACCACGGCGGCTACGTCGAGTACTTCACCCCGGCGTGGGAGCCGATCACCGAGGGACGGACGTATCTCGACGCCATCGAACCCGATTGGTCGCCGAAGGAATCGGCCGAGGACGTGCTCGATCCGACGCTGAAGCTGATGAACACCCACCTCCACCTCCTGGAGGGGTTCACGGCGTACTACCGGGCGTTCGGAACCGAACGGGGGCGGCGACGCCTCCACGAACTGCTCGACGTTCTCACCACGACCGTCGTCCGGACGGAGCTGGGGGCCTGTACCGACAAGTACACCCCGGAGTGGCACCCGAAGACCGACGACGAAGCGTTCCGGATCGTCTCCTACGGCCACGACCTCGAGAACGTCTGGCTGACGATGGAGGCCGCGGACGCGCTCGGGCTCGCGGTCGACCCGTTCACCGACCTGTACGAGACGCTTTGGGAGTACGCGATCGAATACGGGTACGACGACGATCACGGCGGGTTCTACTTCTACGGCGGGTTCGGCGAACCGGCGCGGTTCCGGGTCAAAGCCTGGTGGGTCCAGGCGGAGTGTCTGACGAGCGCGATCCGGATGTACGAGCACACCGGCGACCGGACGTATCTCGACGTGTTCACCGAGACCTACGAGTTCCTCGACCGGCATCAGATCGACCGCGAGCACGGTGAGTGGCACGCCGGCGTGGACGACGATCTCGAACCGGTCGGGCGGAAGGGAGCGGTCTACAAGGCTGCCTACCACAACGGCCGCGCGCTGCTGGAGTCGATGGCGACCCTGCGACGACTGTGAGGTGACGGCCGTGCTGTCCCGCCGTGGTGGCGGGTGTCGGTCCCCTTTTCCCCTCGGCTCACTGATGAACCGCCGCGAAACGCCGTCAGCCGGTGTTTTTCATCCCGGCGGCGATCCCCTTGACCGTCAAGCGCAGCGCCCGCTTTTCCGTCTCGGTGCGGTGTTCGCGGTCGAGGAGGTGAGTCTGGAGCAGATTCAGCGGGTCGACGTAGGGGTTCCGGCGACGGAGGCTCTCCCGGAGCCACTCGCGGGTCACGAGGTCGTCGCGGTCGCCGGCGGTCGTGGCGAACTCGGCGGCGCGCTCGTACTCGGCCTCGAATACCGGGAAGAAGCGTTCTTCGAGGTCGTCGTCGGCGACCGCGGCGTACTCGCTCGCGATCTCCATGTCGGTGCGCGCGAGCGCGAGCGCGGCGTTGTCGATCGTCGTCCGGAAAAAGGCCCACTCGTCGTACATCGCCTGGAGCGTGTCGGTCGAACCACCCTCCTCCAGATAGGCTTCGATTCCGGCCCCGAGACCGTACCAGCCAGGCAGAATACATCGCGACTGGGTCCACGAGAACACCCACGGGATCGCCCGAAGGTCCTCCACTGTGCGCTCGCCCGACCGCGAAGCGGGCCGCGAGCCCATGTTGAGCTCCTCGATCACGGTGATCGGCGTTGCCTGCTCGAAGTACGAGACGAACCCCTCCGTGTCGAGTAAGCCCTGGTACGCTGTGCGGGCCGCGTCGGCGATCGTCGCGGCGGCGTCGATCCACTCCGCGGGCACGTCCTCGGCGGGCCGATCGAGCGACCGCGCCCGCGCGCGGATCTGGGCGTTCAGCATCTGCTCCATGTTGCGTTCGGCGATGCGGGGGTTGGCGTACTTCTCGGCGATCGCCTCGCCCTGCTCGGTGAACTTGACCTGGCCATTGACGGTCTCGTTCGGCAGCGCGAGCAGCGCCTCGTTCATCGGGCCACCACCCCTGGAGATCGAGCCGCCGCGGCCGTGGAACAGCCGGAGGTCGACGTCGTGATCGTCCACGATGTCGGCGAGTCGACGCTGGTTGCGGTAGAGGTCCCAGTTCGCGGCGAAGAACCCGTTCTCCTTGTTCGAATCGGAGTAGCCGAGCATTACTTCCTGGAGGTTGCCGCGTGCGGCGAGCGCCTGGCCGTACGCCTCGTTCTCGAACAGGGTGCCCATGATTTCGCGCGCGCCGTCGAGTGCGGCCTCGGTTTCGAGCAGCGGCACGACGTCGATGCCACAGTATTCGGGAAGCTCGACCGCGCCCGCCTGGTCGGCGAGGAAGAGGACTTCGAGCACGTGACTCGGCTTCTCGGCCATCGAGATGCAGTAGGTGTCGATGGCGTCCGCGCCGTACTCGCGCTGCCAGTCGTTCAGCCGGTCGAACCGTTCGAGAACGCGCGCCGCGGGGTCGAACAGCCCCTCGTGGTCAGTGACGTCGATCAGCGGCGCGTCCTGGAGGATGGCCTCGGTCAGGAGTTCGATGCGTTCGTCCTCGTCGAGGCTCTCGTAGGCGATGTCCTCGCGGCCGAGCGCCGCGGCGATGGCCTCGGTGTGTTTCTCCTGGTGATCCCGGAGGTCGAGGCCCGCGAGGCAGAAGCCGAAGGTCTCGGCCTGTCGTTCGAGCGGATCGATGTGGACCGCGGCGATCCGCTCGCCGCCGTTCGCCCTGAGGCTGGTCGCCACCGCATCGAGGTCGGCGGTGAACTCGGCCACCTCGTCGTAGCCGTTCGGCCGGACGTCCCCGATGCGTTCGAGGCGCTCGCCCATCAGCCGGAGGTGCTGACGGTAGGGTTCGTCGGGGTAGCGCTCGCGGGCCTGATCGGCGAGCGTGGGGAATCGCTTGCGGTTCGCGGCGAGTCGGTCGTCGAACGTTTCGCCCGTGTCGAGCCGGTCGGCGTCGTGGGCGAGCACGCTCGACAGGTCGGCGAGCGCTTCCTGGTACTTCTCCAGAACGCTCCGGCGCTGCCTGGCGAGGGTCTCGCTCGTCACCTCGGGGGTGACGTAGGGGTTGCCATCGCGGTCGCTGCCGGCCCACGACCGGAACTCGAACAGCTTGGGAATCGCGATGTCGTCGAACTCCGCCCCGAGCGCGTCCTCGACCTCCCGGTAGACCTCGCCGGTCGTATCGAAGAGGGTGTTTTCGAGATACCAGTGGACGTTGCGAGCCTCGTCGAGCGGTTCGGGCTGGCGTTCGCGGATCTGGCGAGTTCCCCAGAGGCTCGTGACTTGGGCTTCGAGCGCCTCCTCCAGCTGCGCGCGTTCGGTGTCGGTCAGCCGGCGCTCGTCGAGCTCCACGAGGTGGTCCGCGATCGTGCGGAGCTTCGCCTTGACCGTCTTGCGGTGGGCTTCGGTTGGATGGGCGGTGAAGGTCGGTTCGATCAGCACGTCCCCCAAAATCCGCTCGACGACCTCGGGATCGCGGTCGGCGAGACTCTCGACGGCGGCGCTCAGGCTGTCCGCGAGCGATCCCTCCTGGGAGGCGGTCCGGATCGCCCGGACGCGTTCGCGCTCCTCGGCGAGATTCACCATCTCGAAGTAGGTGGTGAACGCGCGCGCGACCGTGACCGCGAGATCGGGATCGAGCCCCCGGAGCGTCCGGTCGAGCTCGTCGCGCGAGTCGCGTTCGTCGTTGCGATACTCGATGGCGGTCGTCCGGAGCTCCTCGACCGTCTCGAACGCGTCGGTCGAGGTCTGTGCTTCGAGGACCTCGCCGACCAGCGCACCGAGCTCCCGGACGTCCCGGCCGACCGTGCGACCGTGTAGCGTCATTGTTCCGTTAGAGGACGATACTCTTGTGGCGAATGAACGCTTCGATGCTCGTGTCGATCCCCTCGCGGCCGATCCCCGACTTCCCGTTCCCGCCGAACGGGATGTCGCCGAGACCGTGCGAGGGTGCGCCGTTGATCCGGACTGCACCGGCGTCGATGCGTTCGGCGACCCGGAGCGCACGGTCGTACTCGGTGGTGAAGACGCAGCCATCGAGCGCGAGGTCGGTCCCGTTGGCGATCTCGATCGCGTGATCCTCGTCGGCGAACGTCGTCACCGGAACCACGGGCCCGAACTGCTCGTCGGCGACGAGGCGTGCGGTCTCGGGAACGCCGCCGAGGAGGGTGGGCTCGAAGAACTGGCCGTCGCGGCCGCCGCCGCGAACGGTTTCGGCACCCCGATCCACTGCATCGGTGACGAGCTCCTCGACCCAGTCGGCCTGGTCGTTGTCGATGAGCGGGCCCAGTGCGGTGTCCTCCGCGAAGAGATCACCCGTCGGATAGGCGTCCATTTCGCGGTCGATCCGCTCGACGAGGTCGTCATGGATCGACTCGTGGACCAGCACGCGGCTGATCGCCGAACACCGCTGGCCGGCGTACTTGAGCCCGCCCTTCGCACACGCTGCGGCGGCTGCATCGAGATCGGCATCGGGAAAGACGACGGCGGGCGCGTTCCCCCCGAGCTCCATGTGGAGGTCCACGATGCCGCTCTGGCGCGCGACGTGCTCGCCCGCGCCCGACGAGCCGGTCATCGCGATCGCGTCGACGGCATTCGAGCCGGCGAGCACGTCGCCGATCGAGCTCCCGTGGCCGGGAACGAAGTTGAACGCCCCCGTCGGCACGTCGGTCGCGGCGATGACGTCGGTCAGGATCGCGGCGCTCACGGGTGTCTTGCTCGCGGGCTTGAGCACGACGCTGTTGCCGGCGGCGAGCGCGGGCGCGACTTGGAGTGCGGTCGTCGAGAGCGGGTAGTTGTATGGCGTGATACAGAGCACCGTCCCTCGGGGTTCGGGTTTGGTGATCGCTTCCCAGCCCTCGTGACCCGCGGTCGTCCCCTGACGGAACTCGCCGTCGAGATTCCGGGCCTCCTCGACGGCGCGCTCGAAGCGCTCGGCGGCTGACTCGACCTCGCCGCGCGCGCTCGAAATCGGCTTGCCCGCCTCCCGAACGATGACCTCCGCGAGTTCGGCCTTCCGGTCGCGCAGGCCCGCGGCGATCGATTCGAGCCACGCACCCCGCTGGGGGATTGTCGAGTCGGCCATCGCCGGCTGTGCGGCCTCGGCGGCATCGAGCGCGGCCTCGGCGTGGAGCGGGCTCGCGACGGCGATCTGGGCGAACACGCCACCCTCGGCGAGATCGCGGACCTCGATCACGCCGTCGCCGTTCTCCCACTGCCCGTCGATGTAGGGCCGCTCGTGGTGTGCCGTCGATGTGGTAGCCATACACGAGGGTTGGAACCGAGCCGGTAAAAGATTTACTTTAGAACGAATAAACACCGTGGCGGCCGGGCTCGGGCGGTGTCGCGCCGGCGACGATCCGTTTTCCATCGCCGGCTCCCCAGGAAGCACCGATCGCCGTCGATGGATCTCGGACAGGCCTGGCTCCCGTCTCGCACGGGATCGGGTGAGTCTTCGCTACGTCGCTGGCCGCGACGAACAGGCACATGAACGCACGGGCCCTAACGAGTGCGTGTACACCGGCAAGACCGAACAGCCCTGCTGTCTCTGCGGCGATCCCGACACCGCTACCCGCCTCGACCTCCCGCCGCGAGCGGTGCGATCGATGAAGAACGCCGGCTCGATCGCATGGCGTGACATCGTCGGCGAGGTGTCGATCCACTTTTGCGAGAGCGACTGGGCCCTCGTGACCGACCTGGTGCTCGACGTCGGCGTGAACCCCCTTCCGCGATGCAACGCCGCGAGGGCCTCCCTCGACATCCGGGAGGACTTCGAGGCGCTCCTGAACGACGTGCGTGACGAACCCGACCAGATCCCGCTCGAATCCAGGATGATCGAGGAGAGCGAGCGGACCATCGCCGTCTTCGAGGACGACGATCTCAGCGAGGAACGCGACCTCGTCGAGGCGAGAATCAGGCTCTGGGTGCTCGAAGACGCCGGCGCATCGGTCGAAGCTACCGGAACGTAACCCGCGATCCGGCTCGCCCCCGACACGGAGCAAGGGGGATCATCTCTCCGTCACCGGATCGCCGACCGCTACGGCGCGTCGGGCGTTTGCTCTTCGCCCTGGCGCGCGTCGCTGCGTCGCCGGCGGTGAACGAGACCGGCGTTGTTCGCGGTGTTTTCGGTGAACGTCCGGAACGCCTCGCCGGTCTCGCCGTCGTCGAGCACGATCGGTGCGCCGTCGTCACCACCCTCCCGGACGCGGGGATCGAGCGGAAGCTCCCCCAGGAAGGGCATCTCGACGTCCTCGGCGAACGCCCGGCCGCCGCCCGCCCCGAAGAGGTCGTGTTCGGTCCCGCAGTCGGGACACCGAAAGCCGCTCATGTTCTCGACGATCCCCAGGACGGGGGTCTCGTGTTTGCCGAACATCTCCAGGCCCTTCCGGGCGTCGTCGACCGCGACCTCCTGTGGGGTGGTGACGATGACTGCACCCGCGATCGGCACCGTCTGGAGAAGGGTGAGCTGGGTGTCACCAGTACCGGGAGGGAGGTCGATCACCATGTAATCGAGCGCGCCCCACTCGACGTCCTCGAACAGCTGGGTGAGGAGCTTGTGGACCATCGGGCCGCGCCAGATCACGGGATCGTCTTCCCCAGTCAGAAAGTCCATGCTCATGAGCTTCGTCCCGTACTTCTCGGGTGGGATGATCTGCTCCTCGGCGGTGGCCTGGGGGCGCTCGTCGGCGTCGCCGTACACGTCGGCGTCGAACAGTCCCACGCGCGCGCCCAACTGCGAGAGCCCGGCAGCGAGGTTCACGGCGACGGTCGACTTCCCGACCCCACCCTTACCCGAGGCGACCGCGATGACGTTCTTGACGTCGGGGAGGACGTCCCCCTCGGCCGGGCGGTCGACGCTTGCGGTGAGTTCACACTCGATCCCCTCCTCGCCGAGCACCTCGCGCACCCGACCCGCGATCGCGGTCTCGTTCGGGGAGTAGGGCGCGCCGAGCGCGAGCGAGACGTGGGCGGCTCCCTCCCGGGTTTCGATGTCGTTGACGAGATCGAGCGAGACGATGTTCTCACCGAGATCCGGGTCCTCGACCCCGCGGAGCAGCGATCGTACGTCGTTTTCGTTCATGGCGGCGGTAGCTCCGGCCGAGCGATAAGGGTTGGGAACCCGCCGATCGGTCGCCCTCGCAGCGTCGGTCCCCGACCTCGGCCCGGGTTTCGCTGGTGTTAAATACCCGCGTCGAATTAGTCCCAGACACGTACTGCAGGGGGTCGGCCCCGAGTCCGGAAGGGCGAGACTGACACAGGACGGGTCGTGGTAGCCAAGCCTGGCCCAAGGCGCAGGGTTGCTAACTCTGTGGCGCACAGCCTCCGGGGTTCGAATCCCCGCCACGACGCTCCGCACAACCACCACATGAGCGCAGAAGACCCAGACACACCGGCCGACGAGGACGAGGAGGACATCCGCTATTTCGTCCGGATCGGCCAGACCGACCTCGACGGGACGAAGAGCGTCGAGCGGGCGCTGACCGGCATGAACGGTGTCGGACGGCGGACCGCTCGCATCGACGACGACGCGGTCGATTCGATCATCGAGCACGTCGAAGGGTTCGCCGAGGACGTGCCGGCGTGGCTCACCAACCGCCCGGCCGATTACTTCACGGGCGAGACCACCCACGAGGTCGGCAACGACCTCTCGCTGACCCGCCAGCAGGACATCAATCGCATGCAGATGATCAGTTCGTACAAGGGCGTGCGCCACGAGCGCGGCCAGAAGGTCCGCGGCCAGCGCACCAAGTCCACCGGCCGCTCGGAGGGAACGATCGGCGTGAACGTCGAAGCCATCCAGGAAGAGATGGAAGAAGAGGCGGAGGACGAGTAGATGGCGCTCGGACAGAACACGAAGGGCTACGAGACGCCGAACCACCCCTTCCAGGGCGAGCGCATCGCCGAGGAGTCCAATCTCATCGGGCGCTACGGCCTGAAGAACAAAGAGGAGCTGTGGAGAGCGCAGTCCGAACTCCGCGGGTTCCGCCGCGAGGCGCGACGACTGCTCGGTGACGCCCAGGGCGACGTCGCATCCGCCGAACGCGAGGGCGAACCGTTCCTCGCGCGGCTCCGACGGCTCGGCATTCTCGACGAGACCGACGGGCTCGACGACGTGCTGAGCCTCGAAGTCACGGACGTGCTCGAACGCCGGCTCCAGACCGTGGTCTACCGCACAGGCCTTGCGAACACGGTCCAGCAGGCCCGTCAGTTCGTTTCTCACGGCCACATCGTCGTCGACGGCGCGCGGGTGACGACGCCCTCGCGGAAGGTCGACGTGAGCGAGGAGGACACGGTGGGCTTCGACGAGACGAGTCCGATCGCGGACGAACTGCATCCCGAACGAGCGGAGGAACAGGAATGAGCGCCGAAGACGAGGAACGGTGGGCAGTCGCACACGTCCACGCCTCCTTCAACAACACGATCATCACGATCACCGACCAGACCGGGGCGGAGACGCTCGCCAAATCGAGCGGTGGGACCGCCGTGAAGCAAAACCGCGACGAGGCGTCGCCCTATGCCGCGATGCAGATGGCGGAAGGCGTCGCCGAGGAGGTGCTCGCCCAGGGGATCGAGGGCGTCCACGTCAAGGTCCGCGGTCCCGGCGGGAACCTCCAGCAGAGTCCGGGACCGGGCGCACAGGCGACCATTCGGGCGCTCGCGCGCGCCGGACTGGAGATCGGCCGGATCGAGGACGTGACGCCGATCCCGCACGACGGCACGCGCGCCCCCAAATCGAGCGGGTTCTAACCAGTGAGCGCCGCGTACGACGTCGCGTTCATCGACCGCGACGACCGCGACGCTCGCTTCCTCGTCAGAGGGATCACGCCGGCGTTCGCCAACGGCATCCGGCGGGCGATGGTGGCCGACGTTCCCACCCTGTCGATCGACACCGTGCGCGTGGTCGAGAACTCGTCGGTGATGTTCGACGAGCAGATCGGCCACCGGCTCGGGATGGTGCCCCTTTCCGCGCCGCCGAACGAGTTCGAATCAGGCAAGGGTGTCAGGCTGGCCCTCGACGTTTCGGGCCCCGACACCGCCTACTCGGGCGACCTCGTCAGCAGCGATGCGGTGGTCGAACCCGCCGAGGACAACGTCCCGATCATCGAGCTCAAGGAGGGCCAGCGCCTCGAAGTCGAGGCCGAGACCGTGCTCGACACCGGCAAGTCCCACGCCAAACACCAGGGCGGCGTGGCGGTCGGCTACCGCCATCTTCAGACTGTCGAGGTCGTCGGCGACCGCGAGGAGTTCGCCGACGAGGAGCCGAACATTCTGCGGGGGGTTATCGAAGACGACGGCGAGCTCGTCCCCGCGGAGGAGTTCGATCACGACCTCACGAACCGGTATCCGGGCAAGGAGGTCGCGGTCGAGGACGTGCCGAACGCGTTCGTCTTCCACGTCGAGACCGACGGCTCGCTGACCGTCGAGGAGCTGGTGACGGCGGCAGTCGACTCGCTGGAAGCACGCGCGAACGAACTCAAGGAAGCAGTTCAACTGTAATGTATCGCCCCACCAACCGCGGACGATCGTGTGCCGCCCACAATGCGGGGGAGCGCACGTCTCGGCACGGCTCCATCGCGCGGACGCGTCGGCACCACGAGCGGACGCCGCGCGCCGCGCGCCTCCTGAGTGACGTGCCGGCGATCGAAACTGGTTTGTGGGGACGGAAACGAGAACGATTCGCGTGCAGGGATAGCCAAGTCAGGTCAACGGCGCAGCGTTCAGGGCGCTGTCTCGTAGGAGTTCGCAGGTTCGAATCCTGCTCCCTGCATGCTTCCTGCAAGCTATGAGCAAGACCAATCCGAGACTCACGAGTCTCATCACTGAACTGAAATCGACGGCCCGCGAGTCGGACAGTCCCGTCTGGCGGGCGGTCGCCGACCGTCTGGAGAAACCCCGGCGCACCCACGCCGAGGTCAACCTCGGTCGGATCGAACGCTACGCCAGAGAGGAGGAGACGGTCGTCGTGCCGGGCAAAGTGCTCGGCAGCGGCGTCCTCGAAAAACCCGTCACCGTGGCGGCAGTCGACTTCTCCGGGACGGCCGAAACGAAGATCGACCAAGTCGGGGAGTCGATCGCGCTCGAAGAATGCATCGAGCAAAACCCCGAGGGGTCGGACGTCCGGGTGATCCGATGAACGCCGCGGAGTTCGACCCCGATCTCGTGGTCGACACCCGGGACTGCATTCTCGGGCGGGTCGCGAGCCAGGTCGCCGAACGCGCCATGGACGGCGAGCGCGTCGCCGTGGTCAACGCCGAAGAGGCGGTCATCACGGGCGGCACCGACGACGTGATGGGCGTCTTCGAGGACCGTGCCGACCTCGGTTCGGACAGCGGGCCGTACTATCCCAAACGTCCGGATCGGATCATGAAGCGCTCGATCCGCGGGATGATCCCATACAAGAGTCCGCGCGGGCGCGAAGCGTTCGAGCGCGTGCGGGTCTACGTCGGCGATCCCTTCGAGGACGGCGACGTTCTGGAGGGCACATCGTTGAATCGGCTGTCGAACACCAAGTTCGTCCAACTGGGCGACGTGAGCGAGAACCTCGGAGCCAACGTTACATGGTAACGAACACCTCAGGCAAGAAGAAGACCGCGATCGCGCGCGCCACCGTCTCGGAGGGCGAGGGTCGCGTGCGCGTGAACGCGAAACCAGTCGAACTGATCGAGCCCGAGATGGCGCGACTGAAGATGCTCGAACCGTTCAGGATCGCCGAAGAGCGCCGTGGGAGCGTCGACATCTCGGTCGACGTGGAGGGCGGCGGCACCGTCGGCCAGGCCGACGCGGTTCGGACCGCGATCGCGCGCGGGCTCGTCGAGCACGCGAACGACGCCAAACTCCGCGACGCGTACATGGAGTTCGACCGCTCGCTGCTCGTGAACGACGTCCGCCAGTCCGAGTCCAAGAAATGGGGCGGCCCTGGCGCACGGGCACGCTACCAGAAGTCCTACCGTTGATATGATCGGGACAGTAGCCTCGGGAGGACGACGGCCATGATGGTGCCCGTGCGGTGTTTCACCTGCGGGAAGGTCGTCGGCGAGCACTGGGAGCCGTTCGAGGCCCGGGTCGAGGACGGCGAGGACCCGGCCGACGTGCTCGATGACCTCGGCGTGGACCGGCACTGCTGTCGCCGAATGCTGGTGTCGCATTCGGACCTCGTCGACATCGTGGCCCCCTATCAGTGATGTCGATGGCAAGCCAACGCTACAACCGCTACGAGAAGGCGCGGATCATCGGCGCGCGCGCGCTCCAGATCGCCTACGGCGCGCCCGTGCTGGTCGGGACGGACAGTACAGAACCGATCCTGATCGCGGCCGAGGAGTACGACGCCGGCGTGTTGCCCTTCACGGTGAATCGAGGCCAGCAATGACGCTCGTCACCGAGGTCCGACTCCGACGAATCCTCGACTCTCGGGGAAATCCGACCGTAGAGGCTGAGGTCACCACCGAGTCGGGCGGGTTCGGTTTGGCAGCCGCACCGAGCGGCGCGAGCACTGGCGCGCACGAGGCGACATCGCTGCCCGCGAGCGAGGCGATCGCGAGCGCTCGCGAGCACGCCGTCCCGCGGATCGAGGGCCAGGTGTACGCCGGCGATCAGCGCTCGGTCGACGCCGCGCTGCGCGCGGCCGACGGCACCGAGAGCTTCGACGAGATCGGCGCGAACAGCGCGGTGGCGATCTCGATGGCTGCCGCGACCGCCGCAGCCGACACGCTCGGCGCGCCGCTGTACCAGCATCTCGGTGGCGCGTTCCGCGGGAACGAGTTCCCCACGCCGCTCGGCAACGTGATCGGCGGCGGCGAGCACGCGGCCGACGCGACTCACATCCAGGAGTTCCTCGCCGCACCGGTCGGCGCACCCAGCGTCGCGGACGCGGTGTTCGCGAACGCGCGAGTCCACGCCGCAGTCGGCGAGATCCTCGCCGACCGGGACGTCCCCGCAGCGAAAGGCGACGAGGGCGCGTGGGCCCCCGCGATCGACGACGGCGAGGCGTTCGAGATCGTTGACGAGGCCACCGAGCAGATCGCCGAGGAGGTCGGCTTCGACATCGGGTTCGGCCTCGACGTGGCGGCGACCGAACTCTACGACGCCGACGGCGACGACGAGGGTGTCTACCGCTACGGCGACACCGAGCGAACCCCCGACGAGCAGATCGAGTACGTCGCGGACCTCGTCGACGAGTACGACCTCGTCTACGTCGAGGACCCGCTCGACGAGGAGGACTTCGAGGGGTTCGCCGAGTTGACCGAGCAGGTCGGCACGGAGACGCTGATCTGTGGCGACGACCTGTTCGTGACGGACGTCGAGCGGCTCGACCGCGGGATCGAGGCGGGCGCGGCGAACGCGATTCTCGTGAAACCGAACCAGATCGGGACGCTCTCGGATGCGTTCGACGCGACCGAGCGCGCCGTCGAGAACGGGCTCGCGCCCGTGATCTCGCACCGATCGGGCGAGACCGAGGACACCACGATCGCACACCTCGCCGTGGCGACCGCCGCACCATACGTGAAGACGGGCGCGGTCGGCGGCGAGCGCACAGCCAAGCTGAACGAACTCATCAGAACGGAGGAACTCGCATGAGCAACAACGAAGAGGGTCTCGACGCGGCCGAACGCGACATCGAGGCGGAGCCGACCGGCGAAGCCGGCGCGGAGCCCGCCGAAGACCCCGACACCGACGTCAGAGACGAATCGATCGAGGCCACGACCGACGCCGACGCGGCGGAGGGTGACGCCGACGAGGAAACCGAGGACGGACCGGCGTTCGACGAGAACGTAATGGCCGACGACGAGGCCGACCTTCTCATTCCCGTCGAGGACTATCTGGGGGCCGGTGTCCACATCGGCACCCAGCAGAAGACCGACGAGATGGAGCGGTTCATCCACCGCGTCCGGACCGACGGCCTCTACGTCCTCGACGTGGGCCGAACCGACGAGCGGATCCGGACCGCTGCCGACTTCCTCGAAAACTACGATCCCGAGGGGATCCTGGTCGCCTCGTCGCGCCAGTACGGCCGGTTCCCGGCCGAGAAGCTCGCCGACGCCATCGGGGCGCGCGCCCGGACGGGCCGGTTCATCCCCGGGACGCTCACCAATCCCGACTACGACGGGTACATCGAACCCGACGTGCTCGTGGTGACCGACCCGATCGGCGACTCCCAGGCCGTGACCGAGGCGATCACGGTGGGGATCCCGGTGGTCGCGATGTGTGACTCGAACAACTCCACGAGCAACGTCGACCTCGCGATCCCGACGAACAACAAGGGTCGCCGGGCGCTGTCGGTGGTCTACTGGCTGCTCGCGAACGAGACGCTCGACCGCCGCGGCGCGGACACGATGTACGCACTCGACGACTTCGAAGAGGGTATCTGAGCCCGCGTTCGTTTTCCGCACGCAGTAGCGGAAAAGAGGACACTCGGCCGTTCGAATGCGTGAGCACGTCGAGCGGGTCGTTCCAGTTGAGATAGTTGCTGTGGGCTGGACTGCTACGGAAACCGACCTGTCGGTCGGTCCGTCCTGCACAGGCCGAAATCGAATCCGTTCCATCGCAGCCGTCGGTGTACAAGCGTGAACACACCGCGGTTACCGAGTCGAGCGGCGTTCGGCAGGGCGAAAGGGAGGTTTAGCGAACCAGCGAGAGGAGTTCACACCGGAGCACGGTTGCGTCGTCCTGGTTTTTCACCGCAGCGTCGTACCGCACGGTACCGGAAGCTCGTGGATGCTCGCGCTCTTCTTTCTCCACGACCTCGGTTTCGACGTGGATGGTGTCGCCGACGTACGTCGGCGCGGTGAAGCGGAGTCCGTCCACCCCGTAAAAGGCGATCACGTCCTCGCGCTCGTCCGGCGTGCGCGACTGCCAGAGCAGCCCGGTCATCGCCGAAAAGACGAACGCGCCGTGGGCGATCCGACCGCCGTATTCGGTGTTCGCCATCCGCTCGGCGTCGGTGTGGTGGTGGTTGAAATCGCCGCTCACGCCCGCGAAGTTCGTCACGTCCGCAGCCGTGACCGTCCGCCCCGCAGTCCGAGCGGTGTCGCCGACCGAGACCGATTCAAAGTAGCTCACAGCGGCTCCTCGCCTTCGATGATCCGCAGCGCGCGGTCGGCGAGTTCGGGCACGCCGGTCTCCATTTTCGGGTACAGCGGGTCGTCGGCGTTGCCCTCCAGATACCGCCGGAAGAACATCTCGCCCAGCCCGGCGAGCTTGTAGACCGCGAGCGCGCGGTAGAACCGGTCGTGTTCGTACTCGATTCCCGTCCGCTCCTCGTAGCGTTCGACGAGTTCCTTCCGAGTGGGGTAGCCCTCGCGAGTCATGAACGTCGCGTTGAGCGAGTCGGTCGCCGCTGGTGGGTCCGGATCGCCCGCGTCCCACCAATAGGACAGAAGCCACCCCAGATCGACGAGGGGGTTGCCGAGCGTGCTCAGCTCCCAGTCGAACACCGCGATGAGTTCGGGCGGGGTGCTGGGCGCAAACATCACGTTGTCGAGTTTGTAGTCGCCCTGAACCAGCGTGTGCGTCGGCGCATCGGGGGCGTTCGCAGTCAGCCACTCCATCACGTCGTAGAGTGCGGGCACTTCGCGTTCCTCGGTCGTGACGTCGAACGGGCCGAACTCGCCCAGTCCCACCGTTTCGGGGTCGACGGCGTGGATCTCACAGAGCCCGTCGATCAGCTCCGCGCCGATCCGCCGGCGGTGGTCCGGTGTGGCGAAGCGCTCGGGCTCAGTCTCGCGGAGCACGCTTCCTGTGACGCGTTCCATCACGTAGAACTCGCAGTCGAGCACCGACTCGTCCTCGCACGCGAGCACCGTCGGCGGCACTCTGACCGGTGTGTTCTGGAGGTGGTCCATCACCCGGTACTCCCGAAGGACGTCGTGGGCGGTGTCGGCAGTTTCGCCGGGCGGCGGCCGGCGAACCACGAGGGCGCGCTCGCCCCACGCCACGAACAGGGTCTCGTTCGAGTGTCCCTCCTGATGGTGCTCGATTCGATACTCCTCGACGGACCCTAGCTCCCGCTCGAAGTAGCTCGCCAACGACTCCTCGTCGACGATCCGCGAGAAGTATGCACTTTCCTCACCCTCGCCGGTCATCGATCCCACCCCGTCGCTCCCGACCGTTCGATTACCATTGGTAGCTCCGTTCGTGGACATCGTATGAATAGCTGGGGGTTCACGGGGTTGGTCTCGACTGTGTAGCCCGATCGTTTTACAATGGTGTGTGCGGATGTGTGGGCATGGAGTACGACGACTCGGCAGCCGCACGCGAGGCGACCGACCGCGCCCGCAAACTCATGGAAGAGGTCGTCCTGCCCGCGGAGCGTTCCCACGCCAGCGGCGAGTCGGTCTCCCGGGAGACCATCGCCGACCTTCGCGAGCAGGCCCGCGAGTACGACATCTATGCGCCCCAGATCCCCGAGGAGCACGGGGGTGAGGGGATGGCGTTCCGGGACGTGCTCCCGGTGTTCGAGCAGGCGGGCCGGAGCCTGCTCGGCGCGCCCGCGATGCGGGTCGACGCGCCCGACGAGGGCAACATGCACACGCTCGAACTCGTCGGCACCGACGACCAGCAGAAGGAGTGGCTCCGGCCCCTGGTCGCGGGCGAGATCCGATCGGGCTTCGCGATGACCGAGCCCGCTCCCGGCGGCGGGTCCGATCCGAAGATGCTCCGGACGACCGCCGAGAAGGAGGGCGACGAGTGGGTCATCGACGGTCACAAATGGTGGACCACACAGGGCGGCGCGGCCGACGTCCTCCTCGTGATGGCGCGCACCGATCCCGACGCTCATCCGTACGCCGGCTGTTCGATCGTTCTCGTGCCGACCGACACCGCGGGGGTGGAGATCGTCCGCGACATCCCTCACCTCGGGCAGCACACCGTCCCGGAGAGCCACGCCGAGATCGGATTCGACGGGGTTCGCGTGCCCGAGGAGAACCTGCTCGGTGCCGAGAACGCCGGCTTCGAGATCGCCCAGCAGCGCCTCGGTCCCGCCCGCCTGACTCACTGCATGCGGTTTTCGGGGATGGCCGAGCGTGCGCTCGACGTGGCGAAAGCGTATATGGACGATCGCGAGGCGTTCGGGTCGTCGCTCGCGGACAAACAGGCCCAGCGCTTTGCGATCGCGGAGGCCGAGACCGAACTCCACGCCGCGCGGACGATGGTCCGCGATGCGGCCGGGAAGATCGCCGCCGGCGAGGAGGCCAGGGTCGCGGTCTCGATGAGCAAGGTGTTCGCCGCGCGGGTCGTGCAGGAAACGATCGATCTCGCGGTTCAGTGCTGTGGCGGGGCGGGGATCGGTCGGGACCTCCCGCTCGCGGACTTCTACGAGGCGGTGCGCGCGTTCCGGATCATCGACGGTGCGGACGAGGTCCACAAGCGCACCATCGCGCGCGCGGCGTTCGAGGACACCGACCCGGCGGAGATCACGGCGATCCCGCGGTTCGGGGAGCCCGCCGGCTGATCCCGTTCCACCAGCCGCCAGGTCCTCCCGTGATCGTGGGCGTCCCACAGTGCGGTCGCTGGCTCCGGAACGGCCTCCCGGTCGCTGCGGGTAAGGCCTTCGCCCCCTTTCCGTGGATTTAACCGACCACCGATGGTATCGACTTCCCAGCGACGATGAGCGATGAAACGACACCGCGGTCCGTCGAACCGGAACCCGGCGAGGGGACGACAGCAGTCCTCCAAGACGTCGTCGCGGCGTTCGACTGTACGTCCGGCACGCTCCACCGAGCGGACGCCGACGGGTTACGCCTCGTCGCTTCGATCGGCATCCCGGACGCCGTCCGTTCCCGCATCGAGACGATCCCGATCGGCAAGGGAATGGCCGGGTTGGCGGCCGAGCGGATGGAGCCGGTCGACGTCTGCAACCTCCAGACGGACGATTCCGGCGTCGCCGAGGACGGCGCACGCGCGACGGGAATGGAAGGGTCGCTTGCTGCCCCGATCGTCGGCGAGGACGGCAGGCTCAAGGGAACGATCGGGGTCGGGAAACCGGAACGGTACGAGTTCACTCCCGAAGAACGGGATCGACTGATGAGCGTCGGGAGACGGGTCATCGCCCATGCCGACGGGGAGTAACCCGCCGCTCGGCGAGGAGCTCCGCTCTCGCCGCCAGGCTCGCGGTCTCCACCAGCTGGAGCTCGCGGCCACTCTCGACACCACCACGGTCGAGGTCGCGGCGTGGGAGAACGGCGAACGGGCCCCGAGCGACGAGCACGCGGCCGCGCTCGTGGAGCTGCTCGGCGAGAGCGAGCAGTCCTGATCGCTCGACTCTCCCGGAGACGCCCCCCCGGAACGCCGATCCCCCGGTCGATCGAGCCGTCGGGAGGAAGCGGCCCCGAACTTTTGCTCGTCCGTCGCCACCGCTTCCCATGACCATCGACGCCGACGGCCTCCGGTTCGCGGCCCACGCCATCCGTGAGGCCGACGTCACGGTGGCGATGACCGGTGCGGGCGTGAGCACCGCCTCGGGCATCCCCGACTTCCGGGGCGAGGACGGCCTCTGGGAGCGTCACGACCCGGCGGAGTTCCACGTCTCGCGGCTCGACTGCGATCCCGCGGGGTTCTGGCGCGACCGGCTCGCGCTCCACGAAACGGTCTCCAGGGACGACGTCGCGCCGAACGCGGCCCACGAGGCGCTCGCCGACCTCGAAGCCGCGGGCCACCTCGATCGGGTCGTGACCCAGAACATCGACGGGCTCCACGCCGCAGCGGGTTCGGCGG
>PXSV01000148.1:0-730 GCA_003022685.1 Halobacteriales archaeon SW_9_67_24 | reverse complement strand
TGAAGCCTGGCGTCGTGCTGTTCGGCGAATCGCTGCCCGATCATGCGCTGTTCGAGGCCCACGCGCTCGCCGAGCGTGCGGACCTCTTCCTCGTCGCCGGCTCGTCACTCGCGGTCGAGCCCGCGGCGTCGCTTCCCCGGACGGCGGCCGATCGCGGTGCGACACTGGTGCTCGTAGACTTGGAACGCACGCCGCTGTCCGACCGCGCCGAGTACGACTTCCGGGCGGACGTGACCGATGTGCTGCCGCGGTTGTGCGAGGCCGTCGTGAGTGGTGGTTCGGCGGAATCGATCGGCTCGCCAGGTTCGAGCGACGGTGCTCACTGAGTGCGATCGCTCGCCAAGCAGCCGTACGAAAGCGTCATTCCCCCCTGGGGCGTAGCGCCGCCGGCCGATGACGAGGCGCGTTCCGAGCCGGACTCGGCACCCGGTGGTGACGAACTCTATGAGTACCGAGGCCGAACTTTTGGCACCAAGCACCATCGAGTGATTGGACGGTTGCTAGACTAGTAAAGCTTTTGTCGCCCGTATTTTGACTTTCTTTTTGTTGTGCCGGTTAGCCCCCGTTCTTCCTCTTCTCCTTGATATCTCATCCCGTTCCTCGACATGTTTTGAGGCAATGTATTAAATTGATAGCAATTACTCAGTAGAAGTAGTATGAGTCAGAAGGAACGAGAAATCCGCACACAGCCCGCAAGCTGCGAGGAGTTCGAACTGATCGCTGTTAATCT
>PXSV01000147.1:22977-25389 GCA_003022685.1 Halobacteriales archaeon SW_9_67_24 | reverse complement strand
AGGTGTCCAGTGATTCGAACCACGACAACAGTGTGGTTGATCGCCCGGGAATAGAGGACAGCCCAAACAACCAGTGGCGCGACCCCGACGACTATCTCGAACCCGTGACCGGCGCTCCGCGTTCGAAGCTCCGCGTCGGCCAGTTCCGTCTCAGTGCTGATTGTGCCCACGGGAAAAGTCCTCGACGTGTATACTATCGAACGGCGTGGCAGTGCATACACGTCTGGCGACGACTGACCGCCCGAAACGATCAGTTCGGTATTCGTCTGCCGGCTCGTCGACGAAACCACGACGACCGAGGGTCGCTCACCGGTTGCGATCGATCCACGCACAGAACGCCTCGAAGTCCTCGGCCCCGCACTGACACGCGATGTTTCGCAGGGTTCCGGTCGGGATTTCGCCGTGTATCGGGACCGTGACGTTTCGCACCTCGCCGCTCTCGGGGTGTTCGTACCGGAGTTGGAGGTGGCTCCCGGTCCTGTCCTGTGGGTAGTATCGGTTTTCGATGAGGACTTTGGCGACCTCCTCGCCCGTGAACCGACGGCTGCCCATCGGCTACTCGTCGCCGTCGAACCACGGCGTGTCGGGCACACCGGGTTCGTCGGGAGCGGACTCGGGATCGATCCCCCACTCCCGAAGCTCGTCATCGGTGGGTGGTCGCCCCGCCTCGCCCTCGTGTAGCGCGACCGCCTCGTCGAGGTTTTCGAGCGCTTCCTCGCGGGTACGTCCCTGTGAGGCGACGCCGTGCTCGCCGACGGTCTCGTCTTTGGCGACCCACCAGTCGCCCTCTTCGGTGAGCGTGATCCGGCGCTGCTCGGCGCTCATGCCAACTGATAATCGTGGCGAGGGAATAAGCGTTCGCCCGCCGAGACTCCTTTCTCGTGGTACTCTCTCATGGAACATCTCGCCGTGTTCAGGCGTCGGTCGAACCGCCGTCCATCCCGTCGACCGCTCGCCACGGACGGTTCCATCCACGTCGTCGGCGAGTGCGCGCCGAACCAGGCCGCGCGATACTCCACGTCGAACCCGTTTGCTCCGTTCGGTGCCCTGGTCTGCCACTGCCGTCGGTCATGGTTCATCGGTGTCCACGGGAACGACCGTGAACCCGAGCGTTCGAAAGTCGCCGTCGAACGCGAACACATGTTCGATATCGTGGGCGCGGGCGAGCACGCCGGTCGTGTGATCGACAAAGGAGATCTGGTGGTCGTCGTACCGCTCGAACGCGCGGCGGGCGTCCGCGAATGCCGCGGCATCGGGATGGAGCACCGTCACGTCCGGTGAGCTACCTACGCGATCGAGTGCTTCAATAGCTGCGGCATGGTCCGCTTTGCGCAGCGTGAGTGTCGCGAGTTCCGAAAGAACGTACCCGCTGGTGTAGAGCGGCCGGTGAGCGAGGTTCCCCGCTCCGATGGCTGCGAAAACGGCTCCCGCACGGTCGTAATTCTCGTCGCGATCGTTGAGTTGTGCAAGAACGCGCTCGTATCGATGAACAGCGGACGATTCGCCCGGACGCTTTCGGTCATGCACCGTTCGGAGGTTCGGTTTCGGTGTTGTTCGTTTCGACCGATCCGTAGAGTACATCGTCGATAGACTCCTCGCCCATGTCGACGCTCATGATCGGATCGCCGGCAAACAGCGGGGCGTCGGGGTCCATATCGCCTCCATTGCCGGTTCCGAGGTCATTCGCGTTGTCGGGCGCTTCAAACGTCCGTTCGATCGTCTCGCCTTGACGAGCCTCGATGAGCGCCCCGAGCGCCTGCTCGACTATCTCGTTCGTGCGAGCATCAGCGCCAGTGTCCGTGTGGGTGGCAGCGAGTGCCGTTACTGCTGCACCAGCAGTCTTACCGGACCCGGAGGGTCCATCGGGTTCGATTCGTGCTTCCCACTGGCCATCGGTTTCGGTGAGCGTGATCCGGCACTGTTCGGCGCTCATACCCGGTGATAGTGGTGGTGGGCGAATAAGCATTTGCCCGATGAAACGATCTCCTTGTCGCTCGCCGAACGTCCCGCTTGCGGTCGCGCTCGTGGTACTCCCCACTGGAGTCCTCGCGTGCCAGGCGCGGCCGAACCGTCGTCCATTCCGTCGAACACTCGCCACATGAGTTCGGCCACGTCGTCGGCGAGTGCGTGCCGGACCAGGCCGCGCGGTAGTGCGCTCGGAAAACGCTTCTTCGGCCCCCCGTGTAACGCGTCTGCATATCCAATACGGGCACAGGCGGCGAGGACGAACCGACAAAAGCGGCCGTCAGTATTCGGCTAACCGAGTCCTCCCTCAAGGACATCCATGCGACGTGCACGAGGAGGAGTACAACAGTCGCAGCGAGTCCATCCGCGATGCCCTCCGAGATGCGGTCGAACACCCTGACCTGACTCGCGAGAGCTGAAAGGAGATCGCTGCGGTCGAACACGCCC
>PXSV01000147.1:0-22970 GCA_003022685.1 Halobacteriales archaeon SW_9_67_24 | reverse complement strand
GTGGTTGATCGCCCGGGATAGAGGACAGCCCAAACAACCGGTGGCGCGACCCAGACGACTGTCTCGAACCCGTGACCGGCGCTCCGCATTCGAAGCTCCGCGTCGGCCAGTTCCGTCTCGGTGCTGACTGCGCCCACGGAAGAACGTCCTCGACGTGTACATTATCGAACGGCGATCCGGAAACTGCCGACGAGTAGTTGTGATCGTTCGCCGTCGCGTGAAATCCGCTTTCCCGAACACTACCTCGGCGAAGGACCCAAGCTATATCCCCGGGCCCCGAGAGGGATTTCGAGAGCGAGAATGGAGAAGGCGCTGTGGTATCTCTTCACGGCGACGCGCGGCGGCGCGAACCGCGTTCGCGTCGTCCGGTCGCTCGCCGAGCGCCCGAAGAACGCGAACCGCCTCGCCGAGGAGTTGGACATCGCCTACACCACCGCTCGCCACCACCTCGACATGCTCCGTGATCACGACGTCGTCGAACGAAGCGACGAGGACTACGCCGCGCTGTTCTTCCTCACCGATCGGTTCGAACGAAACCGTGATGCGTTCGAGAACATAGCCCAACACGTGGAGACCGACGAATGACGGGCGTCCCCCCGGTGCTGATGAGCGACACGCTGACGATCGCCAGTTTGCTCTCCGGCGTGAGTATCGTACTGTTGCTCGCACTCACTGCGGTGTGGCTCAACAACTACCGGACGTTCCGGACGCCGCTGCTGCTCGGGTTGGTCGCCTTCGGCGCGGTGTTGCTCGTCGAGAACGGGGTTTCGCTCTATTATTTCTTCACGATGCGGAGCCTCTACGCGATGGACCCCGCCGCCCAGCGGGTGATCGCGGCGATGCGGGCGTTCCAGGCGGTCGCGCTCGTCTTTTTGACCTACGTCACGATGAAGTGAGCGCGGCGTCGCCATCCCCACGCGATAAAAAAGCGGACGATCCTCGGACGACTCAGCGGAGGAACGAGTAGACAACGCCGAGGAGCAGGCCGTAAACGGCGTGTGCCGGGAGGCTCCCAGGGAGCGCGAAGTTCGGGAAGTCGGGTCCGAGCCCGGCACCCACGGCGTCCAGCCAGAGCGGCATGACGAGCGCCGCGAGCACCACCCAGAGCACGACACCGTACACGAGGCCGACGACCGCCGATCGTCCGACGTTCCGGGAAACGCCGACCCCAGCCGCGACGGCGGTGAAGACCACGCCGAGGATCGCGCTGTGGGACATGTGGACGACCCAGCCCGCGAGCCCGTTCGGCGGCGGCGCGAGGAAGTAAAGCGCCGGGATCGCACCTTCGAGGGCGGGGGCGTTCGTCATCGAGAGCATCGCGCCCATCGCGAGGCCGCCGACGAGGCCGCCGACGATGCCTGCCTGCCAGTCGGCGAGGCCGGTGCCGGTCGACGTCGCCGTTTCGGATCGAGTTTCTTGGCTCATGCACGAGGCGATACACCACGGACCGACATAACCGCGTTGCGCGTTGACAGTCGCCACGCAATGGCGTGGACCGTACACGACCGAGGCCGACGTTTATGCGCCGGGCGGCCGAACCCGGGCCCATGACCGAGGCCGACCCCAGCCCCCAGCGGTTCCGTGATCTCATGCTCGACGCCGAGCCTGGCTTCGAGGAGGTGATGGTCTGTGTGTTCGACATCCAGCGCCACGAGACCCGCACCTACCGAACGCTGCTCGACCAACCGGGAAGCACCGTCGAGGAGCTCGCCGAGAGCCTCGAACGCGACCGCTCGAACGTCAACCGATCGCTGTCGACGCTCCGCGAGAAGGGCCTCGCCGAGCGCGGCCGCCGACTCTTGGACGGTGGCGGCCACGTCTATCAGTACACCGCGACGCCGCTGCCCGAAGCCACCCGACTGATGCACGAGACCCTCGACGAGTGGACGGCGTACGTCCACTCGCGGATCGACGAGTTCGGCGACGGGACGGCCTGATCGGCGGCCGGCCCGCTCACCCCGTCGTCGTCGGCTCGATGGCACCGGGCTGCTCGGGCCGCGTGCCGAGCGTGAGCGAGAGGGTCCGTCGTTCGCCGTCCCTGCGGACGGTGACGTCGATCGTGTCGCCTGGCGACGTCCGGAGCGCGAGATACGACGAGAGCTGCTGGCGGGTGTCGATCCGCTGACCGCCGAGCCCGATAATGACGTCGCCGGGTTGAATCACGCCGTCGGAGGGACCACCGGCGGGAACGTCGGTGACGAGCACGCCCCGTGACTGATCGATCCCGGCCTCCTCGGCGACCGACGGCGTGACCGTTCGCAACAGAACGCCCATGTAGGCGTACTCGTGCTCGCCGTCTTCGATGAGCGACGGCACGACCCGTTCGACCAAGGCCGCCGAGATGGCGAAGGCGAGGTTGTCGCCGCCGCCGGAGTTGATGACGCCGACGACCCGGCCGTCGAGGTTCACGAGCGGCCCGCCCGAGTTGCCGGGGTTGACCGGCGCTCCGGTTTGAATCCCGTCGGGGATGGTGCGACCGTTCGGGGCCGGGATCGAGCGGTTGAGGCCGCTGATGATCCCCGACGTGACCGACCCCTCCAGGCCGTAGGGGTTGCCGATGGCGACCACCTCGGTGCCGATGGCGGGCTGCTCGTCGACCAGCGAGAGCGGGTCGGCGTACTCGGGTGGGTTCTCGACTTCCACGACGGCGAGGTCCGCCGACGGGTCCGTTCCCACCACCGTCGCCGTCCGCCACTCGCCCTCGGAAAACCGCACCTCGACGTCGGTGGCGTCGCTGACGACGTGGGCGTTCGTGACGATGTAGCCGTCGCGGTAGACGAACCCGGTTCCCTGACCACCCCGACCCATCCGGCTGGTCGTGCTGATGAGGACGACCGAGCCGACCGTGTTGCGGTAGACCCGCGTGTACGGGCTCGGTGCGTCGTCGGCGCTCACGGTGCCGTCGGCGGTCGCGGTTTCCAGGGGAGTCGCGTCCTCGTCGTCGGTTGCGTTCGTTGAAGCGGTGGTCGCCTGCGCGGCGGTCGCGGTTTCGGCGGGCATCGATCCGTCGGTCGACGTGGAGGCGGAGGTCCCATCGCCGAGCGCGTCGCCACAGCCCGCGACGCCGGCCGCGAGCGCCGTCCCGAGCGCGCCGAGATACGCACGGCGGCTCGTTCGCGAGTCCTCCGTCCGCGCGTTGTTCATATTCGTCTATCGGCTCGCGCGCGGGTAAGCCCCGTGGTTGCGGCCGACACACCCCACGATGGAGGCGAAAAACGGGCGCGACCGGCCCACTTTTGCCCGCTCGGGCAGTCCCGTCGCGTAATGGCCGATCTCACGCTTGCACCCGACGAGCCAGCACCCGCCGTTGCGGCCGACGGCACGTGGCTCGCGTGCATCGAGTGCGGCGCGGCACACGCCCCGTTCGACGCGCCGATCTACCGGTGTCCCGACTGTGGCGGGCTCCTCGAAGCACGCTACGCCGAATACCCTACCTTCGAGGGGTTCGACGGAGCCGGACGGGGCGTCTGGCGCTACGCCGCGTCCCTGCCCTTCGGGGAGGGCGTCTCGCTGCCGGAGGGCGACACGCCGCTCCACCGGGTGCCTCGGCTCGAAGACGATCTCGACGTTCGGAGTCTGCGGATCAAACACGAGGGGATGAACCCCACGGGGAGTTTCAAGGATCGAGGGATGACCGTCGGCGTCCGGGTCGCCGCCGAACTCGGGGTCGGCCGCCTCGCGTGTGCCTCGACCGGCAACACCAGCGCGGCGCTCGCAGCCTACGGCGGTCGCGGCGGGATGCAGACGCTCGTGCTCCTCCCCGCCGGGAAAGTCGCGGCGGGGAAGGTCGCCCAGGCGAGCCTCCACGGCGCACGCATCCTGGAGGTCGACGGCAACTTCGACGCGTGTCTCGACATCGTCGCCGAACTCGCCGACCGCGGCGAGGCGTACCTCCTCAACTCGCTCAACCCCTTCCGGCTGGAGGGTCAGAAGACCATCGGGTTCGAGATCCTCGAACGGTACCAGGACGACTACGGCCGGTATCCCGACCGGATCGTGCTGCCCGTCGGCAACGCCGGCAACACCGCGGCGCTGTACAAGTCCTTCCGCGAACTCGTTGCGAGCGGAGCGCTCAGTGAGGGAGAGGTGCCGAAGCTCACCGGCGTCCAGGCAGCGGGGGCCGCACCGATGGTCGAGGCGATCGAGGATGGCAACGACGACATCAAGCGCTGGGAGTCGGTCGAGACCCGCGCGACGGCGATCCGGATCGGCAACCCGGTCAATGCGCGGAAGGCACTCCCCGGAATCAGGAAGACCGGCGGAACGGCGGTCGCGGTCGCGGACGAGGAAATCACCGACGCCCAGGGCGCGCTCGCGAGCGAGGGCGTCGGCGTCGAACCCGCCTCCGCGGCGAGCGTCGCCGGCCTCCGGAAGCTCCGCGAGGCGGGCGTCGTCGGGAGCGACGAGGACGTGGTCTGTCTGACGACCGGCCACCTCCTGAAGGACCCCGACGCCGCGGCCGCAGCCGGGACGGAGCCAGAGCCCGTACCCGCCGACACCGAGGGTGTGCTCGATCACCTGGGCGAGTAGACATCCCGGGCGGGAAAGAGTAAATATCGTCGAGTGTCGTTGCGATAACAGAGGGAGAATGGCAACTGAGGAAACCGCAACCGATGGACGCTACCTGACGCGGCAGAACGTCATGCGGTGCTATCGGTGGCTGACGGTGCTCGCGATCGGTGCCGTCGTGGTGGTTGTCGTGGCCGAGGGGCTCGCCCCGAGCGTGGTGCCCGGGACAATCATCGGCTGCTGGCTCCTCGCGAGCCTCCTGCTGTTCGCACACGTGGGGATCAAGGACACCACTCACGGCGTCTGATTCAGCGCCACCGATTCGGTACGGCAGGCGAGCTCGCTACTCCGTCCCGGTCCCGTTCAGCGCGATATAGCGCGTCTCGATAACGCGGTCGTCGTCCTCCAGTCGGTCCTGGAGCTCCTCGGTGATCGGCTCGTCCAGATTGTACACCGTCATCGCCTCGCCGCCGATGACCCCGCGAGCGTTGAACATCCCCGCGATGTTGATGTCCGCATCACCGAGTACTGTGCCGATGAACCCGATCAAGCCCGGTTCATCGACGTTCCGTGCGACCAACATATGTCCCGCCGGGATCGCGTCGACCCGGAACCCGTCGATCCGGACGATGCGGGGGTCTTCGCCAGCAAAGAGCGTGCCACAGACACCGATCTCCTCGTCGCCATTCGTGACGGTGACGGTGACGAGGCTCTGGAAGTCCTCGGCCGTGCGGGTCTTCGATTCGACGACCTCGATCCCGCGCTCCTCGGCGATCCGCGGGGCGTTGACCGCGTTGACCTGCCATTCGAGCGGTTCGAACACCCCTTCGAGGGCGCTCGCGGTGACGAGATCGACCTCCTCCGCGGCGATCTCGCCCTCGTAGGTCACCTCGATCGTCTCGATCCGGCCGTCGAGGAGCTGGGTCGCGATCTTCCCCGCCGTCGAAGCGATGTCGAGGTAGGGCCGGACCCGGGGGAACGCGCTCGCGTCCATCGAGGGGGCGTTGAGCGCGTTCATCACCGGTTTCGACTCGAAGGCGGCGAGCACCTGGTCCGCGATCGAGGTCGCGACGTTTGCCTGGGCGGCGTACGTGCTCGCGCCGAGGTGGGGCGTCACGATCACGTCCTCGACGTCGAGGAGGGGGCTGTCGGGCGAGAGCGGCTCCTCGGCGTAGACGTCGATCGCCGCGCCCGCGAGCGGTCCCTCGGCGACTGCGGCGGCGAGCGCGGTCTCATCGACGACGCCGCCGCGCGCGCAGTTGACGAGGTAGCCCCCTTCCAAACTACTGAGCTCGTCCTCGCCGATCAGGTGCTCCGTCTCGGGCGTGAGCGGCGTGTGGAGGGTGAGCACGTCCGCGCGCGCGAGACACTCGTCGAGGTCGACGAGCTCCGCACCGAGGTTGGCGGCGCGCTCCTCGGAGATGTAGGGGTCGTACGCCACGAGGTTCATTCCCAACCCATCGAGCTTCTTCGCGACCTCCTGGCCCACCCGACCGAACCCGACGATCCCGAGCGTCGCGCCGTTGAGCTCGGTCCCGAGATAGTCGCCCTTTGCCCACTCGCCGGTTTTGAGTCGGGCGTGGGCCTGGGGGATCGAGCGCGCGGCCGCGAACGTCATCGCGACGGTGTGTTCGGCGGCCGCCCGGACGTTGCCTTCGGGGGCGTTCGCGACGATCACGCCGGCCTCGGTCGCGGCGTCGATATTGATGTTGTCGACCCCGATCCCCGCCCGGCCGACGATCGTGAGGTCGTCGGCGGCCGCGAACAACTCTTCGGTGACCTCGGTGCCCGACCGGACGATCAAACCGTTGGCGTCGGCGACCGCAGCGTGGAGCGTGTCGCCCGCGATGTCGTAGGCCGTCTCGACGGTGTGGCCGGCCTCGCGGAGCCGATCGAGGCCCTGCTCCGCGATCGGATCGGTGACGAGTACCTTCATGACGGGGCGAACGACGCGGCGGGGATAACGTTTGCTTCCCGGGTACGATTCGCCGGCCGTCGTCGGACTACGAGCCGACACGACCGCGGTACAGCGAGAACGCGATCCCGAGCGCGATCGTCGCGCCGCCGGCGAGGCCGTCGCTCAGAGCGTCGTCCGCACCGAGCCGGGTCGAAAGCACGAAGACGACGACATAGAAGCCGTATGCGATGCCGCTACCGACGACGGCCCAGCCGAATGCCGCCCGCTTCGTGGATCGGACGTCCCATTCCTGATACAACGTCGGGACACCCATACCGACGCCAAGCAACGCACCGAACGCGAGGCCCGAACCGCCGGTCCATGCCTCGGTGACGTAGGCCGCGACGACCCCGAACACCGACGCGGTGAGCGTGACGACCGTCGACGCCGAAATCCCATCGGTCGCGAACCGCGATGACGAGTCGGTCTTGGACACACCGGAGCGACGACGGAGCGTGTTGTAAGCCTTCTGGAACGATCGGGGTCGAACGGCGGGGAACTTCGGATAGCTTGAAACCTCGCGCGCCGAAGGCCCAGTCATGCAACTCGTCGCGTTTGACTTCGACGGCACGCTCTCGGACTCGGAGATGACGGTCCTGCTCGGCGCACAGTGCGGCGTCGAAGCGGAAATGGAAGCCATCACCGAGCGCGCGATGAACGACGAGATCGAGTATGCGGAAAGCCTCCGCGAGCGGGTCGGCCTGCTCGACGGGCTTCCGGCGGACGCGGTCGAGACGGCGTTCGAGGCAGTCGAACTGCGGGCAGGGACCGCCGACGTGATCCGTGCGCTGAACGACGCGGGCGTGGTCACGGCGATCGTCACCGGGGGGTTCGGCCGCGGGGTCGAGAGCGCGCTCGCGCGGAACGATCTCCCGGTCGACACCATTGTCGCCAACCAGCTTGTTTTCGACGACGAGGGCGACCTCACCGGCGAGGTCGAGGGGCCGCTGATCGAGGGGACGAAGGACGACGCGCTTCGGGCGGTCGCGAACAACGCCGGCGTCGCGCTCGACGAAACGGTGGCGGTCGGCGACGGCGCGAACGATCTCCCGATGCTCCGGGCCGCGGGGTTCGCGGTTGGTTACGAGCCGAAACCCGCCGTCGAACCCCACTGTGAGGAGGTCGTGGGGTCGATGGACGAACTGCGGGAACAGCTCGAGGACCGATCGATCCTCTGAGCGTCAGTCGCCGAACAGGCTGGCGTGGACGGGCGCGAACTCGGTGTCCCCGTCGGCCTCGTCGTGCGCGTCGGTCACCGCTCGGCCGGCGACACCCTCGGCGAGGAAGTCGGCGATCGGCGGGCCGACGTTCGCGGGTTCGACGAGGAAGGCATCGTGACCGTGCTCGGAGTCGATCACGTGGTGGGCGACGTCGACCTCGGCCGTCCGGAAGGCGTCGGCGAGGGCCGTTGCCTGGTCCGTGGTGAAATGCCAGTCCCCGGTGAAGGAGAGACAGAGGGCTTCGCCATCGAAGCCACGGAGGGGAAGAAACCGGCCGCCGGGTCGGCGGGGAACGTATCGCGGGCGGCGTCCCGGCTTGCGGCGCGCCGGCCGAACTTCGCTTCCATCGAGTCCTTCGAGAGGTACATCACGTGGCCGAGCTGGCGTGCGAGCGCGAGCCCGTTGTCGGGCCGGGGGCCGTCGTAGTAGTCGCCACCGTTCCAGGCGGGATCGGTGGTGATCGCCCGCCTCGCGATCCCGTCGATCGCCACGCACTGGGGATCGAGTCGGGCGGCGGTCGCCACCGGGATCGCGCGCTCGACGCGTTCCGGGTAGCGTTTCACCCATTCGAGGACGTTCATCCCACCGACGGAGCCACCGACGACGGCGTGGAGGGTCGAAACGTCGAGGTCGTCGAGCAGTCGGCGCTGGGCGCGGGTCCAGTCGGTCACGGTGACCGGCGGGAAGTCGGCCCCGTACGGTTCGCCGGATGCGGGATCGATCGAGGCGGGTCCCGTTGAGCCGTAACACGAGCCGGGGACGTTCACGCAGACGGCGAAGTACTCCGTGGTGTCGATCGCCTTGCCCGGCCCCACGATCGCGTCCCACCACGCGCGGGCCTGGCCCGCCGCGTCCCCCTGCTGGCTACCGTCACCCGATCGAGGGCTCGATCCCTCCCCGCGCGGGCCGCTGGCGACGTGGGCGCTGCCGGTGAGGGCGTGGCAGACGAGAACAGCGTTGTCGCCGGTGAACTCGCCGTAGGTCTCGTAGGCGAGTTCGAGGTCCGAGAGGGATTCGCCGCACTCGAACTCGAACGCGCCGATTGACCCGGTATCTCGTGTCGCGTGAGTCATTCGATCGCCCCGTCGAGATCCGCGATGATGTCGGCCTCGTCCTCGATCCCCACCGAGAGCCGGACGAGATCGGGCGTCACGCCGGAGGCACGCTGCTCGTCGGCCGAGAGCTGGGCGTGGGTGGTGCTCGCGGGATGGATCACGAGCGTCTTCGCGTCGCCGACGTTCGCGAGGAAGCTCGCCAGATCGGTGTCCTCACAGAGGCGCTTGCCGGCCTCGTAGCCCCCCTCCAGCCCGAACGCGATCATTCCGCCGAACCCACCCTCCAAGTACTCGCGGGCGGTGTCGTGAGTCTCGTGGGTCTCCAGTCCGGGGTAGGCGACCCACGAGACCGCGTCGTGGTCCGCGAGAAACCGGGCGACCCCGTGGGCGTTCGCCGAGTGACGTTCCATCCGGAGATCGAGGGTTTCGAGCCCCTGAAGCGTGACCCACGCATCGAAGGGCGGCCGCGGTGAACGCGCGGTCGCCGAACTCCTCGGCGAAGTTCAGGCCATGGAACGCGGGGTTGTCGCCGCCGACCTCGGGGTAGCGCTCGGGGTGTTCGCCCCACGGGAACGACCCGCCGTCGATCAGCGCGCCGCCGATCGTCGTGCCCGACCCGTGGAGCCACTTCGTGGTCGACTCCCAGACGAGGTCCGCGCCGTGTTCGAGGGGGCGGCAGAGTGCGGGCGTGGCGAAGGTGTTGTCGACGAACAGCGGGACGCCGTGGTCGTGGGCGACGTCGGCGACGGCCCCGAGATCGGGCGTCACGAGCGAGGGGTTGCCGATGGTCTCGCAATGGACGTACGCGGTGTGCTCGTCGATCGCCTCGTCGTACGCCCCGGGATCGAGCGTGTCGACGAACCGCGCCTCGATCCCTCGTCTGGCGGCGGTGTGGCTGAGGTAAGTGTGGGTGCCGCCGTAGATCGAGGCCGCCGAGACGACGTTGTCGCCCGCCTCGCAGAGCAGGAAGGTCGCGGCGTCGAGCGCGGCCATCCCCGACGCAGTGCAGAGCGTGCCCACACCGCCCTCTAAGTCGGCGAGACGTCGTTCGAGCGTGGCGACCGTCGGGTTCGAGATCCGGGAGTAGATGTCGCCCTCGGCCTCCAAGGCGTAGAGATCCGCGGCGCGGTCGGCGTCGGTGAAGGTGTAGGAGGTGGTCTGGTAGAGCGGCGGCGCGCGCGACCCCGTTTCCGGGTCCGACGCCTGGCCGGCGTGAACACACCGCGTTCCGAAGCCTCGCTGCTCGTCGTCGGTCATGTACGTGGTGCATATATTTCCGGGCATATATAACCACGAGTTACGGCAAGTGTCGCCGGTCCCCGTGAGTTGAGAGTGGTCGCAAGTGACAAATGCCCGCAAGCGGAGCAATCGACGTTCTAGTACCGATGAACAACGTGTCCGACCGATGCCGACGCAAATGAGAGACCGCAGGCCACACCCTTCCCCAACCGATTCCGTCGCTCGCTGCGCTCGCTCAGTCATCCACCGTCAGAGCGAAGCTATGACGAGCCTGAACTCGTGGTTCGAAACGGCGAAGCCGTTTCGTCATCACGAGAGAGCGAAGCTCTCTCGGACGACTTCGCTCGCACAGACCTCGCACGAGTCGCGCGCGAAGCGCACTCCCGCGCGCCACCGCCTGCGACAACAAGCGGAGCGTCAGTCGCCGCCGAACGGGTCCGCGAAGTCGTTTCGGATGAAGTACCGGACGAAGTTGCCGTAGGTCCGGTCGGCGGGGTGGTCGGCGACCTGTTCGTAGCGGATCGCGCCGTCGGTGTCGACGACATACGTGCCGGCGACGCCGGTGAGACCGTGACTCGTCTCCTGGGTGCCGCTGTACTGCTCGGCGACCTCCCCCTCGGGGTCCGCGAGCAGCTGGAAATCGAGATCGAACCGGTCGCGCATCTCGACGAGCTTCGGAAGCTCACTGGTCACGACCGGCAGTACGGTCACATCGTCGTTGAACCAGAGGTCGTAGGAACCCTCGCTGAACGTCTGGAGCTGTTCGGCGCAGAAGCTACACCAGTAGCCGCGGTTGACGAGGATCACGGTCGGACCGGACTCGAGGGTGTCCGAGAGCGTGACGTCGCCGCCGGCGGTGCTGGGGGCCGTGAAGTCGGGTGCCTGGGTCGTGTCCTGGCTTACACCGAGCGAAGGAACGCCGATCGGATAACTCCCGGCCGGTCCTGCGGGGCGAGCGCACGACCCGACCGAGAGCGCGACTTGCCCCTGCCGACCACAACCCTATTCGGCCGGGACTCCGGAGTACGAACCGATCCAAATGTCCGACGACGAAGCCGAGAAAGCGATCGAACGCGGGCTCGCGGCGTACTTCGCGAGCGACGTGCTCGAAGACGTGATGGAAGCGCTCGACATCGAGGCGCTGGCCGATGGCGCGGCGCTTGACGACGCCGTGGAGTACGAACGCCTCGGCCGAACGCTCGGCAAGCTCATCGGGCGGGCGGCTGCGAAGGGCGTAAACAACTCCGGGCTGCTCGGCCGGCTCGTGACCGAAACCGCCGGCAGCGAGGTCGGCGGCCGGGCGGGCGAAGCGGCCGCAGTGGCGCTGGTCGAACACGGCGACGTCGGGGGAGCCGTCGAGCAGATCCAGGGACTGCTCGCCGCCGGTGAGATCGACGAACTCGCCGAGGGGATCGGAGCGTTCGTCGAGGACGTGGAGTTCGAGGCAGCCGACGCCGGACCGTCGGCCGAGACCGACTGGACCGAGATCGAAGTCGAGGACCGCGAGAAGTAGTCGACGATCAGGGACCGCCAGTCGGCGGGTCGTCATAGGGTCAGTTGGAAGCATTTACCGGTGTGACCACACGCCATCGTGCGGTCAATCTCGAAAGGACTTCCAACCGACCCTATCAGTCGAGTTCGGCACGTACAGCGTCGAGTCCCGCTTCGAGGTCGACATCGACGCCGACGTCGGTGAACGCCTCACCAACCGTTCGGATCCCGCGAAGCACCTGATCCTCGGCAAGGTGGCCCATGTTGCTCACCCGGAAGATATCGCCGCCGAGGTGTGCCTGGCCGCCGCTGATCGAGACGTTCCGCTCGTCGACAGCGGCGAAGAACTCCTCGGGCTGCTCGCGAACCGGGTCGGGTAGCGAGATCGCCGTCACGGTGTTCGAGTGAGTGCTCGCGTCGTCGAGGCTCGGAAAGCCCTCCAGACCCATCTCGCCGAACCCCGTTCGGAAGGCGGCCGACTGTCGATGGTGGCGCTTGCCAGTCGAGGTCGGCGTAGAAGGGCGCGCGCTCGCCGTCGAGATGCTCGACGACGCGATCGGTCACGTACATCGCGCTGATTCCCGGGGGCGCGGCGAGCGCCTTCTGGGCGTCGGTGATCGCAATGTCGACGTTCCAGTCGTCGATCCGAAAGACGTCGCCGCCGATCGAGGTCACACCGTCGACCACGAACCGGGCGTCGTGGTCGGCGGCGATCTCGCCCACTTCGGGGACGGGGTTCAGAACGCCGGTCGAGGTCTCGTTGTGGACCATCGTCACGAGGTCGGTGTCGTCGGTGACGGCTTCGGCGACCGAATCGGGACCGAGCGCGTCGCCCCACCCGACCTCGACCCTGGTCACCGACGCGTAGCGTTCGGCGATCCGTGCAAATCGCCGGCCGAACTTGCCGTTGACGAGCGCGATTACTTCATCTCCCTCACCGACGAGATTGGCGACGGCGGCCTCCATCCCCATCGTCGCCGTCCCGTTGAGAACGAGGCTCGTGCCACCGGCACTGGTCGATTCTTCCCCCGGCGTCGAGTGCTCGAACACGTAGTCGAGGCCGTCCTGGGCGCGCTCGTACACCGCCTCGAAGGCCGCCGAGCGGTGTGAGACCATCGGCGCGTCCATCGCCTCGCGGACCCTCCTCGTCACGGGCACTGGCCCGGGGTTGAGCAGGAGGAACTCGTCGTCGGTCATACCGGAGGGTTCGGCGCGGCTCACATAAACCTCGCCGGTATCGCTCCATCTTGCCGTCCGAACTGCTCACCGAGCGGTGGATCGTGAATCGTTGCCGACCACGCCGGAGCGCCACCCCGTCAGCACGCAAGCGACTGCTGGCAGGAGGAAAGGGAAAACACCGCCCAAATCGCCTCGATCGCGGTTACTGGGCGACCGGCGCGACCGCGTCCTCGACGGCCCGTTTGACCTGGAGCGCGGCGGTCGCGGCGAGCTGGTGGGCGACCTCGTCGCGGTCCTCGTCGGGGATGCCGTCGACGAGCTCCTCGGCGTCGGGCGTGAAGCCCGCGCTCACCGCCGGGCCGACGGGCGGCTGGACCGCGATCGTCCCTTCGGGGCCGTTGGAGCCCGCGACGATCTGCGCGCCGACGACGTACTCGTCGGGGAGGAACTCGCGGGTCCGGGCCGCCACCGTGTCGAGCCCGGCGCGGAGATCGCGGCGCTCGTCGGCCGAGAGATCGGGGACGTCGGCATCCGCGCGCTGGCCCGCGCCGGTCGCGTCCGGCCGGCCCGCGTAGGGTGTGTTTCCGTTCATGAGAAGGATAGAACCGATAGGAACGCCCCCGTCAAAAACCTCCCGCTACGGGATCGGCTCCGCCGCGCCGTAGACTGCGAGCACGACCGCCGTCACGAAGCCCTCCTCGGTCGTGCCGTCGGCCGTTTCGATCGCTACCTGGTCGTCGACGAACGACCACTCGCGGAGGTCCCGGCCCGCCGCCAACCCGGTCTCGATCGCCTCGCGGACGGTCGCCTCATCCATGCTCGACGCTTCGTAAACGATCCCGCGCCCGTCGTCGTCGACCGACCAGCCGAGGCCGGCACACGCTCCGGCCGCGTCCGGTTCGGCGTCGTCCGCCGCCGCGCTCCCCGTCACGCTCCCTGCCCCGTCGCCGGCACGCGCTTCGATCGTGGCGCGCGCCTCGACCACGGTGAGCTTCCCACCCACGGGTCCGAGGTCCGGTGCAGTATCGTGGCGCTCGACGCTGCTCCCGGCGGGGATCACCGAGGAAACCCGAACGAGGTTGTAGTTGTGGACGCCCGCGTCGGCGAGCGCCGCGTCGTACGACGTGACCGCCGTCGGCCCCCGACCCGTGCCGGCGACGACGCTGATGGTGCTCATGACCGAGTGAAGTGGCGCACGGGCGAGAAGGGTTGTGGTTTCGGGCTCCTCACGGCGCTTTGCAACGGCGTTCCCGGGCCGCCGTCAGCGGAACGCGACCGGCTCGGCGGGGGTGTCCTCGTCGGTGATCTTCTCCAGGGCGGCCTCGAAGTCGTCCATCCGGACCTCGGTGCGCTCGTCGCGGATGGCGAACATCCCGGCCTCGGTCGCGAGGCTCTCGATCTCCGCGCCGCTTCGCCCCTCGGTTGTCGCGGCGAGTTCGGCGAAGTCGACGTCCTCGGCGAGGGTCGTCCCGCGGGTGTGGATCTGGAAGATCTGTTCGCGCCCCTCGGCGTCGGGTTCGGGGACCTCGATGAGCCGGTCGAAGCGGTCGCCCGAGGTCTTCGAATCCGTTCGTTTGGCGGCGACCGCGTCGAGCTCGTCGATGAAGATGACTGCTGGCTCGTGTTCGTTCGCGAGTTCGAAGAGATCCCGGACGAGGCGCGCGCCCTCGCCGATGAACTTCCGGACGAGCTCGGAGCCCGCCATCTTGATGAAGGTCGCGTCGGTGCCGTTCGCGACCGCCTTCGCGAGCATCGTCTTCCCGGTGCCTGGCGGCCCGTGAAGCAGCACACCGGTCGGCGGCTCGATCCCCACCGTATCGAAGCGTTCGGGATCGAGCAGCGGGAGCTCGACGGCCTCGCGCACGTCGCGGATCTGGTCATCGATCCCGCCGATGTCGCCGTAGGTCACTTCGGGGCGGGCCTCGACCTGCATCGCCTGGGCGCGCGCGTCGGTCTCGCTCGAAAGGGCCCGCTGGACGCTGAAGGAGTCGTTGACCGCGACCCGATCGCCGTTGTCGACCTCCTCTTCGAGCGTGGGCGAGATCTCGGTGAGGACTTCCTGGTTGTTGCCGTGCTGGCGCACGATCGCGCCCTCGTCGGTCAGCTCCTCGACCGTGGCGACGTACAGCGAGGAGGTCTTGAGCGTCTCGTTCTCCCGCTGGAGCCGCCCCGCCTCGCTTTCGGGCCTCGTCGAGGCGCTCGGCGAGCTCGTCGTGGACCTGCGCGATCTCCGCCAAGTGTTCGCTGAGCGCCGCCACCCGCTCGTCGTCCGAGATCTCGGGGTCGAGATCGAGCCGGGGCCGGTCGGGGAGAGAGGGGCTGTGTGACATTCGATACCCAATTGTTGGGCCCGTGCGTTAAAAGTCCCTTTGGGTTCGGGAGAATTATGAGGCTCAGGCGAGGCGCTCGAACTCCGTGAGCGCGTCGTCGTAGGCCGCGAGCGCCGATTCGATCGGCTCGGCGGTCATCGTGTCGACCCCCGCTTCCTGGAGGAGTTCGATCGGGTAGCCGTGCGAGCCCGATTCGAGGAATTCGCGGTAGGCTTTGCAGCCGGGGCACCCTCCTCGCGGATCCGCTCAGCGACTGCGACGGCAGCGCTGATGCCGGTCGCGTACTGGTAGACGTAAAACGCCCGGTAGAAGGGGGGGATCCGCATCCACTCACGGGCGATCCGGTCGTCTACGGCGCTCGTCGCGTAGAACTCCTCCTTCAGGTCGCGATAGAGGTCGTCGAGCCGGTCGGGCGTGAGCGCTTTGCCGTCCTCCACGAGCCTGTGGGTCTCCTTTTCGAACTCCGCGAACATCGTCTGGCGAAAGAGCGTCGATCGAAATCGTTCGAGGTACTCGCTCAGTACGTGCCGGCGGAACGTGTCGTCCTCGATGGTGTCGAGCAGGTGATTAGTGAGAAGTGCTTCGTTGACCGTGGAGGCGACCTCGGCGACGAAGATTTCGTAGCCGCCGTAGACGTGGGGCTGAGTTTCGCTCGCGAGTTGGGTGTGCAGCGAGTGACCGAGTTCATGGGCCAGGGTGTACATCGAGTCGATGTCGTCCTGGTAGTTCATCAGGATGTACGGCTGGGAGTCGTAGGTTCCGGCGGAGTACGCCCCCGACTGCTTGCCCGCGTTCTCGTAGACGTCGACCCATCGCGAGTCGAGACCCTCCGCGAGCCGGTCTTGATAATCGTCGCCGAGCGGTGCGACCGCTTCGATGACGTGCTCTTCGGCCTCCTCGTAGGGTACTTCGGGCCCCTCGCCGTCGGCCAGCGGCATGTAGACGTCCCACATCCGGAGTTCGTCGACACCGAGCGCCTCCTGCTTGAGATCGGCGTGGCGCTGCAACAGATCGAGGTTGTCGTGAACGGTGTCGATCAGAGTGTCGTATACCGAGACCGGGATGTTCGCGCCGTCGAGCGACGCCTCGCGCGCGGTGTCGTAGTGGTGCGCTTCGGCGAGTTTGACGTCCGCCTTCACGCTGTTGTGGTGGGCCGTCCCGACCGCGTTCCGTACCTCGGTCCACTCGTCGTAGAAGGCCTCGTAGACCGCCTCACGAAAGTCCCGATCGGAGCGTTTCTGAAGGGTAGTAAAATTGCTTAGCGAGATCTCGACGGGCTCGCCGTCTGAATCCTCGACGGTGGGGAAGTCCATGTCGGCGTTCGTGAGGAGGCTGTAGACCTCGCTCGCCCCGCCCGTGACCTCGCTGAGGTCGGCGAGGAGTTCCTCGATCTCGGCCGAGCGGGTGTGGGGTTTCATCCGGAGCACGTCGTCGAAGTAGTGTTCGTAGGTCCCGAGTTCGGGTTCCTCCTCGATCAGTTCGTCGAGTTCGTCGCGCGAGCTGTCCTGCAGCTCGGGTTCGATGAAGCTCGCCGCGCTCCGGGCGTCGGTGGCGAGCGTGCTCGCGCGCGAACTGAGCGCCTGGTAGTGCTGGTCGGCGGTGTCCTCGTCGCTGCGGAGCTTGGCGTAGGTGGCGACGTTCGCGACCTCGCGCATGAGTTCCTCGCGGGTTTCGAGGGTTGCGAGCAGCGTCGCGGCGCTCTCGGTCGTCCGGCCCTCGTAGGCCGCGAGGTCGTCGAGCCGTGCCTCGACCGCCTCGAAGGCGTCCTCCCACTCCTCGTCCGAGGCGAAGAGACCCTCCAGGTCCCACATGTACTCGGTCTCGATCTCGCTGCGTTCCGGGACGGAACTCATGCGCAAGTCTTGTGAGGGAACCGAAGTAAGTTTTCTCACACCGGAAATCGGTAGCGTAGAACGGCCGAAACGCTTCCCACGAAAAGCGGGTCGACGGAGCAAAACGGTACGGGGTCCGACGATCGACGGCGTGTTCCGGTCGAGCTCGTTCGCCAACCGTCAGTAAACCACAGTCGAATATATCGAACCCGGGTCGGGATGAGCACAGACTCTCGGAGGACAGGCTTCGGGAAACCAGGTAGTTTTGTAATTTTGTAGTGCTTGATCCGACTTTCTAACTTCATCAGCAATCAACTGACTGCCGACAGGGTGGAATTGTGTATTGTTGGGTTCGATATTCGGGGGATGCGGACAAGAGATATAATCGTGCGTAGAACAGTATGATTATGGATCGAAGACGATTTCTCGGAACTGCGGCTACGGTAACGTCTCCATTTGCTGCTGGTTGTGTCCGTGGAGGTGTCGGTGGACTGATTGGTGGAGACCAGTATGTCCCACTCATTGAGCGCCACGGGGGCAAGGCTATTACCTACAATCACGAGCAGCTACGTCTCCGCCTCGGTAATAGCGCAGTCTCAGTAGGTGGAACGATCGAGTTCCAGGTCACTAACACTACCAGGTCGTTGATCTATCTCGGGTGCGGTAATCCGTGGACGATTCAGAAGTCCGTAGATGGAGAGTGGCGGGATGCTGTTTGGACATCAGCAGAGGGTTTCGGCTCTTGTGCAACCCCGCTCCCAGCCGGCGAATCTACCACCGAAAACGTCACAATATCGAAGGCTGCGCTCGAAAGCGAAACTGAAGAAGTACGAGTCGAACTGAGTTCCGGTCAGTACCGGTTGGTATTACTCTCAACCGATTCTTATCTCGCCGCAGACTTCCGTATCCGCAGCTGAAGCAAAGGGTTCCTGAGACAGAATCGGCGTCAGGGTGCGCGCACGCTACCTTCGGGGGCTCAGAGAACGATCGGAGCTCGGTCCGCTGGAAACGCCGGGTTGGTTCGCGAAGGGAAGTCACGACCGTCCGTTGTCAACGACGGTGTTACGGCCTATGACCGCTCGTCCTCGTGAATCGAGGCCACGTCCACCTGTCTCCTCTCGGTTTCAGAATTGACCTTGCGGATGGAGCGAATCATAGGATCGGTTGGGAGCGTTTACCGGTGCGACCGCACGCCGTCGTGCGGTCGATCCCGGAAGGACTTCCAACCGACCCTATCAGAGAAGCGCTCCGACGGCCTCCGAAACGGCTTCGACGAACGACCCCCAGATCGAGACCCCCGTGAACACCGCGAGGAACGTATCGAACGCGAAGAACGCGAACAGCGCCACACCGAAGAGGTGGGCCTTTCGGACGTCGACCCGATGGGCGAACCGATGGAAGAAGAAGGCGTTGGCGAGGCTCACGGGGATGATCGCAACCATCTCGCCGACCCAGATGGCCGCGGTCGCGCCGTACTGGGCGGCGAGACCGATCGTCACGAGCTGGGTCTTGTCCCCGAACTCGCCGGCGGCCATCAGCAGGAAGATCGGGACGAACCCGCCCAACGAGTCCGAGAGGTCGTGGCCGAACACCGTCGGTGCGTCGATGCTCGGCGCGATGCCCGCGACGCCGCCGTCGGTCCGTCGAGGGAGGCCCTCCGGACTGTTCGCGTCGGGAATCGACCGATACAGCAACACGGCGAACAGCAAGAACAGCGACCCTGTCAGCACGTTGAGCACCGTCGGGGAAAGCGCGGTCTGCAGCGTTTGTCCCACGAGGATTTCGAGCGCGGTCCAGCCCGCGAACGCCAGGCCGGCGGCGCTCACGACGAGCCACGGCCGGTACCGTGTCGAAAGACCGGCGATGATGTACTGCACCTTCTCGCCGGGCAACACCGCCACCTGGGCGACGAACGCGATCACCGCGATCTCCAGCCATCCCGTCACGCCGCGCTCACCTCGATCAACGGCGGCCCGGTCGATCCGACTCGGCGGCCGCGAATCGTCTCGGCTCCCCAGATCGGTTCGGGAGGACGGATCGCCCCGGGACCGTCCGCCATCCCGTTGCTCGACATACCCGAATTAGATTGGGCTAACCTTTTGTAGCTTACCATCTAAAACACCTCCCGCCCAACGGTTACTCGCCGAACGATTCACACGGACGCACAGCCATCGACCGTCTGGTTTCGACGAACCCGCTGTAGCTCGGCCGAACGGAGCGGTCGTGGGTGCGACTACTCGCCCGCGCCGATGACGTGGATCGCGTCGCTCGGCAGCGAGAGCCGGACCCGTTCGCCGTCGGCGAGTTCGAGGCGATCGTAGACGGGTGGCGAGAGCGTGACCTGGATCGTGTCATCGGTACTCTCGGGAGCAACGTCGACGAGGTAGTCGTCGCCCTCGAACACCACTCGTCGGACCCGTCCATCGAGAACGTTCGGTCGTTCCCGTGCCCCGTTCTCGACGACGACGTACTCCGGGCGGATACAGAACTCGATCGTCTCGCCGACCTCAGATTCGTGGTCCGGAGCGTCGAGTTCGTGGTCGGCCCATTCGAGGGTGGGATTCTCGTCCGTTCCGGCGACCCGTGCCCGGAACAGGTTGGTGCTCCCGGTGAACGACGCGACAAAGGGCGTCGCGGGGTGGGCGAACACCTCGCCTGGCGTGTTGCACTGCTGGATCGCGCCGTCGGCCATCACGGCGAGCCGATCGCCGATCGCCGTGGCCTCGTGCTGGTCGTGGGTGACGTAGAGCACCGGAATCGAGAGCGACGAGAGGAGGGGCCGGAGCTCGTCCCGGAGCCGGCGCTTGATCGGCGCGTCGAGGTTGGCGAGCGGCTCGTCGAGCAGCAGTGCGTCGGGATCGGCCGCGAGTGAGCGCGCGAGCGCGACCCGCTGGCGCTCGCCGCCCGAAAGCGTCGCCGCCCGTTGATCGAGCACGTCGCCGACTTCGAGCGTGGCGGCGAGCTCCTCGACCCGATCTATCGATGCCGCGGCGTACGCCACGTTCTCCCGCGCGGTCATGTGGGGAAAGAGCGCCCCATCCTGAAACACGAGTACCGTCCCGCGCTCCTCGGGCGATCGACCCGCGAGGTCCGTGCCGTTCAGCGTGACCGTTCCGGCGTCGGGATCGACCACGCCAGCGATCGCCGAGAGCAGCGTCGTCTTCCCGCACCCCGACGGGCCGAGCACCGAGAGCACTTCCGTGCCGACCGTGAGGTCGATCGGTCCGAGATCGAACGCGCCGTAGGCCTTTTTCACCTCGCTGATCGCGAGCATCTCACTCCCACGGGTTCGACGCGACGGTGTTGAGCACCACGAGCGCCGCGATCGAGACGACGACGAGGACGATCGCCACGGGGTAGGCCCCATCGAGCCCGCCTTCGAGGAACGCGTCCCAGACCTCGATCGGCATCGTCTGCGGGTAGTACGCCACCATTACGGTCGCGCCGAACTCGCCCATCGCCCGCGCGAACACGAGCGTCACACCGGCGAGGATGCCGGGCGCGGCGAGCGGGAGCGTCACTCGGCGGGCGGTCGTCCACCGACCCTTCCCGAGCGACCGCGAGGCGTGTTCGAGCGTCCGATCGACGCCCTCGAAGGCCGCCTTGCCGGTGACGACGACGAACGGGGAGGCGACGAAGGTCTGCGCGAGCACGATCCCGGCGAGCGACCGCGTGAGCGGCATCCCCGTGGCGACGGCGAACGCACCGATCGGCGCGTTCGGCCCGATCACGGTGAGCAACACGAGTCCGCTCACCGTCGGCGGGAGCACCAGGGGCAAAACGACGATCGCGAGCACCGCGTTCTTCCAGCGCGCCTCGCTCCGTGCGAGCCAGTACGCCAGCGGCAGGCCGAACACCGTGGCGAGCGCCGTACTGACCGACGCCGACACCAGTGAAGTGCTCGCCGCGCTCACGACCGCCGGATCGCCGAGTGCGTCGAGGAGCGCCGTCGAGGGGACCGAGAGGAACAGCGACACCAGGGGCGCGAGGTAGTAGAGACACAGCACGCCGCCGAGCACCAGCGCCACCGTAAGCCAGTCGAAGCCCCCGATCGCCGTTCGTGATCGGTCCGAGCGCGTCGCCATCTCAGATCGGGCCCGCGCTGTCGGCGATCACTGCCGATGACGACTCCGCCGAACGAGCCTTCCGCCGCGACTGACTCTCACTCGGCCGGTCTGTCGCCCGTTTCACGCGCTGTGGAACGTTTCCCGCGTACGCCGGGAACTCCCCCCTGGAGACGAACCCGTGTTCGTCGAGATACGTTCCGGTACTCTGTGCGGCGAAGACCGACAGCGCGGCATCGCCTGCGTTGCGGATCGTTGAACCGTAGCTGATTGGTCCGCCCTCGATCTCGTGACCAGTCGGCAGCGAGTACGAAACGGTCGAGTACCATGCTTCCTCATGCGAGGGGTTGCTGAGGTCGATCCGATCGGGCAGGGCGATGTACTCGTAGTCGCGCTCGATTGCCATGCTCCGGTAGGCGATCGCGGCGTCGATCGCACCGGTTTCGAACTGGCTGATCAGCGCCGTCTCGGGGTATATCTGGTCCCGTTTCAGGATCTCCTCCCCGAGGTTCGACGCCCCGTCGTAGTACCGCGAGGCGAGTTCGAGCATAAATAGCGTCCGATACCCAAGCGGGTCGTGGTCCGGGTCGGTCCGGCCGAGTCTGACGTCGCCGTTCATGAGCGGTTCGTACCACCGCTCCGCGGCGAGAGCGGGTCGTCGAACAACGCAGTATCGGCAACGCTCACGATGTCCGGGTCGCGCTTTCCCTCGGCGACCAGGCGCGCGACGGTCGCCGACCCATGGGATTCGATCCGCACCGGGACATCGAGGGCGGGTTCGAGTCCGTTCGCCAGGGGGTTCTGGAGGCTCCCGGCCGCGAGGATCGTGACCGGTCCGGAGCCGCCCTCGCTGCCGTCGCCACCGCCGCTCTCGCGGCCGCTTCCCACGCAACCGGCCGCCCCCCCGAGCCCGATCGCTGCAATCCCTCCAAGGAACGCCCGCCGCGAACACGACCTCAGGCGTTGTTCCGTCGTGGACACAACACCGTTATTCGAGCCGGACATAAAGCTCTTGCTCGCCGAGGGCGAGCGGGGAGTATGGACGCGGGATTCGCGGCGCGCTTGCGGGCCGACGGCATGTCGTTCGAGGCGCGGGACGCGGAACTGTTGCGCGCCGTCGACGAGCACCGTTCGCTTAACGCCGCCGCCGACGCGCTCGGCCGGTCGTTCTCGCGGGCACACGCCCGGATCACGGCCCTGGAGGCGGAGTTCGGCCCGCTCGTCGAACGCCAGCGTGGCGGGGTCGGCGGCGGCGGGAGCGAACTCACCGACGCCGCCCGCGACCTACTCGCGCGCTTCGAACGTCTCCGGACGGCGTACGCTGGCACCGCAGCCGTCGAGGAGACCGTTCTCGATGGACAGGTCACGGAGCGCGACGGCGAGATGGCGACCGTGGAGACCGCCGCCGGAACGGTGCGCGCGCTCGCCCCCGAGGCCGCGGAGCGCGTCGAGGTGACCCTCCGGGCCGACGCGATCACGCTCCACGCCCCCGACGATCCCCCGAAAACGGGCGAGATGAGCGCGCGAAATCGGTTTCAAGGGGAAGCAGTCGACCTCGTTCCCGGCGAGACGATCGTTCGCGTCGGCGTCGACGTCGGTCCCGCGGAGCCCCTGGTCGTGCTCGTGACACACGACGCGATCGGGGCGCTCGACCTCGCGGTCGGTGATCCCGTCGTCGCGTCGTTCAAGGCGACGGCGACGCGCGCGACCGCCGCAGAGGGGGCGAGCGAGTGACGACCGGGTGCCGCCCGGGCGAGAGCAGGATGGCAGCGACGACTGGTTTTTGCCCACCGCGTGCGTGACGGCGTGTATGGACGACGCCGACCGCGCGCTGGGTCGCGCGTGGCGCGACGACTCCCCCTGGACGTTCCTGACGCGGCTCTGTGAGATCGACGACCGCCTCGGCGGCCACCCGGGCGAGCGCGAGGCCGCCGACCTCGTCGCCGCCGGACTGGAACGCGCCGGGATCGATCCCTCGATCGAGCCCTTCGAAATACAGCGCTGGACGCGCGGACGGACCGAGTTCGGGGTTTCCGTCCCCGCGACGGGTGCTTTCGACGGGGACGAGTCGATCAGTCGGGAGTTCGAGGCGTT